>NZ_PJBB01000003.1:0-370000 GCF_002836595.1 Tenacibaculum sp. Bg11-29
AACTATACGTGATTCCGGTTGTATTTGTTCCGGTAGTCGTAGTGGTTACTGTTCCTGCTCCTTGACAACGGGTACTTGTTGTTGGACTAAATGCTGCAATTGTTACTGTTGGTGTAACTGTTACTGCATGTGTTGTCATTGCTGGGCCACTACAACCTGTAGCACTTGCCGTGATTGTTGTGGTGCCACTCCAACCTGCGACATAGGTTACTTCTCCGGTTGCTCCGTTGATACTATTTCCACCTGTTAAGGAAGCGGCATCTAAACTATACGTGATTCCAGTTGTATTTGTTCCGGTAGTCGTAGTGGTTACAGTTCCTGCTCCTTGACAACGGGTACTTGTTGTTGGACTAAATGCTGCAATCGTTACTGTTGGTGTAATTGTTACTGCATGCGTCGTTGTTGCTGGGCCATTACATCCTGCGGCACTTGCCGTGATTGTACTTGTTCCACTCCAACCTGCTACATAGGTTACTTCTCCAGTTGCTCCGTTAATACTATTTCCGCCTGTTAAGGAAGCGGCATCTAAACTATACGTGATTCCGGTTGTATTTATTCCGGTAGTCGTAGTGGTTACAGTTCCTGCTCCTTGACAACGGGTACTTGTTGTTGGACTGAATGCTGCAATGGTTACTGTTGGTGTAATTGTTACTACATGTGTCGTTGTTGCTGGGCCACTACATCCTGCGGCACTTGCCGTGATTGTTGTGGTGCCACTCCAACCTGCTACATAGGTTACTTCTCCGGTTGCTCCGTTGATGCTATTTCCACCTGTTAAGGAAGCGGCATCTAAACTATACGTGATTCCGGTTGTATTTGTTCCGGTTGTCGTTGTCGTTACATTTCCTGCTCCTTGGCATCTTGTGCTCGTTGTTGGACTAAACGCGGCGATTGTTACTGTTGGCGTAACTGTTACAATTGGCTTATCAACAAGTTCACTACTACAAGTACCATTTGATGCAAGAATGTTATATGTTGTATTCACTATTGGAGTTACATTAAAATTAATATTACCTCCAGTTCCTGCTACTACTGAACCTACATTACTGTCGTCACTATCCAATCTTAATTGGTAATTCACACCAGAAACACTCAAGCTTAGCGTTATTGTTGCTGTAGCTCCTAAACAAATTGTATCATCACTTACAGCTAGCGTGTCATCTACAACACACAAAGTAGCACTAGTTTTTTCTCCACATGAATTATTAGCATGTTTAGCTACAACGTAATACGTTTTACCATTTAAACTCGCATTTGGATTTATTCCTAAAACTGAAGTTGTCACATTACTATATGGAGCGAAATTCGTAAGCATAGTACCTCCTGAATCGGGATCCCCATCATACCACTGATACGTTAAACCTCCAGTCGCGTTATTTGGTACACTATAATTAGGTGTTCCTGTTGTGAATGACGTCGCTTGATCAGCTGATGATACAACTGTGAAACTCACTGAACTTGCACTAACAGATGTAGAAACATTGCTGGGAGCAGTATCTATATCTATATTTACTGCTAATATTTCTCCACCTACTACTCCGTCATAACTCGTTCCTAAAATTGCACCTCCAGTTGTTACTTGACCTGATGCATTAAATCCGTCTCCATCTAATATACCATCTGAATTAGCATCTACTCCTCCTGATTCTAAAACATCGTTACAGCCGTCATTATCACTATCTAGATCTAAATAATCTGGTGTTCCATCATCATCTGTATCAATACTGGTACCACATCCAAAAAGTGGCTCTATAGCTAAAGCATATACCTCTGATGTTCCTGGAAAAAAAGTGGTAGAAGCTGTACCTCCACTATTTGCTTCCATGTCAATTTCTAAACTAGTAACTTCTAAATCTGTATTTGGAGTAACGGCAAATGTTAATGATTGTTTTACCCATCCTCCTGCATCTAGAATTGTTGCCTGTGCAGGAGAAATAACCCAAGTTGCTGTTAATGTACCTTGATCTGTTACTATACTAACATTTCTATTTGTACCGACATATCCTCCAGACGTATTTGCAATATTATCATATTGGTGAAAAACTAAGTTTAACAATCCATTTGAATCTATTGAAACCATTTTTGGACTTGCATATGTAAAAGAAAATATACCTCTTCCTCCTGTAGTATCATAGGCATTTATAAATATTTCTGGAGCTAATGGTGATGGCTGTCCTTGCACAGTTTGTAATTGCGTGTAATCGGTATTATTGGAAGTATCAAACACTGAAAGACCAACACTAACCGCTCCGTCTAATAGATTTACTTCGGTAGAACCACAGAAACCTTCAGCTGTATCTAATATCCCATCATTATCATCATCTAAATCAGTAGCATCATCTATACCATCCCCATCATTATCTGGCAAAACCGTAACCGTAACCGTAGATGAACTACAATTAGTAGGAGCTGGTTTACATGTACTGTAAACTAATGAATATACACCTGGCATTGTTCCTGGAGCTACATTAATCGCTCCAGTACTTGTATTTAAGCTAACTCCTGCATTTGTTGAACTTACTTCTACTAAATCTACCTCTGCAATTGGAGGGTTTGTTACAATACCTACAGTATCGTTTACTAAAACATTTGCTACTGCTACACCACCTGAAGTTGTAACAACACTTCCTGAATCATCACTAGTTATAATAATTGGAAGTCCACCTACACTTGATACAAATACTCCAGAATCTAAACTTGCATCACCTACGTCAGCAATAGCTATTTTCATATGATAAGTAACTCCAACTATTAAGTTTATGTTTGTTGTAAATTTCTTAGTTATTCCATTAAACTCTACATGAATAGGCTTTGCTTGATCATTTAAACTACATGAAGCCGAATTATTAGGATCCGCATCATTATCAAGACTATGCCCATTATTTATATATAAAGCTGATTGCGTTAAATCTGTTAAGGTTACACCATCTTGTGCACAACCTTTAAATCCCGCATTTATATTATTTATTGACACCGCATTAGAAGTACCTGGTACTATCGCTAAATTTAAAGCAGGTGTTTCTCCAAAATCATAAGTATTGTTATTATTTACATCTCCATCTGGAACTCCAGGATCAGACCCTGTGGGATCTGAAACAAAGAAACCAAATACATCATTAAAAACTGACCCTACATAATCTGGAAATTCTTCTGAACCAAATTGATACTCAACCAAAACACCTACATAATTAGGTTGTGCAACAAAATCAAATTCAAAAACAACAACATCTCTGTTTGCTGACGTATTTATATTTGTTAAATCTTCGTCATTAAAAGCAAAACCTCCATCAAATCCTTCAGAAGTATAACTATTTAGATTGCTATTATTAAAAGTTGTTGCTATAGATGAAGTAGTAAATGCAATTCCACTATCAACTTCTAAAGCAGCTCCAGCAGTTCCATTTGAAAAAATACCTATCTGATTTGCTGCTCCTGATGTTATTACAGGATTACTAATAATAATACCTGATGATTGCAACTCCGTAGCTATTGCTGCAGCTGTAGGGTTTGTACTATATGTTGCTTGCGAAAAGGCAGTATTTATTTTTATAAATAAAAATACAACAAATAGTAAAAATAGTTTATTCTTTAAAAAGTACTTTTTAATCATAATTTAGAAGATTAGATTAATTAATTTTGGTTATTGATTTATAGTTCATAAATAAGTAGTTAACCTATTTATGTGTTTATATTATTTAAGTGTTCATTTAAAACATACTTAAACACCTTATTTTTATATGATTATTACACTTCAGTTTCTTAAAAAAATTAATACTTTTTAAGTGTAAATGACTTTTCTGAAAATAGAAAAAACATATTATTATCGAATTTATCTGTTAACTTATGTATTAAACTACTTATTGGTTTCAATAAAAGAATAACAACGTTTGCTATTAACTGATACACCTACTTATCTTGAAAACTATTTTCAAAAAAAACGCACCAATTACTAAAAGCTAGACTACTTAACTATTAGCTAAAAATGTTAATAAAAAAATCATTTGGTAACTGATCCCCCCATTGGAAGCAACACTCAAGATATTAACAACAATTTAACAAATAATCTGAGTAAATCCAAAAAAAATATTTTTATTTATATTTCATAAAAAATCAACCAACTAACTAGCAAACAATTAAAATATATTTCAATAAAAAAGTGTGCCTAAATAATTACTCAATGTATTTAATAAAAAAAGTAAAACAACTTATTTTACCATAAAAGAAGTATGGTAAAACCGTAAAATTTACAAAATAGTTAACACATATATTAAGCGAGTATTAAACTGCACAAAAAACATATAAAGAGCTAACTTATAGTTTATTAGAAAATTAAATCCCTATAAAAAAGATACATATACAAGCTATTTCACAAATAAATTATTACTCTTCATTAAATACTTACTACATTAATCATAATAGTAAGACACTTTTATTTTTAGCAAGTCACACAAATTAATTTTTTAGTTATTGTTAAAAAAAATAAAATGAAGTGTTAAAAATGTTAATTAAATAAAAATACCACAATAAAAAACTAAAAAGAAGAGGTTATCAAGTTAACAGAAAGCAAAAAAAGAGCTTTTAAATTGAAAAAACAATTACTATAAGAAGTCAATACTCTTTGTAATCTACAGAAAAAGAAGTGTACTAATTTATTATTTACAAAACGGAATTACCAAGAGGCTAACACGTATTTCATGAGCAACAATAATTTGCTTTAGTCTCACTACTCAAACATCTTTTATTTAATATTTAGAAACGATTAAAAATAGCATCATTATAAGTCATCTTACTGTACAGCAATGAAGTTATATTATAAGCCCTAAAATTGAAAATAATTACTCTTTTTCATAATACTGAAAGAGAACTGTAAAATGCACTGTAATAGAAAAGACCTTAAACTTTCGTCTAAGGCCTTTTCATCTAACCAAACTTAGTATAAAAACTAACTACTACTATTTTTAATCCCTTTAATAATAATAAACTTCTCTTTTTAGATACTTCTTAAAAAGATTTCTCTTAGTCAGAGAAGTTATGTAAGGGGATATATCTTTTATTTTTTTTAAACTATATTTTTTAGAACTACAAAATCTTGTCTACATTTATAAGACACTCTTATTTATGATAAGTCACATAAGTTCAAAAAAAAACTCAAAAAAAAGTTTTTTTTGAGTTTTTAATATAAATATTTTCTTAAAATTATTCGATGTTCTGGCTTAGATTTATCATAATCATTTACAAGCAATTCAAGTATTTCTGGTTGTTCAAAACCAACTTCTAATTTTGATTTATATTTAGAAACATATAATTTATAGGCTTCTTTCTTTTTTTCAAATATTAAAAAATGATGTTCATTTAATATCGAAAAACAAATTTCATTTCCTGAAAAGGCTTCTGATTTATCGCTCATAAATTCAGAAAACTCGTAATATCTAAAAACACTTTCCATATTAAACAATCTCTGCGGATAAACCTAACTGCAATAACCTAGAACATTTACCTTCTAAATCTTTATACTCTCCTGTTTTCACAGCACACTTACCTTTATAATGAACTAAAACAGAACATTGCTCTGCCTGCTCTAATGTATGATCACAAACACTTACTAGGCTATCAATTACAAAATCAAAAGTATTTACATCATCATTATGTAAGATAATTTCGTGCTTTTTTGTTTCCTGAATTAAAACATCTAGCTCTTCTTGTATTTTTTCTATCGTACTCATTTATGCCGTTTTTTGATACTGCAAAGCTACCCAATTATTTCTTTTAATTGTCTTATTTAATGTTAAACCATATTTAGACACCTCTTCATCAATAATTATAATATCTTCACTATAAAATCCACTTAACAATAATACACCCGTTTTATTCAAACAATTTGTATATACCTCAATATCACTCAATAGAATATTACGGTTAATATTCGCAATAATTAAGTCATATTTCTTATTTACTAGTAATGATGAATCTCCTTCGAAAACAGAAATATTTTTACAACCATTTCTTTCGACGTTTTCTAATGAATTTTCATAACACCAAGCATCAATATCAATTGCATCAATTGGTTGTGCTCCTTTCTTTTCAGCAAAAATTGCTAAAATCCCTGTTCCACATCCCATATCTAACACTTTCTTATTCTTAACATCTAAATCAAGTAAGTGTTGCACCATCATATGAGTAGTTTCATGATGCCCTGTACCAAAACTCATTTTAGGTTCAATAACAATATCATACTTTAAGTTTGGGTTTTCATGAAACGGCGCTCTTATACTCACTAAATCATTAACTTTAATTTGATTAAAGTTCTTCTCCCATTCAGCATTCCAATTTGTTTGCGCTATTTCTTTGTAATTAAAGTTAATTACAAACGCTTCTGATTTTAAAATATAAACGTCTTCTAACATGTTTTCTTTCCATTCATTTTTTTGAATGTATGCTACAACTCCGTTTTCGTTTTCGACAAAACTCTCAAAACCAACTTCTCCTAACTCAGCTATTAAAATTTCAGTTGCTGGTTCTTTAGGTGTTATCTCAAAAACATATTCTATATAAATATTATCCATTAAATCGATTTAATAATATCAATAAAGTCGTCTGCTTTTAAAGCAGCTCCTCCAATTAATCCTCCATCTACATCTTCTTTTGAAAAAATCTCTTTAGCGTTGGCTGGTTTTACACTACCTCCATATAATACAGAAATATTATTCGCCACTTCGTTTCCGTATTCATCTTTTATAATACCTCTAACAAAAGCATGCATCTCTTGTGCTTGTTCTGGAGAAGCTGTTTCTCCTGTTCCGATTGCCCAAACTGGTTCATAAGCCAAAATTATTTTAGAAAAATCTTCTTTTTTAAGATGAAACAACCCTTTTTTAAGTTGGCTTTCAACAACACTAAAATGATTACCTGATTTTCTATCTGCTAATAATTCACCAAAACAAAAAATCACTTCTAATTTGTTGGCTAACGCTGCATTTACTTTCTCTGCAAGAATCTCGTCTGTTTCTCCGAAATACTCTCTACGTTCTGAATGACCAATAAGTACTAACTTTAATCCTAATGAAGTTAACATATCAGCTGAAATCTCTCCAGTAAAAGCACCACTTTTTGTTTGATGCATATTTTGCGCAGCTACTTCTATTTTAGATTTTTTTGTTCTTTTTACAGCAGTACTTAAGTTTACAAAACTAGGTGCAATAATCACCCTAGTATTATCGTCTACTTTTTTCTTGATCCCTTTCTTAATTCCTTTGATTAACTTTTTAGTTTCATCAAGGTTGTTATTCATCTTCCAGTTACCTGCTATTATCTTTTTTCTCAAAATCACCTTATAATTTATATTCTTATTTTTCTTTTAATGCTGCCTCTAATCTTGGATCAAACGATTCCATAACACTCGCTAAAGAAATAATACCTCTTTCGTTTACCACCATGTAACTTGGAACATCATTAATACCTAAACTTTTTGCGTATCCTGATTTAAGCGATGCTGGCAAGAAATAATGATCTCCTTCAATATTAAAGAATCTTTCTATTCCTTTTTTCCATTGAGAAATGGTTTTATCTATTGATAAAAACACAAAAACAACATCAGGGTTTTCTGCTTTTAATTTTTTAATTTGTGGTATCCCAGAAACACACTCTGCACACCAAGAAGCACAAACTTCAAACATTACCTTTTTACCTTTATATTTTGCAAGGATTTCTTTAAACGTAATTGTTTCTTCGTTTATTGTTAAAAATTCTTCATTTAAAACCTCTTTTGAAAAAGCGGCTGGTTTTTCTGCATTACAAGATGCAAATAAAACAAAAACGGTTAAGTATAATATTATTTTCATGGGAAAAATTAGTTTTACAACTGTTAAAAATAAGTTATTTTTTTAATATCTCAGTTATTAAATTGTCAGTTATTTTAGTTTCGTTAAAAATAATTATTTTACCTTCTTCATCTACCACTAAATAACGAGGAATCCAGCTTAATCCAAGAAATTTACAAAAATCTCCTTCCCACCCCGTTTTTATATAGTAATGCTGTCCTTTTATTCCTAACCGACTAACTCCTTCTTTCCAAGGTCCGACACCTCTGTCTAATGACAAATACAAATATACAATTTCGAGATTTGTCTCTTGAAGCTTCTTTATTTTTGGCAGCCCCTTTAAACAATCTTTACACCAAGATGCCCAAATATCAATCACAATTTTTTTTCCTTTATTTTTTATTAAAATATCTTTAAACTTAACCTCTTCGTTATTCATTGATATAAAAGTATCTTCCAATGCTTTACTCGAAAACTCTACGGGGTTATAAACTGAGCAACTAAACAATAAATAGGTTGCTATAACCAATACTAAATTTTTTCTCATTTTATTTTATTTTTCAATTTCTGTGATACACTTGATGATTTGTAAAGCTTTATTTCTCCGTTTTCATCTAGTATTAAAAACCTTGGTATTGTTTTTAGTTTTAAAAACGCTCCTAATTTCCCTTTTCCTTTTTTAGGAATGTAATAATGTTGCCCTTTTACCTTTATGTTTTGCAACCCTCTTTTCCAATCGAAATAAGAATGATCTACTGACAAAAAAACATATTCAATTGATGGATTTTCTTTCTGAAAGGCAATAACATCATTAAAACTATCTTGACTTACCGGGCAGTAGGTTGCAAAAACCTGTATAAACAATTGCTTACCTTTATTTATCGCTAAAATTTCTTTTAAAGTAATTGAATCTCTATTTATTGTAACCAATTTCTCCTCTAATGCATATTTGTCAAAAGATTTAGGCTGAAAGACAGCACAACTATTTAGTGTTAAAAGCACTACAAAAAATAAAGATATTTTCATTTTAATTTAATTTAATTCGAGGATCTAACCAACTATAAATAATATCAACTAATATATTTATAAGAATAAATAATGTTGCGACTACTAAAACACTCCCCATTATAACAGGTAAATCAAGCGTATTTAATGAATTTACAATTTCTTTCCCTAACCCATTCCAATTAAAAATATACTCTACAAAAACGGCACCTGCTAACATAGAGGCAAACCATCCTGAAATTGCTGTTACTACAGGGTTAAGTGAGTTTTTTAGAGCATGTTTATAAACTACTTGATACATTGTTAATCCTTTTGCCTTGGCTGTTCTTATGTAATCTTGATTCAAGGTCTCTAATAAAGAATTTCTCATTAACTGTATTACAACTGCTAGCGGACGAATACCTAGTACTATTGCTGGCAATAATAAGTTTTTCCATTGAATGTGGGTTCCTTCTCCAAAATCATCAACCTCAAACAAACTACCTGTCATTTCTAAATTAGTATACTCATGTAGTACAAAACCAAAAAACCATGCGAATAAAATTGCTGAAAAGAAAGATGGTACACTCATACCTAAAGTACTTATTACCGCAATAACGCTATCGAAAATAGTATCTTTATATAGTGCTGATAAAATTCCTAAAATAATACCTAATCCTAAGGCGATTACTATTGCAAAAACAGCAAGAATTGCTGTATTGGGTAATGTTTCATAAATAACTTCTGACACATTTTTTCCGTTTTTTTGAAAAGATTGTCTCAAATATGGGTATTTAACAACAACATTTACATCACTTATCGAAAACAATTTTAATGCTTTATATTTATCTTTAGTTAAAAACGTATAATCATCAACCTGTTTACTATGTAATGACAATAAAGAAACATCATTTAAATAATATAAATACTGTGTAAATATAGGTTTATCAAAACCATATTTTTTTCGAATATTTTGAAGTTGTTCTGTATCCTCTCGTTGATCTAACATCATTCTAGCAGGGTCGCCAGGTAGCACGTTAAATAAAAAGAAAATAACGGTTACAACACCAAAGAGTGTCAAAAAACCGTATGAAAATTTATTAATTACATATTGAAACATATATAACAAAGATAAAAGAAAGTGTTAAAAAAGTGTACTTTTGCTTAACTTTTACAACAACTCATGACTACACAACAATTAGTTAACGAAATTAAAAAAAAGAAATCGTTTTTATGCATCGGTTTAGATGTCGATTTAACTAAAATACCGCAACATTTATTAGAAAAAGAAGATCCTATTTTCGCCTTTAATAAAGCCATTATTGATGCAACTCATCATTTATGTGTTGCCTATAAACCAAATACGGCTTTTTATGAAGCTTATGGAATAAAAGGTTGGAAATCTCTTGAAAGGACAATAAGGTACATCAACGAAAAACATCCTGAAATTTTCACGATAGCTGATGCTAAACGTGGAGATATAGGAAACACATCAACAATGTATGCTAAAGCCTTTTTTGAAGATTTAGCTTTTGATTCTATTACTGTTGCTCCATATATGGGAAAAGATTCTGTTGAGCCTTTTTTAGCTTTTGATGATAGGCATACAATTATGCTTGCTTTAACATCTAATGAAGGTGCTTTCGATTTTCAAACAAAAACTGTTGATGGAAAAGAACTATACAAACAAGTTTTAGAAACTTCTAAGTCTTGGAAAAACTCAGAAAATTTAATGTACGTTGTTGGTGCTACCAAGGCTGAGTATTTTTCAGAAATACGTAAAATTGTTCCTGATAGTTTTTTATTAGTTCCTGGAGTAGGTGCTCAGGGTGGAAATTTACAAGATGTTTGTAAATACGGAATGAACAGCAATGTAGGTTTATTAATTAATTCTTCTCGAGGAATTATTTACGCTTCTAATGAAGAAGATTTTGCTTACAAAGCTACAAGGAAAGCTGAAGAGTTACAATTACAAATGAGTGAAATATTATAAAAAAAGCCAAGGTTAATGACTCCTTGGCTTATTAATTAATTCAAATAATTACACTAATGAAAATATTTTTTTTTAGTATAAGTTGTGCAAATGTATAAACCTTTATTACTCCTATTTTACACTTTGATTTGAACACCTTATTTTTTGAATTAGAACTAAAACTAAATGCCTTAATCACCATAATTGACATTAATACTTAATGTATATAAACACAAAAAGCTGAGGATAAATCCTCAGCTTTTTTTTATATAAATTAATAAGTAAATTTACTTAAGTAATGGATTAGAATCTACTGCTCTAGTTGGGTAAGGTAATACATAAGATGTTTCACCTGTTAATTTTAACTCTTCCCATCTTGTCCATTCAAAAGACATCTCTAAACGTCTTTCTTCAGCTAAAGTTAATGATGACTTTCTTGCTAATTGTAATTCGTTTAATCTATTTGTGTTTCCTGCTTCTGCTGAGATTAAGTACATCTCTGCAATTCTTGACACTAATAAGTCTGAATTATCCTCAGTCTTATATTTTTTAGAATAAATATATCCTTTATTAGCTACTTTACCATCAAAATCAAATAAAATTCTTCTAGTATCTTCTCCTTTAACTAAAGCTGTTAAATCATCTGCAGCTCCAAAATTATTCCAAGTTCTAGACTCAGGACTCATAATCCATCCCCAAGAACCAGCAGTTTCAGCTTTTGTTCCTTTAAACATAAAGATAACTTCTGAATCTCTTTCTAAAGGGTTTACTGCTAAAGAAAACTTTCCAGTTTCGATTACTTCTTCTGCTTCAATTGCTGCAGCTACTTTGTTTCCTTGAAGTTTATAAATTCTAGCTAAAAGAGCTGTTGCAGCTTCTTTAGTTGGAGTTTTTTGATTATCAATAAGATTAAGTATATTAAAACTAACATTATTAGCCTTTGAATATTTTAAATCTTCAACGATGAAGTTTAAAACATCTTCTTTTGATGAAGGTGCGATAGGCTTTCTATCATAATTTTCATCAATTAAAGGAACTCTTTCAAACATATCATATAATCTCAAATAGCTTAATGCTCTAGCATATCTTGCAGCTCCTTTTTGAGCTTCATTTGCTGTAGACACCTTTAAAATAGTATTAGATCTATCAATACCAGCGTAAAAATCTGCATAGAAATAACTTAGTAAAATATCTCCTGGAGGCACAGTGTTTTCAAAAATATTTTGAACTTGAGGCCACTGAAATTTAACAGGCTTGTAGTTATCTCCCATTATTTCAGTGTTCATAATAGCAAAATAACCATAATTATTAGGGTGTCTTAATTTTTTATACAACCCTGTTAATAATTTATCTACATCTTCATTAGCTAGTTCTGCAGTTGCAGAAAGAGATGCTTCTGAAGGAATATCTAATTCACTAGTACATGAAGAAGTTAATACTGCGAATACTCCTATAAAAAGTATTTTTGAAATTTTTTTAATCATGTTTTATTTATTAAAATTTAACATTTAACCCTACTAAAAACGACTTAACATTAGGAATACCTCCTAAATCAACACCTGCTTGAATTTTACTTCCATCAGACCTATCTTGACTACTTTCATTCGTTTGATTTACATAATTAGTCTCTGGATCTGCTCCTGAATATTTAGTAAATGTAAAAGGGTTTCTTACCTGAGCATAAATTCTTAAACTTTTGATAAACTTAACTTGTGACTCTTCTAAGAAATCGAAGTTATAACCTAAAGTAATATCTGAAATTCTTAAATAGTCTGCATTTTCTAAAAATCTTGTAGATCTTTGCGAGTTCCAAGAAGAAATGGTTGTTCCTAAATGTGGTCTTGGGTTTGAAGCACCTGTATTAGTAGGCGTCCAGTAATCTAACATCTCTTCTAACATGTTTGTAGAAAATGAAGGAGAACCTACTGCTCCACCATTTAATAATCTTTCTTTATAAGAAGCATAAACTTTCTTACCTATAGAATATTGACCACTAATTCCTAAATCAAATCCTTTGTAATCTATAGAAGTATTAAATCCTCCATAAATTGGAGCAATACCACCTTCGAATACTTTTTTATCTAAATCTGTAATTTGACCGTCACCATTCTGATCTACATATATCATATCTCCTGCTGCAACGGTTTTACCATCAACACCATCTTTATCTTTATATGTATATTCTTCTGAAGTAACACCTGCAGATTCTAGAATAAAGAAAGAACCTAAAGGACTACCTTCTTTAACAATAGAAACAAAACCTGTTGTGTATTGTCCTGTTTCAGACCCTACTTTTGTTACCTTATTTAAATTATATGAAAAGTTAGCTCCAAAATTCCAATTAAAGTTTTCTTTTTCAATAATTCTTGCATTAAGATTAACTTCAAAACCTTCATTAGAAATATTTCCAACATTAGCTAACATTGTTCTAAATCCACTTTCTTGAGGAACATTTACCCTACTTAAAAGGTCTTCTGTCTCTTTTTTATAGTAATCCAAGTTAAGATCAAATCTATTAAATAAAGTAAGATCTAAACCTGCATTAAATGCTCTTCCTCTTTCCCACTTTAAATTAGGATTAAAAATATTTGTTGTTGCTAAACCAGGTTGTTGATCATAATTTTCACCTGAACTAATTAAGTTTTGTCCTGATGCATATGAAATACCTGCTTGATTACCAGTATAACCAAATGACCCTCTTAATTTTAATAAATTAATTGCTGGAACTTGAAAGAATTGTTCGTTTGAAACCGTCCATCCTGCAGATACTGCTGGAAAACTCCCCCATCTATTGTCTTTTGTAAATTTAGAAGAACCATCGTATCTTGTTGATACCATTAAATGGTATTTAGAATCCCATGACATTTGTAATCTAGCAAAATAAGACTCTAAAGCCATTCCTTTAAAGAAACTACGTCCTTGATTAATTTCTCCTGCTGAAACTAACCACTCTAAGTCACTTGAAGGAAAGTTTTCCCCTTGAACAAATGAATCTTCATAATCCCAATTTTGAAATGAATGACCAGCTAATACATTTACTTTTAACTTTTCATCAGCAAATTTCTCAGTAAAAGTTACCGTATTTTCAATCAAATAATCTCTGTTATTTGAAGTACTATAATAACCATAACCTGTAGGTACAGCATCTCCATTTAAACCTCTCCTTGTATTTGGAGCATCATACCTGTTATATCTTTGACTTCTAATGTTTCCACTAAAAGCAGAATGCCATACGACACTTTTAATTGGAGTTATATCAAAGAAAAGAGTTCCTCCTAAGTTTTGCCATTTATCAGTTACTTTTCTTTCGAAAGCAAATAAAGGGTTTGTGAAATTATGAACAGCTATTTTACCTTCACTATCATAAGGACTAACATCAGGTCTTGCATTCAAAGCATTAGAATAAGGCTGATATGTATTATTATCATCTGCTACAGGTGTAGCTTCAGAAAAAGCAAAATTTGAATTAACACCAAATTTCACATAATCATTCATTTTTTGCTCAACATTAAGCTTAACACGTCCAATTTTATATGTGTCATCTTTTATAATACCTTCTTGATCGAATAAAGAAGCAGATAAATAAGCTTTTGTATTCTCACCACCTCCAGCAATGCTCATTTGATACCTTTTTACAGCAGCATTTTCTCTTAATACTAACTTTAACCAATCAGTATCATAAGAACTATTAGGTAATGGAGTTAAGACTGTTGGGTCTTTAGGTCCCGCTAAAGCCCCTGAAGTAATGTCTGCTTGATAATTTAATCTAGCAGCATCAGATACTTGCTTATAACCTGCAGCATTTAACAAGTTAGGTCTTTTAATAATATTTTGAAAACCATAAGATGTATTAAAAGACACTGAAAGATCTTGCTCATAACTACCTCTATTAGTTTGAATTAAAATAACACCATTAGATGCTCTAGAACCATAAATTGCAGTAGAAGCAGCATCTTTTAAGATACTAATACTCTTAACATCTTCTGGAGATATCCCACTCATATCTTCTTGAGGTACTCCATCTATAACATATAATGCATTATTAGAAGCACTTAAAGAACCGTTTCCTCTAATACTAATTTGGGTCGCATCTCCACTTCGTCCACCAGTACTTGAAATTTGTAAACCAGAAGTTTTTCCTTGTAATGCTTGTGCAATATTAGCGACAGGCTTATCCTCTAATTGATCAACACCAATACTTGATACTGACCCTGTCAAATCCTTCTTTGAAGTAGATCCATAACCTACAACAACTATTTCATCTAGTATGTTATCATCTCCTATCAATACAACATTTAACTTAGATGATAACCCTACTGTTTTCTCTACAGTTTTCATACCAACAAAACTAAAAACTAAAACATCTCCTTGTTTAGCTTTTACAGAGTACTCACCATCAAAATTTGTTTCAGTACCTTTAGTTGTTCCTTTTAAAATTACATTTACACCTGGTAATAAACCCGAACTATCAGATACTGACCCTGTGATTTCTTTCTGCTGCGCATAAGTATTTAGTAGGAATCCTAAAAAGAATAACACACAGACTACGTTTTTGTAACGTTGATTCATAAATTGTTAATTTTTTATTAATTGTAGTTTGTAAATTTAACGGCATTAATTATTGCTCAAGAGCATTTTGATTCTAACAACCTATATTTTGATGTGAGAAACTTTTTTTAAGAAGTTAACTACTTAAAAATTAATTTTTGTTAATTTTTAACAAAAACAGGATATTCTTATTTATTTTAAATACTTCTTATTTATCTTTGTACTCTAATACAAAAAAAATTGATTTTACATGGACTATCCCCTCAACGGTTCTATAAAACTCCCCTTTTATGAAAACGTCTATCCTTATTGTTGATAACGATCTTAATTCCCGAGAGATTCTAAAGAAACTATTACAACAGTTTGATTTTTTAAAAATTATTCATGAGTCCTCTACAGGAATTGATGCCATTGAAAAAATAAACTCTTTAAACCCAGATATTATTTACCTTGATACTCAAGTAAAAAACATGACTGGTTTTGATATTATTGAAAAAATAACCTTACCTAAAAAACCTCTTTTTATTTTTACTACTTGTTCAAATAAAGAGGCTTTAAAAGCTTTTGATTACTTTGCTTTTGATTATTTACTAAAACCATTAAATAAGGAACGTTTTTCACATTCTATTAAAAAAATAATAGATTATAAAAAAATAGAAAAACAACCTAATATAAAAGATGATTTAGACGATATTTTAAGTTTTATAAAAGAAAAATCTAATAACGAAATCTCTGTAAAAGGGAAAAAGATAAATATCAAGTCAGGAAATAAAGTTATTTTATTAGAGCGAAACATAATTAAATATATATCTGCTTCTGGTTATTATGTTGAAATTTTTACAACAGACAACAGAAAGTATTTATTACGAGAATCTTTATCTAGTATAATAAAAAGACTAAACTCTAGCCAATTTATTAGAATACATAGATCTACAATTATCAACTCAAATTTTATAGACGAAATAATTGCTTCTAACTACGGAGAAACAGATGTAAAAATAAATGATAATAAAACTTTTAGAGTTAGTAAAAGTTACAAAAAAGAGTTTCAAGAAATCATGGGTGTTAAATAGCATTAAGCTTCACCTTATTTATGAATAAAAAAAGTGTAAACCCCTCTTATAAAAAAATCATTTCATTAGTTCCAAGTCAAACAGAATTACTGGTTGATTTAGGGCTTGAAGACTCTATTGTTGGTGTTACAAAATTTTGTATACATCCAATAAACTTAAGAAAAAATAAAACAATTATTGGTGGAACAAAAAATATTAAACTTGATAAAATAAAAAAATTAAACCCAGATATTATTCTTTGTAATAAAGAAGAAAATACGAAAGAAATTGTTGAAGCTTGTCTACAAATTGCACCTACACATGTTTCAGATATTTTTACGCTTGATGATTCTAAAAAACTTATAAAGGAATATGGCGATATTTTTTCTTGTAAGACGCAAGCTCAAATCATCATTAAAAAATTAGATTCTGAAATTTTACAATTTCAGAAATTCATTAAAAACAAAAGAGAGAGAACAGTTGCTTATTTTATTTGGAAAAATCCATGGATGGTTGCTGCAAATAACACTTTTATTAACCACCTTATTGAGCTAAATAATTTTAAAAATATTTACAAGAACTTAAACCGTTATCCTGAAATTGAACTACAGGATATTAAAAAAGGAAATCCTAATTTAATTTTACTCTCATCTGAACCTTTTCCTTTTAAAGAAAAACACATTAATGAAATAGCATCTCACGCCACTCAATCAAAAGTAATTTTGGTAGATGGAGAAATGTTTTCTTGGTACGGCAGCAGATTACTAAAAGCTTTTGATTATTTTAAAAAACTACACAATAGTATTTGATAATTCTTTGTATAAATACTTTACTCGGTTCAACTTTTCTAATATTTGCATTGCTTTAAATGCAGATCGATCGCTTTTACACTCGTCTTCATATTTATAATCATTAGCTCTTTCAACTAATTTACGATACCTATCCTCAAGATGTGTTCTATAATTCTGTAATTGATTAATTCTTGACATTTTTAATATAATTAAGGGCTTTATAAATATACGTAAATATTTGACTAACAAAAACATAAATAAAAAAACATTCTTTTCCCAAACAAAAAAGGGTTCGCAAATTAGCGAACCCTTTTTTGTGTTTTTATAAAAACTTAAAACTTGTCTTGCAAAGCAAAAACTTTCTTTAACAAAGTTGTATTACGTAAACCTACTTTTTCACGAATTCCTTTTTCCTCAACAGCTATCATTGTAAAAACTCCTTTTAAAGCTTCTCCTGTTACGTAATCTGTTAAATCTGGATTTACTCTTTTTACAAAAGGAATACTATTATATTTATTAATCAAATTTGACCAAATTTTATCAGCCCCTACTTTCGCAAAAGATTTTTTAATTACTGGATTAAATTGGTTGTACAATGCTGTATTTGTTTTTCCTTGTAAATAAGAAGTTGCTGCGTTTTGCTGACCTAATAAAATATTTTTAGCATCGTTAAAACTTATTTCTTTAACCGCATTTACAAAAATTGGTGTTGCTGTTTTAACAGCGTCCTCTGCTGTTCTATTAATTGCTTTTAACCCTTCATTAGCTAAATTACTTAAACCTATTTTACGTAAACCTTTATCAACAGCCTGTAATTCTTTTGGCAAAATAATTTTAACTAATTCATTTCTATAAAAACCATCCTTAGCTGTTAATTTAGTAACCTGGTGTTTAATCCCGTTATCTAAAGCTTGTCGCAATCCATTCCCTATTTGTTGTTGTGATAAAACACCTCCACCTTGAGGTAATTGATTCACTACTTTTTGTAATTCTGCACATCCTGTTAATAAAACTACAAATGCTACTGCTACTATTTTTTTCATTCTTAATTTGGTTTATATACTTTTAGAAACAATTATCTATTAATTGTCACATTATTTAAAACTATCTGTTTTTTTATCATAACCGTAGGGGCAATGTCTACAACCGCTTTTACAGCAATACCCTCTTTTTAAATGAAAACTCTCTGTAAATACTTTATAACCATCTTCATTTAAATAGTAATCTTCATCAGTTAACTCTATTCGTTTATTGTACATAGTTACAAAAGTATTCTTTTTTAAACACAAAAAGACTGTCAAATTTGACAGTCTTTTATTTTAAAACTAATTTTTATTACAATTTCCTTCTATTATCATCAGATTTAGTATCTATTAACTTATTGTAAGGATCTACCCCCACCTCAACAGGTTTTTTATCTACAATAATAGAAATTTTGTTATCTATTTGAGTAACCTTGTGTTTTTGCAAATACAATTCTACTTCTTTTTTCTTACCATCAACTTCTTCTTCTCCAAAAATACCAATATCAATATAATCAGCCAATTTAACTGATAATACTGGTTTTTTCATTTTATCTGTTTTATAAGTTAATGTATCTCCAACCTGTTCTCCATAATAACGTTTTCCTTTTTCATTATTACGATATTTAGAAACCTCAAACTCAATATCTACTTGATATTTACCATTTTCTAATTTTTTAGAATCAACTTTTGTTACTCTATTTTTATACAAAGTAATTGTTTCGAACATGTCTTTTATTACATATTGTAAACTATCTGGTGTTACTTTTCTTATATAATCAACCATTTCGATTGAAGTAGTATATGGTGCTTCTTGAAACCTCACTTTTTCTACATATTCTTTCAATGTACCGTTTAACTTTTCTTCTCCAATATAGTCACTTAATGCATATAAAACCATCGACCCTTTTTGATAATGAATATACCCTTGACCATCATTATACATTAACGCTTTTTCTCGTTTACGCTCAAAAGTACGTTGCTGTAAATACCCATCTAAAGCTTTCTTTAAAAACTTTCGCATTTTACCTTTGCCATATTCTTTTTCTAATACTTTTAAAGAAACATATTCAGACATACTTTCAGACATCATAGTTGCTCCTAAAACATCTGCACCTATTACCTGATGTGCAAACCATTGGTGCGCAACCTCATGTACAGTAACTGCAAACGGATAATCCACTCCTCCTTCATCAGTATCATCTACATCTGCAATAAAACCAATTGTTTCTGAAAACGGAATTGTGTTTGGAAATGATTGCGCAAAATTCACATCTCTTCTCGGAAACTCAATAATACGGACTTGCTTATGTTGATACGGACTAAAATTCTTAGAGTTATACTCTAAAGATGCTTTAATACCTTTAAACATTCTATCTAAGTTGTATTCGTGTCCTTTTTGATAATAAATTTCCAAGTTTACGTCGTTCCATGTATCTTTTTTAATTTCATATTTGGCAGAATTAAACGCATAGAAATTTAAAATTTTACTATCCATTTTATAATGAAAATAACGACGACCATCTTTTACCCATTCTTTTTGCAAGTACCCTGGAGCAATTGCTATTTGATCTTCAGATGTTGAAACAGTTGCTTCAAAATCTATCCAATCTGCATCTTTAGAAATATAGGTATCTCCTAAAGCTGTGCTATCTGTTGGATGTGGACGTAATTCATTCTTTGGTAAATCGAATTTTTTTCGCGTTTTATCATCCGTTAATTCACCTGAAGAAGAGTACCCTAAAGATGGATAAATACTACTATTCATAAACGTTCCATTTTCTAATACTGGAGAGTGGCTACGTAAAAAAGTATTTTCTTTATTCTGAATCGTAAACTTTAATTCTAAGCTATCACCTGGCTGTATTGGCGTATCAAATTTATAGATGTCAAAATTTTGTATCGAATCTTCTAACACCAATGTATTTGGTTTATTAAACTCAAACGTACTTGGGTATTGATTATGATTTAAGAAAACACTATCAATTGCTTCATTGGTTTTATTAATCATTTTATAAGTTCCTGAAGATTTGAAATTCCTCGTTTTTGGAAAAATATTCATAGCAACATTTACAGCTACAATACGAGGTTGTACTTTACCTTCATACTTTTTATAGTCTTTTTCCCAACTAACTTGTAATTGTTCACTTTCTTTCGAAGAACGTCTTGTATTTAAAGTATTGTTCTCATAATAAATACGTGCTCCTAAGCTAAAGAAACCTATTAATAGCATGGTTAAAACTCCAACTACTTTTAAATTGAGTCGTTGTTTAAAAATTGTTAATCTCTCTTTAAATGAATGCGGTAAACCACGTACCCAGAATAAACTTGCCAAAACCAAGGCTATTAATCCTCCTAGTAACCAATATATTTTATACGTAATATATATACCTAACGAAGCTCCATATCCATTCATATCTGAATACGAATAATTTGGCCCTTGATTATATTTAAATACTGCCTGCTCTAAGCCTGCTAAACTTAAAAATTGTATTCCTATTGATAACACCAATAACACGAACAACCCTAAGTACGGATTCCCCAGCAAGGATTGAATAAACAATGCTAATAATGCCCAAATAACAAAGTGGATAAATTTTAAAGCATACACTTCATATAAATAATGCCCAATTTCAAAATTATAATAACCTTTATAAATTTGAAATAATATACCTGCAACTACAATTACAGCCAACATTACTAACTGCATTTTTAATAATGCCACAAACTTTGATACTAATAATGCCCAGTTTTTAACTGGTGTTACATCCACAATATGATTTGCCCCAGCAATTTTAGCCCTATGAACTAACATACCCGCATATAAAAAGGTCATTAAATTAATAAACAAACTAAACGACCCTCCTGGAACTAATAACATCTGCCATGTAGTAGGATATGTTTTTGTGCCAAACATTTCTCCTGCTGTTACAGCACTTATTAAAATAAAAATTAATCCAACTAATAAAATACTAATAAAAGGTAAGCTTGTAACAATGTATTTAAAATCGATATTTGATAATTTCCAAGTAGTTTTTATATCATTCCAAAATGAATACTCATATGCTACTTTAGGTAATTCAACACGAGTTATTCCTCCAAAGTTTTGTTTAATAACACGCTCACCTTTATTCTTTTTAAAACTGAATGAGATTGCATTCTGACTGAATGAAAATAATTTATAAACTCCTGCCAACATCAAACTCGCTATTCCTAACCATAACAATCGGTTATAAATAACAACTCCTTTAAACGGCGGCATTAATTCGTTTTGCTCTGCAACTGTCCAATAACGCGTATAATAATTAGCTGCCTGACCTCCGAAAGGATCGAATAAAGCAGTCCAAAAACGATTGTCCGGATTTTCTAATAAACTTTCTGCCATTCCCTGAACAAAAATTAACAATAAAACAGTTATAAAACCTGCTGCTATATTTCTTGTAAAAGTTACGACACCAAAAACAATCGCTCCAAATAACAATACATTCGGAATAATATATACTAAATAAGAATGCAGATATGCTGAAAAATTAAAGGCTCCAACAATTTCAGAATTTGTTCCTGGCAATATAAATCCTATAAACAAACCTAAACCAGCAACTAAAATAATTAATAATACAATTAAGAAAGAACTTAAAAATTTTGCTGATAAATAATTAACCTTACTAAACGGATAGGAATATAAAATTGAATGCATATTACTTTTATAATCTCTATATACCGATGCTCCTATAATAGACGGAAATAAAAAGAATAAGAAAATCGCCAAGGTATTAAACATCCCGTTAATTGCCGTTGGTGAATTTACAATTTTAGAAGACCCTGTTGTTACAGTTAAAAAGTCAAAAATACCCGCAGAACTTGCAGATAAAAATAATGCTAACAAAAAGAAAATTGCGGCATATATATAAATTGCGGGCTTATTAAACCAGTACTTTAATTCGTGTTTAAATATGGTAAAAAACATATATTTTATTTTTTTGAGTTAAAAAATGATTTCGTTAATTAATTACGCCGTTACTGGCTGATCATCTTTTAAAGCGATAAAATACACATCGTCTAATTGAGGTTCTGTTGACACAAAATCTTCTGCTGGTTTTTCGTTTGAAAAAACACGAACATTTAACGTATTATCTTGATTGTAATTAGAAGAAAGCACATTAAAAGTAGCTTCTATACTTTCTAAATCATCTCTTTTAATAACTTTTACCCAAATTTTCCCTTCAATTTCTTTTGTAGCTTCCATTGGAGTGGTATGTTTTAAAATACGACCTCCGTTTAAAATTGCCATTTCCTTACATAATTCCTTAACATCTTCTACAATATGGGTAGAAAAAATAACCGTACAATTGGTTCCTACTTCACGTAGTACATTTAAAAAACGGTGACGTTCTGCAGGATCTAAACCTGCTGTTGGCTCATCAACAATAATTAATTTAGGATTATTTAAAAGTAATTGAGCAATTCCAAATCGCTGCTTCATTCCTCCTGAATAACCCGCGACATGCTTCTTACGAACTTCATACAAGTTTGTAATTTCTAATACTTTTGTAACTATTTTTTTACGATCAGATTTTGAACTAATTCCTTTTAAAGTTGCGAAATAATCCAATAAATCTTCAGCAGACATCTTTGGGTATACTCCAAAAGACTGTGGTAAATACCCCAATACTTTACGCAAAGACATCTTATCTTCTAAAACATTAATATCTCCAAAAGTTATTGATCCAGAGTCAGGGCTTTGCAATGTTGCAATCGTTCTCATTAAAGACGATTTACCTGCTCCGTTTGGTCCTAATAAACCAAACATACCTGTTCCTATTTCTAAATTTAAACCATCAATAGCTTTTACACCATTTTTATAGGTTTTGGTTAAGCCTTCAATAACTAGTTTCATATTCTTTGGTTTTATTGATTTTTAATAGTTTACATATCAGTAGACTTTAAGATCAAATTGTTACAAAAAAAAACTCTTTTCGGAAAAAACTTTTCTACATACGGAAACAATAAGTACAACTATTTATTTAAAAGTGAAATATTCGCTACAAATAAATTATACTATTATGAAAAAATTATTTCTATTACCAATTGCTTATTGCATGTTAATTATTGGATGTCAAACTACAGATTCTGATGCTTTAGATAACGAAAAAAAAGAAACGCTAACTGTTAAACAGCGTTCGGAAGATATTCCTCTTATAAGAAAAGTTTCAGCTACTTTTAATAAAATTGTTCAAAATGAAGAGGCTTGGAAAAAAATAAAGACTTTTGTTACTGAAGATCATGTTATGTTTAAAAGTAATAATATTTTCGAAGATTATTTTATAATGAATGCTTTTACTATTAAAGATGATGTTTTTATTGGAAAAACCTCTTTTAAAAATACTTTTTCAGAAATTTATAACGCTCTTTATCCTGAAGATAATATTAATTACACTGCTATTTTAAAACAACTTCCAAAACTACATTTTGGTTTTCCTGTATCTGCTTTAAAAAATTATGATATATGGAAAGAAAGTGGTTTCCCTATTTTAGCTAAAAGTTATGATGCGGACAATAATAAACTACAAAAAATAAACAAAGAAGAAGCTATTAAATTAGTTGGAGTCGATAACTTTAATAAACTTCTTAAAAAATATAAGCAAGAATATGAGAACTACTACATTTCAAAATCAGACGTTATTTCAATAATAGCGGCTAGAGAAAATCAAGGTCATATTATGGTTCTTAAAGAAGGTAATTCTACCATTGCTTCCTTTGAAATTAATAATAAAAAACACTATAATCAATTTACAATTAATGAAAATAAAGAAACATATTCTATATCACAAAGTAATATAATGTACCAAACTTATATTGATCTACCTAATGGTTGTAATGGTTACTATAGTTTCATTTGTGGAAGTCCTGAAATGAATACTTACACTGAAAAAATGCAAGCTTTAGCCAATGAAACGTGTAATACTTTTTGGAGATGTATTCCTTGTTGCGATCCTTATTCTGGAAGTATTTCTTACTATACAATGATTTTTGAACCAACATTAATAAAATGCAAAAGAGCGCAAAATTATATACAAGCGCTAAGTATGTACTCATTAGAAATTAACAAATAAATAAAAAAGGGTGCTTGAAATATTTCAAGCACCCTTTTTTACAATTTTAAAAAATTTCTTATTTCTTATCGCTCCCAGGAGGGTATTTTGCTATTATTGCATGTACAAACTCTTTAACACGAGCTTCTTTTTGCTCAACACTAGTTGTTTTTAAAGCTCCTGTTCCAATACCTTGCCAAACTAAATCTTTCTTTTTAGCATCTAACAAATCTATAAACAATGTTCCTTCGGTATGCTGAGATACTCTAATTCGACTCATCCCATAATACTGCGGATAATAAAACCCGCCAAACATATTATCATCTATATTTACTCGCTCTCTTGATTTTGTAAATAAACTTACTAAAATATCTGGAGAAGAAGATTTTGTCATTCCTTTCGCTACTAATTCTGATTCAACAGCACGCATTATACGTTTCTTATCTAAATCAGAAATTGATGCTTTATCAATTCCTTTTTTATAAAACGCAAATGTTTTGTATTGATTAAAATTTACTTTAGTATCATAATCAGTAGCTACTCTTACAGAGTTACATGATGTAATAACTAAAGCTATAATTGGCAATAAAAGTAATTTATTTATTTTCATTTTCTTAGGATTTACATGCTTTCAAATAATGCATCATCCACTAAATTAGGTACTGTTACTTGCAAGTCTTTTTCTGATTTCATTGCTCGTTTTATAGTAAAAACAGCTTCTTCATTTCTTGCCCAACTTCTTCTTGCTATTCCGTTATTAACATCCCAAAAAAGCATTGATTTTAAGCGTCTTGATGCGTCTTTAGAACCATCAAGAAGCATGCCAAAACCACCATTAACAACTTCTCCCCAACCTACTCCACCACCATTGTGAATAGAAACCCAAGTAGCTCCTCTAAAACTATCTCCAATTACATTTTGTATTGCCATATCAGCTGTATACCGAGATCCATCATAAATATTAGAGGTTTCACGGTATGGAGAATCGGTACCAGAAACATCATGATGATCACGACCTAATACTACATTTCCTATTTTACCTTTCTTAATCGCTTTATTAAAAGCCTCTGCTATTTTCGTACGCCCTTCTGCATCTGCATATAAAATACGCGCTTGAGAGCCCACTACCAACTTATTTTCTTGAGCTCCTTTAATCCACTGAATATTATCAGCCATTTGTTGCTGAATTTCTTCTGGTGAATTCTTTTTTATCTTTTCTAAAACTTTACACGCAATTGCGTCCGTTTTGGCTAAATCTTTTGGATCTCCTGAAGCACATACCCAACGAAATGGTCCGAAACCATAATCAAAACACATTGGCCCCATTATATCTTGCACGTAAGATGGATATTTAAACTCTCTTCCAATTGTTGGATTATCTGACATTACATCTGCTCCCGCTCTACTTGCTTCTAGTAAAAAAGCATTTCCGTAATCAAAGAAATAAGTTCCTTTGGCCGTGTGTTTATTAATCGCTTTTGCATGACGGCGTAAGGTTTCTTGTACTTTTTCTTTAAATAATTCAGGCTCATTTGCCATCATTTCATTTGCATCATCAAAAGAAATATCTACAGGATAATATCCTCCTGCCCAAGGATTGTGTAATGATGTTTGATCAGAACCTAAATCAATATGAACATTTGCTTCATCAAATTTTTCCCATACCTCTACAATGTTTCCTAAATAAGCTAGTGATACTGTTTCTTTGTTTTCTTTAGCTTCGTTTACACGTGTTACTAAAGCATCTAAATCTGTAATTTTTTCATCAATCCAACCTTGTTCTAAACGAATTTGTGTAATCTTTGGGTTTACCTCAGCACACACTGTTATACAACCAGCAATATTACCTGCTTTTGGTTGTGCTCCACTCATCCCTCCTAAACCTGCAGTTACAAATAAGTTTCCTTTTGGCTCTTTATTTATTTTACGAAAACCATTTAAAACAGTAATTGTTGTTCCGTGTACAATTCCTTGTGGGCCAATATACATGTAACTACCAGCAGTCATTTGCCCGTATTGAGAAACTCCTAAAGCATTAAATTTTTCTAAATCATCTGGCTTAGAGTAATTAGGAATTACCATTCCGTTAGTAACCACAACTCTTGGTGCATCTTTATGAGAAGGAAACAATCCCATTGGATGACCAGAGTACATTGTTAATGTTTGCTTATCCGTCATTTTAGACAAATACTGCATGGTTAATAAATACTGTGCCCAATTAGAAAAAACAGCTCCATTACCACCATAAGTAATTAATTCATGCGGGTGTTGTGCTACTGCATAATCTAAATTATTCTGAATCATTAACATGATTGATTTTGCTTGCTCACATTTACCTGGATATTCTTTAATACCCCTAGCATGCATTTTATAGGTAGGACGAAAACGGTACATATAAATTCTACCATATTGCTCTAATTCATCAGCAAACTCAGGTAATAAGACTTCGTGATGTTTTTTATCAAAATATCGTAAGGCATTTCTTAACGCTAACTTTTTTTCTTCAGCAGTTAAAATGTCTTTACGTTTTGGCGCTCTGTTTATTGAAGAATCATAAACTGGCATTTCTGGTAACTCGCTTGGAATACCTTGTTTTATTTGTTTTTTAAATGACATCATAATTTCTTTTTTTTAACGAACTGTAAATTCTCTATTCTTAACCATACTTATTAATGCATTTATATCATCTTTAAGTACACGATCTTCTTCTAATTTAGCTACTTTATTTCTAATAATTTTAAAATTCTCTTCTATTATAGGAGAAAATGTATTGGGTCTTCTAAAATCCATCGCTTGTGCAGCATACATAAACTCAATTGCTAATATCTTATCTATATTTCCTAGAATTTGATTGAATTTTCGTCCAGAGATACTCCCCATAGAAACGTGATCTTCTTGCCCTAATGACGTTGGAACACTATCTGCCGATGGCGGAAAACATAATGATTTATTTTCAGTTACCAATGCTGCAGTTGTATATTGAGGAATCATAAATCCAGAATTTAAACCACCCGCTTCTGTTAACAATCTTGGTAAACCGTGCTTTCCTTCTAATAATAAGTAACAACGTCTATCAGCAATATTCCCTAATTCAGAAGCTGCTATTGATGTGTAATCTAATGCCATTGCTAAAGGTTGACCATGAAAATTACCTCCTGAAATTGCTTCTGTTTCACTTAACACAATAGGGTTATCGGTCACGGAGTTCATTTCTATTTCTGCTAATTCTTCTAAATGCGCATACGCATTTCTAGATGCTCCGTGCACTTGAGGCATACAACGTATTGAATAAGGATCTTGTACTCTCGGAAAACTATCATCAGCTGCGTTTTCAGAATCTTTTAACAACATACGCATACGTTCTGCTACTTTTAAATTCCCTTTAAACGGGCGAATCTTATGCAATTCTTCTTTAAACGGAGACACATTCCCTGAATACCCTTCTAATGTCATAGCTCCAGTAACATCTGCTAAATCTAATACATACTCCATTTTATTCAACCCTAAAATAGCATGTGCTAAAATAAACTGCGTTCCGTTTATTAAACCTAAACCTTCTTTAGCCATTAATGTTAATGGCGCTAAATTATATTTTTTTAATACTTCCTTTGCAGAAACTATTTCTCCTTCTTGCCAAAATTCTCCTTCTCCTAATAACGGTAAAAAAAGATGAGATAATGGAGCTAAATCTCCTGAAGCACCTACTGAACCTTGCTCTGGAACTACCGGTAATAAATCATTTTCAATAAAATAAATAATACGCTCAATTAACTCTATACGTACTCCTGAAAAACCTTGACAAAGTGCCTGCACCTTACAAATCATCATTATTTTAGATAATTTTTTATCAATAGGGTTCCCAACACCAACAGCATGCGTAATTAATAAATTCTCTTGTAATTTACTTGTTTCCGCAGGTGAAATTTGCACATCACATAAAGGACCAAAACCAGTATTTATACCGTAAGTAGCAACGTCTGAATTTGCCATCACCTCTACCTTTCTCCTACACTCATTTACTTTAGTTTCTGCATCACTAGTAATTACAGCTTTTAAAGTTCCTTCTGCAATTGCAATTACTTTATTTACAGTTAATTTATCTATTCCGTATTTAAACATCTGCTTTTGTTTTATTTTTAACAAAGTTATTTTTATTTTTGATAACCAACAAGACTTATAAAGTCATCAACTGATAACTATGAGTAATCAAATAGAACTTCGTCATTTACGTTATTTTTTAGCCGTTGCTGAAGATTTACATTTTAGAAAAGCTGCTGAACGTCTTTATATTTCTCAACCTGGATTGAGTAGACAAATTAAACAAATGGAAGATGACTTAGATATTAAGCTATTTATTCGCAATAATAGAAAAGTCGAATTAACAGAAGTTGGTAAATACTTAAAAAAAGAACTTACGCAGAATTTAAAAAACTTAGCGCACGTTTTTAACTACGCCAGATTATTACAAGATGGAAAAGATGGACATTTAAATTTTGGTTATGTAGGTTCTGCAATGCAAGAAATTATTCCTAACCTATTAATTGAATTTAAAAAAGAACACCCTAATGTTCAATTTGGTTTAAAAGAACTAGATAACGAAAAACAAATTGATAGCTTATTGTCTCAAGATATTGATATAGGTTTTGTAAGATTAGACCGCGTACCAAGAGGACTTTCAATTAAACCAATTTTAAAAGAATCATTTTGCTTAGTATTACCTAAAAATCATTTAGTAAATAAAGATAATTTTAAAGGTTTACATCAATTAAAAGATGAATCTTTCATTCTATTCGATCCCTCATATAGCCCTTCTTATTACGAAAAAGTAATGCAGATTTTTGATGATAGTAAATTTGTTCCTATAGTATCTCACAATACAATTCACGCTGCATCAATTTATAAACTGGTCGAAAATAATTTTGGCTTATCAATTGTTCCTAAGTCGCTACAGTACGGCTATGATATGGATGTTAAGTTTATTGAACTCTCTAACATTTCTCAACGTACCACTTTATCTATAGTTTGGGATAAAAATAATAGAAATCCTATTGTTGACTCCCTCCTAAAGATAATTTAAATAAAAAAGGTTGTCTAAATATTTTAGACAACCTTTTAAGTTTTGCAACGAAAACTATATCACTATTTAATTCTAATTTTTTTGGTATAATTCACGTCTCCTGAATTCATCTTTACGACATAAGTTCCTTTTGCTAATTTATTTACATTAAAACCAATGTTGTAAATTCCTTTAGCATGTTTTTTATTTGAAATTAAAGTATTTATTTTCACACCTGTAAGATTGTATATCTCTACAGTAATACTACATTCTTTTTGAACAAAATAGTGAACATTACCTTTTTCAGACATTGGATTAGGATATATTCCTAACACAACAAATGTTTCTTTAATATCTTTATTTTCTTCTACTTTTTTATAATTAACATAGCCTCCATAATTTTTATCAGCAGATTTTTTTGATACGCTATTTGTTGATTTCACACCGCATACTCCTTTACTTACGTAATAACTTTTGTAATGATATTGTCCTGTATTTGGTTTTGTAATATCTTTCATAAAATACCAATCTGCTTGTACTCTATCTTCTTTTACATCTAAAATATAATAACCATGCTTTGTTAAATTAACTTCTTTCATATGTTTATTTAACTTTTTTGTATACCATTCTGCAATGTTTGCAGCAACACCTCCTACAGCATCTAAATTTTGTGAAGTTACACTTGGTACAACAAATTCTGCAGCTAAACATTTATCATTGTACATGGTATTGCCAACATAAGTACTGTGAATATCTCCTGTTAGCACTACAATATTATCAATGCTATTATCACTTATATATTTATAAATCTTAGCTCTCTCTTCTGTAAATCCATCCCAAGCATCTTTTGTTGGCACTCCCTTATAATACATCATCATTACTTGATTCCCTATAATTCGCCATGTAGCACTTGAACTCGATAATTTATTTAACAACCAATCAAATTGTGGTTTTCCTAATATTGATTTATACGATGCGCTTCGTCCTGCCATATTTTCTATTGACACTTTTTTTAAATCCCCTTTTTTAAGTGATTTTTCAAGTAATGAAACTAATTTATCTTCATTAAACCTTGAATCTGCCCTTCTTTTCCCAACAGTTTTATAACTATATACCAAACTTGTTATTCCATCTAATACAAATTCTTTTTCTGATTTTGTTAGCTTTGATGTTTCAATAAAATATGGCATAATTTCTTCTAAAGCTATTTTAATCTCTTCTGGAGTTTCAACAGCTTTTGTTTTAATCATCCTTTCTACCTTACTTTTTAGCTTTTCTTCTGTAGTATGTTTTTTCTTTTCTTTTACAACGACTCCTTTATTAGCTAATGTTTCCCCTCTTCCTTCTATTCGAGTATCTAACATTAACAAATCTGCTAGATCGCCATAAGAAAAACTTCTGTATAATCGATATTCTTGTATTGAATTCGCTCTAACTGGTAGCCATTCAAAATATGCTTTATAAGCATTCCCCTTCCTTGTTTCCCAACTTCCTTCCTTTGATTCTGTATGATTTTCAGCTCCAAATTTGTCTGCATCATTCGCAAACTCATGATCATCCCAAATAAGAATAAAAGGATGTTGCTGATGTAGCTCTCTCAACATTGGGTCTAAACGATAATATGAATAGCGAATTCTATAATCATTTAAAGTTACAATCTCGTTTTTAGGCAAATGCCCTCTACCTATAGATTTTTTATACCCATAACCTCCACTTTCATATTCATAAATGTAATCTCCTAAGTGTATTACCGCATCAATATCTTTTCTTTTTGCTAACTCTTTATAAGCATTAAAATATCCATTTTGATAATTTGAACATGAAACTACACCAAAGCGTACGTTACTTACATTGCCTGTTGGTGAGGTTCTTGTTTTTCCTATTACCGACTTTTTCCCTAGTGCTTCAAATTGATAATAGTATGATGTATTCGGTTGTAAATCTCTAACATCTACTTTAATTGTATAATCTACCCTATCGTTTGTGATTACACTTCCTTGTTTTACAATACTTGTAAAATTAACATCTGTTGCCATTTTCCAACTAACATTCGCTGTTGCATTGTTTGTTGTTATACGTGTCCATATAACCACAGCATCTTTTAAAGGGTCTCCTGAAGCTACTCCATGATAAAACGGTGCTAAAGAAGTATCAAAATAATCTTCTACAGTTCCATTTTTCGATGATCTCGCAATTTTAGTTACAATACCTTCTTCTTGGGCATTAATCGTTGTAATAGCTAGTAATAAAACTGCTATTATAATGTAATTTAATCTTTTATACATTTGAGTTAGTTTTTAATAAGTTGTTTGGTAATAAGCTTTGTTAGTATTTTTTTACTTTAATAAAGTACTTTCCGCTAGAATAATTTTCAGTATTAATCTTAATGTTTTGACTTTTTATAGCACAATCATCTTTATATATCAAATTCACTAAAGCTGGGTATATCACTATTTCAATATTCTTAACTTCTTTAGAGTCTTTAGAGTCTTTAGTCACAAAAAGTAAGCAGTATTAGTAATTAAGTTCTATCGCTTTACAAAATTGTTATTCATTGATTTAAAATTCACCGGATTAGTGATTTATTTTTATAAAGGATAATTACACCAATCTTTTACCAAAAATTTTTAGCTTCATAATACACCTTAGGATTATCTCCTGAAGTTTGATTCCAACCAATTATAATAGTAGTTAAAGGATTCTCGGTTAAAATTAATCGGTATTCTATCATTGTCTGCCAATGGGTTGAATACAATACTTAAACAAAATGTAGTTAATGGTTTTTGAAGGGACATATTTTAAAATTTTAAACGAAACTAAACTATTTTTTAAGCTAATATTATGCACGCATAATAATTTAACCCAAAGTTAAATTTCATAACCTTACAATAACTTTTTCTTAAAAAAACACTAACTAATATTTAACACTTACAAACGTTACATATAATAATTTAGCTAGTTCATTATCAATACTTTTATTTAACTATTTATCGATTCCTTATGGACTATTTCATATACTTGTATATTCAATGTTGAGTCATTTCACAAAAAAAACGAGTATCTTTGCCCTGTGATTTTCGTCTCTAAACATATAGTTCCCAAAGGTTTTGTTGGTATTACCCTATTTCCCTTTATCTTTTTAAAACGAAAAGATTTAAAGCATAATTATGAACTTGTAAATCATGAAAAAATTCATTTACAACAACAAAAAGAACTCCTTATTGTTTTCTTTTATCTTTTTTATTTTTTTGAATGGGCTGTTAAATTTTTAAAATACCGAAATAGTTTTAAAGCATATAAAAATTTAAGTTTTGAACGAGAAGCCTATCTAAATGAAGAAAATTTGTATTATTTAGAAAAAAGAAAAACTTGGACTTTCCTTAACTATTTATAATTAATGAAAGAATTCAAATTTCTTTTAAGAAATTCGTAAATTGCACCATCAATTTTCTATAAAATTTACGAATGGAACAAATAGCACCCTATAAACCTATACATAAAGTACGAATTGTAACTGCTGCTGCATTATTTGATGGGCACGATGCTGCCATAAATATTATGCGTAGAATTATTCAGTCTACCGGAGTTGAAGTAATTCATCTAGGACACGATAGAAGCGTAGAAGAAGTAGTAAACTGCGCCATACAAGAAGATGCAAATGCGATTGCTATTACGTCTTACCAAGGAGGGCATAATGAGTATTTTAAATACATGTATGATTTATTAAAAGAAAAAGGTGCCAGTCATATCAAAGTTTTTGGTGGTGGTGGTGGTGTAATTCTTCCTGATGAGATTAAAGAACTCATGGATTATGGAATTACTCGTATCTACTCTCCAGATGATGGTCGTGAATTAGGATTACAAGGAATGATTAACGATTTAGTTAAAACTTCTGATTTTGCAGTTGGAGACGTTTTAAACGGAGAAATTAATAATTTAGAGAACAAAGAAATTGGAAGCATTGCTCGTATTATTTCTTCTGCAGAAAACTTTCCTGAAGTAGCAAAAGAAACCTTAAATGCAATTCACGAAAAAAATAAAAATTCTAAAACACCTGTTTTAGGAATTACAGGAACTGGTGGTTCTGGAAAATCAAGTTTAGTAGACGAACTAGTACGTCGTTTCTTAGTAGATTTCCCTGAAAAAACTATTGGATTAATTTCTGTTGACCCATCTAAACGTAAAACAGGAGGCGCTTTATTAGGTGACCGTATTCGTATGAATGCTATTAATAACGAACGTGTTTATATGCGTTCTTTAGCAACACGACAATCTAACTTAGCGTTATCAAAATATGTAAACGAAGCAATTGAGGTTTTAAAAGCCGCTGAGTTTGATTTAATTATTCTAGAAACTTCTGGTATTGGGCAATCTGATACTGAGATTATAGAACATTCGGATACCTCGTTATATGTAATGACACCTGAATTTGGTGCTGCGACTCAACTAGAGAAAATCGACATGCTTGATTTTGCTGATTTAGTAGCTCTTAATAAATTTGACAAACGTGGTGCTTTAGATGCGATTCGTGATGTAAAAAAACAATACATGCGTAACAACAACCTATGGGATGTTCATATGGATGATATGCCTGTTTTTGGAACCATTGCTTCTCAATTTAATGACCCAGGAATGAATACGTTGTACAAACGTATTATGGATAAGTTGGTTGAAAAAACTGGAGTTGATTTAAATTCTAAGATGGAAATTACCAAAGAAATGTCTGAAAAGATATTTGTAATTCCACCAAGAAGAGTTCGTTATTTATCTGAAATATCAGAAAGTAACAGAGCGTATGATAAAAAAGTTGATGACCAAGTTATCGTTGCTCAAAAACTATACGGTATTCATCAAACAATTCTTTCTATTGTGAATGTTACGTCGAGCGCAGTCGAGACGTCTTTCCTTTCGAAAAATGGAATTGATCAGGATGAAATCCTGTCTCTCGACTCCGCTCGAGACGACAAAGAGTTTTTAAAGTTATTAATTGCTCAATTCGACAAGATAAAACTAAATCTTGACCCACATAATTGGGAAGTTATTTTAAATTGGGCTACTAAAGTTAAGAAATACAAAGACCCTGTTTATAGTTTTAAAGTAAGAGATAAAGTTATAAATATAGATACACACAGTGAATCTTTATCGCATACACAAATTCCGAAAGTAGCCTTACCCAAATACAAAGCTTGGGGAGATTTATTACGTTGGAATTTACAAGAAAATGTTCCTGGTGAATTTCCGTATACCGCAGGATTATATCCGTTTAAAAGAACTGGTGAAGACCCAACAAGAATGTTTGCTGGTGAAGGTGGACCAGAACGTACCAACAGACGTTTTCACTATGTAAGTTTAGGGATGCCTGCAAAACGTTTATCTACAGCTTTTGATAGTGTAACGCTGTATGGTAATGACCCTGGTGAAAGACCTGATATTTACGGAAAAATCGGTAATGCGGGAGTTTCTATTTGTTGTTTAGATGATGCTAAGAAATTATTTTCTGGTTTCGAATTAACACATGCTTTAACCTCTGTAAGTTTAACAATTAATGGCCCTGCGCCAATGTTGTTAGGTTTTTTCATGAATGCGGCTATCGATCAGAATTGTGAGAAGTACATCAAAGAAAATAACTTAGAAGAATTAGTTGAAGCTAAATTTAAGGAAATCTATGATTCAAAAAATTTAGAAAGACCTGTTTACCAAGGAGATTTACCTCAAGGAAATGATGGTTTAGGATTACTATTGCTAGGGTTAACTGGTGATATGATTTTACCTGCAGATGTATATGCAGAAATCAAAAAAACAACACTAGCTCAAGTTCGTGGTACGGTACAAGCTGATATTTTAAAAGAAGATCAAGCACAAAATACATGTATTTTTTCTACGGAATTTGCATTGCGCTTAATGGGTGATGTACAAGAATACTTTATTAAAGAACAAGTACGTAATTTCTATTCTGTTTCAATTTCTGGGTACCATATTGCCGAAGCTGGTGCCAACCCAATTACACAATTGGCTTTAACATTATCTAACGGATTTACCTATGTTGAATACTACTTATCTCGTGGTATGGACATTAATAAATTCGGACCAAACTTATCATTCTTTTTCTCTAACGGAATTGACCCTGAATATTCAGTAATTGGTCGTGTAGCTCGTAAAATATGGGCAAAAGCAATGAAAAATAAATATGGCGCAAATCCAAGAGCGCAAATGTTAAAATATCACATTCAAACTTCTGGTCGTTCTTTACACGCTCAGGAAATTGATTTTAACGATATTCGTACAACACTTCAAGCTTTATACGCTATTAATGATAACTGTAACTCACTACATACAAATGCGTATGACGAGGCTATTACAACACCTACTGAAGAGTCGGTACGTAGAGCAATGGCAATTCAGTTAATTATCAATAAAGAATTAGGTTTAACTAAAAATGAAAACCCTATTCAAGGAGCTTTTATTATTGAAGAGTTAACCGATTTAGTAGAAGAAGCTGTTTTATTAGAGTTTGATAGAATTACGGAACGTGGTGGTGTTTTAGGAGCCATGGAAACCATGTATCAGCGTTCTAAAATACAAGAAGAAAGTTTGTATTATGAGACTTTAAAGCATACTGGAGAATTCCCTATTATCGGTGTTAATACTTTTTTAAGTTCAAAAGGATCTCCAACAGTAGTTCCTGCCGAAGTTATTCGTGCTACGGAAGAAGAAAAGAGATATCAAATAAAAACAAAAGAGTTATTAAACAAAGCCAATGACGGTAAAGTTCAAGAACAATTAGCTATTCTTCAAAAAGCAGCTGTTCAGAATGAAAACTTATTTGACAAATTAATGGAAGCTACAAAATTCTGTTCTTTAGGTCAAATTACCGAAGCTTTATTTAAAGTTGGTGGACAATACAGAAGAAATATGTAAGCAAACAAAGTTTACATACAGTTATAAAGCCTCACATTTATTTGTGAGGTTTTTTGTTTTTAAGATGTAATGTTAATCCTAAAAAAGAGACTACATTTTAAAATGTAATTATGACACTTACACAACAATTAAAAGAATTAGCCGACAATAGTGAAAAAAGGCATCCTGGTGAACCTCAAAACATCATGAAAGCTGCTATTACCGAACTAGAAAAAACAACTATATTAGCCAAGGTTACAAAAACTGGTGATACATTTCCTGACTTTTCTTTACCTAATGCAACTGGTGAATTAACCGCTCTTGATACGCTTCTTAAAAAAGGAAAAATAGTACTTACTTTTTACAGAGGTGGTTGGTGCCCGTATTGTAATTTAGCTTTAAAAGCATTGCAAAACGCACTTCCTGAAATTAATGACAAAGGAGCTACGCTTATTGCAATTACCCCAGAAACGCCTGACAACTCTCTTAATTCAAAAGAAAAAAACAATTTAGAGTTTGAAATATTAACAGATAGCAATAATGATTTAGCAAGGTCTTTAGGCTTGTTATATAAATTACCAGAAAACTTAACAACTCTTTATAATAGTTTTGGAATTAACCTTCTTAAAAGTCAAGGGAACAATGAGAATGAATTACCTATTGCTGCAACTTATATTATTGATACAGATAAAAAAATAACGTACGATTATATTGTTGAAGATTATAAACTAAGAGCCGATCCTTTAGCTATTATCGCTGCTCTTTAAAATACCTTAATAATGCCTAAACACTTAAATAAACTTTCTGAGCAACTTTTACTTCATGTAAAACTAGATAAAAACGTCTCAGAAATTCGTTTAGAGTTAGAGTGTTTCGATTTTAAAAAATTAAACAATACGCTTATTAATGACACTCAAAAAAAAGCATTTTGGATTAATATCTACAATGCTTTTTATCAAATATTAAGAGAAAAAGAGAAAATTGACAAACAAATCATCTACAAGAAAAAACTATTCACAATTGCTGGTACAATATTTAGTTTAGATGATGTAGAACACGGAATATTAAGAAGGTATCGCTATAAATATTCATTGGGTTTTATTGCTAATTTATTTCCTCCTAAAATAATTAAAAAACTTGCTGTTTCTAAAATTGATTATCGTATTCACTTTGCTTTAAATTGTGGCGCAAAAAGTTGTCCGCCAATTGCCTTTTATACTCCTTTAAATATCGAAGAAGAATTAAACTTAGCTACTCAATCTTTTTTAGAAAGTGAGACAGATTTTCATCCTGATAAAAAAGAAATACATACAACTGTTCTTTTTAAATGGTTTTTAGCAGATTTCGGAGGCATAAAAGGAATTAAAAGTATATTTAAAACGCAACTAGGTAAAGATATTTCTGATTATAAAATAAAGTACAAAGAATATTCTTGGGAAGAAGATTTAGCCAACTTTAGAGCTGAAGTTTAAATACCACAGCTACCAAGTTCTCCTTTTCTAAGCCAAATTACCGAAGCTTTATTTAAAATTGGTAAGCAATATAGAAGGCAATGCCTTCAGATAAACACTTAACTCCTCACATCTATTTGTGAGGTTTTTTGTTTACTAAATTTTCTACTTATAGAATACTTGTAACTTTAAATATTTAACAAAAAACTATTCAATTTTAACGTGAATTCAACATAAGGAAAAGGTGTCAGTTCGAGTGAAATTCTGGAAGAATTTAGTATAGAGAACAACCTTTTTCGTTTTTAAATTATACTTCTCGATACTATTTTCCATCAAAAATCACTCGAAGTGACAATTTAAAAATCAAAAATTTTCATATCGAAATCACATAATTTTAAGGAATAATGATAAATGTCATTTTTCTAAAAAATTAGTAGTCGTAAATTAGTATAAACAAAAATCAAAAGATCAATTATGAAATTAAGTACAACAGAAGGACAGTTAAAAATTGTAATGGATAAACCTGCTTTTAACAAATTTTCTTTAAAAGAAGCTGGTTTAAAAGAAAGTTCGTACACTGTTGAAGGTGGTAATTTACGTTTAAAAATAGAGTTAGGGTATATACAAGATTATCGTTTTTATAAAATGCCAATAATCGAATTAGAGTACGAAAAGAACATCAAAGAAAGTGGATGGATTATTGAATTTAATGGTGAGAATATTTTAGAAGCCAAAGATCATTCTGGTTCTAAAACTGTTTTATTATTAAACCGTAACAAAATGAGTAAATTAATTAATCGTCACGAAAATAATTTAATTATTCATGGTGATTTTTCTGAAGAAGTTAATATTAAAAATTCGAGTAGTTTTAACTTCTTAGAAGAACAAGGACACTAATTTAATTAGTGACATCTAATAAATCATACAGGTTTTAAAATTCTCAGGTAGCATTTACCTGAGAATTTTTGGTTGTAAGCACAATCATTCACACACATGTTTCAACAAAAAAACTATCTAACATAAAAACTCATTTGATAGCTTCTAAAAAAGTGCTACATTTATTACTTAAAAATTATGAAGAATAAAAAGCCTTTTTTAATTCAAAAACTCTGCATAGCCTTCTAATATATCAGAATAATAGGGTATGCTGACAACAGTCCATAATTAAAGATGAACGAACTAGAACAATTTTATGAAAAGCTAAATGAAAGCGGTTATGACTGTCGTTCAAACCATACTATAAACTCTGAATTACAAGAAATATCTCAAATTCTTAATGAAAAAGGAGACTTTTCTACTCTAGAAATATCAGAACTTGAAAGACAAGCTTTTTCCATTTCAAAATCATTTGGTAAAAAACAAAATGACTATGATGGAACAATTGATGGACTTGGTTGGAAAACAGCTGGAACACAAACTTTCGAAGATGGAACAACTGGACCTTTTTATTGGCCAGATGTAAGAGATTTACAAGAAAAAGATTTTCAATATTTCGAAGATAGATATAAGAATTGTAGTAACCTCTATGCAAAAACTGAATTTGGTCTTTTAGTTTATTTTGGTAGTAAAACAGTCTATTCCAAACATACTGATTTTAAAAAACAGCTCTTTAATAAATTGTATTCCTTAAGTCAACAATATTTAGAAAATGCTATAAACCCTAGTGATAAAAAACGCTACAATTTAGATTATATTACAACTCTTAATAATGCATTTCTTATTGCTCATAAATCCAAACTGAAAGAAGAACTTAACCTAATAATAGAATCAATATACAAAACGCACAATACTTGGGATATAACTCGAGGTGGTTCACTTCGTATTTTACTTGATTTATCTGGTTTAACTTCTGAATACTATAAAATATTCAAGACTAAAGTTGATTATGATAAGATAATCTCTAAAAATATATTAGGGGCTAAAGAACAAGAAAAAACTCATATTTGGGGAGCTATATACATAACAGACTTAACTATTGACATTGGAGAAAAAACCAATAAGAACATTAATTATTTATTAGAATACAAAGCTGAATTATATATAAAACTTTCTGATAATGCAGAAAAGGGAAACAATATGGCTGCGGTAACGTTTACAGAAAACGCATTAAGAATTTACCAGCAATTAAAAAACAAAAGCAAAATATCTGAAATTGAAAAAAAATATTCAGAACAAAGAGGGAAATTTAAACTAGCAACAATTCGGCAAGATTTCCCTAAAGAATATAATGAAAATATAACTTCGTATATAAACGAGGTTGTAAGTTCAAGTAGTGAAAATCAAATTATATATTACCTAATAAGCACACCTTGGTTTAATAAAATTGAATCTATTCAATCTATAGCAAAAGAGTCTAAAAAGGAAAATGTTTTTATACCAATATTAGGTTCTTCAATTTTAGATAAATTCGGTAATACTATTGAAACTTTTCACACAGAAGAAGAAAAAAATTTATTTAATTTTTGGCGATCTTATGGTTTCAATTTTCAAGTTGGTAAACAAAATATGCATCAATTTTTTGTAGTAGCATATACATCGGGAAAAATTAGTTTTAAATCTATTATAAGTTATTTAGAAAATACTTGGTTGAATGAACCAATTATTAGAAAATATAATGGAGAAGATGTTGAGATTATTCCAATTGACTTAATTAAACCTAGTATAAAAAGAATTTTTGAAGAATTGGATAATTATTCAACCAATAATGAATATGAGGTAGATTGTGTAACTATAACTGACAGTTTAGTTTTAAAAATAGAAACTTTAATCAGAAACTTTTGTGAAAAAATTGGAATTGCTACATTTAAGACAAGGCAAAAAGGTAAAGACAAATTAGTAATGGAAAAATTACTAGATGATATGCTCGCTGATATTAAACATTCTGTCATAAATCAAACTGGATTTGACGAAGAAGATAGAATTTTTATAAAGTATGTTTTATCCGAAAAAGCCGGATTGAATTTAAGGAATACTGTTGCACACGGTTTATTGGATATTTACGAATATACATTTTCAAATATCATTGTCACGTTATCGATAATTTTAAAAATCAGTAAATATTCATTCACAGAAAAATAACGAATTGAAAAACACTACCACCAACACCGTGCATAATTAATTACTTAATAAGTTTTTCATTCGGAAAAATCTCGTGGACTTCAAAGGCTTGTAATTATTTGTTAAATTCACGCAAACAAATCATGTAAAACACGTTAGCAAACATAAGAGTTGATCTATATGAAAATAGGAAAAAAAATAATTAAATGGATTTTATACTTACTGTTAATTCCAATAGTATATATAATTATTTCTTTAATACTATCTTCAATAACAGTCGGTAGAATTGTAAATAATGAAAGTTCTGAAAAACTGGTTTATTTAAATACAAATGGAGTTCATTTAGATATTGTAATTCCAATAGAAAACGTTGAGGACTTAGTGTTATCTGGAATAAAACACAATAGAAACGAAAAGTATTTATCTTTTGGTTGGGGAGATAAAAACTTTTATATCAATACACCAACTTGGGGAGATTTGACTATCAATAATGCTTTTAGAGCATTATTTTTGGAAAGTTCAACTTTAATACACGTAACTCGCTATAAACAAAAACGTTCAGATTGGATTGAAATAAAAGTAAACGAATCTGAATTACAAAAACTAAACAGTTATTTACTAAATACATTTGAAATTAATAAAAACGGAATGAAAACAATCCTTAAAAATAAAAGTTATTCATCAATAGATAATTTTTATAAAGCAAAAGGGAGTTATTCATGTTTTAAAACTTGTAATAGCTGGGTAAATATAGGATTTAAAGAAAGCGGATTAAAATCTTGTTTATGGACACCTTTCGACTTTGGATTAATGAACAAGTATGAATAAAAATCTAGCACATAAAAAATACTCCATTCTATAAATTCAACAATTACTCTTTTAGAACACGATCTTATTTTCTACAGAAATCTCTGAACCTTCCATTAAAAATACGGAAGTTGGTTTTTGATTTTCTAACTCTTTAAAGCACTTTCCGTAAGTTGCTAAAAAATCTATAGCAACCTTATAATCTTCTACTAAATACTGTTTCCATTTTGGGTGTTTCACTTCATACTCTGTTGTTATATTTATATTTTTAGCATAGCCCCAATAATGCTCTGCAATAAATTCAGCTTCTGAATTCTCTTCAACTTCACACAAAGTATTTGAAACCTCAACAGAAATTTCATTCCACTTCTTAGCTTTTTTCCATTGGTAAGAAACCTTTAATTTTTCATCAGATTCCTCCCATATATGTTTCATTGGTAAGGTTTCATAATTTTCGTTGTAAATGGTATTTGCAACAAATGTTATTGCCGATTTTGGTACAATTTCTTTAATAAACACTACTCCTCTTTTGTATTCATTCTTAACTTTTCTTTTTACATAAAACCGAAGATTTACTTCTTCAAAGTTTCTATGAAACGGAATCTTCATTCCTAATATTTTAGTGTCTAAAAACATAAAACCAATAACGCTAACATAGCATTTGTCATTAAAAAAATCGAGTTCAGTACCATTCGGCACATACTTTTGTAATATTCCTGGATTTACTTCGTAATTAATCATTACCAACTTTCGCCATGCTGCATTTAAAAAACTCATATTTTTTTAATTTAAATATATTATAAAAAAAACCACACTTAAATACACCCAAAACAATGTAAACAAAACATGCATTATTGTTTCAAATATTTTCCCTTTCCATAACATCGGAGAATATACAAATAATTGAAAAACGAGCCTCACGAACCAAAAAAGAGACAAGCCAAAAGCTATTTTTCTACCTAAGTTTGTTTCAATAATTTCTTCTGTTAATGTAAAACATAAAACACCTATCAAAAAAACAACAAAAGCTATAAAAAAGGTATGAACCTTCATCATTTGTTGATTAATTAAACTCAATGTACTTAACTCTTCTTTCCAATTAAAATATTTTGAAAATCCGATATGCAAAAAGGCTAGTAGAGTTAATAATACTCCTATTATTTTTAAATGAATATACATAGATATTTTTTATGGATTGCAACTAAAAACAGACATAAATGGCGTAAACTTAACTTCTGAAACAGAATTAAAACCTGCTTTTTTAAATACTCTTTCCCACACTTTTCGAGAAAAAAAATGTGTGAACCCTATTGAAAATGCTATGAAATTTGGAAAATCTCGTAAATGTTCTACCATTATTATTTTTCCTTCTGGTTTACAAATTCTGTAACACTCTTTTAAAAACTGAACTTTCTCAGACTCTTTCCTTATTTCATGAGCTGCTGACAACAGAAAAACAACATCTACAGATGCATTTTCTAATGGTATATAACTTGTCTTAATTTCTTGTGTGTTTGGATATTCCATTGTGACCTTTCTAGCTCTTACAATAGCTGCTTCAGTATGTTCTTTTACATTGTAAAAATCAAAAACTTTTAAAGTCGCATTTGGAAATTTATGTTTAATGATAAAACTTGTTTCATCAAAACCTGCATTTATATTTACGATATCTTTAGTCTTAAATTTTATAATACTATCTAACCAAGACAATGTATAATACTTTGAGAAATCATACACATACATCGAGACTATTAATGGCATTATAAATCCATAAAGAAATAACAATAGAACACTCAAAAACAAACTATCTGGCCATTTTAATAAAAATTGACTACCAACTAATACTGCTAGAACGATTAAACCGATAATATAGAAGTGTCTATTAAAACTTAAAATATTTAAAACTCCTTGAAATTTTCTTCTCGCTATTTCCATAATTCTACTACTCCTTTTTTCCAGTAATACGGTACGTTCTCTATTTTAAAAGCATTGGCTAGCACACTTTTTTCTAGTTTTAAATCTTCTAAAAAAGAAATATCATACGCTGTTATATTTACAGGTTTTGGCTTCCAGTTCTTTCGTACTCCTTCAATAATTAAAACTTCTTTTGATTTTTCATTATACGTAAACGTAAATGGTAACGGGCCTGCAAACCTTCTTGCTTCTTTCCAATTATCAAAAGGTGATGACTTAGGTAAATCAATAGCACCTATCGTTTCTTTTATTACGATCTTAAAATTAGATTTTTTTGAATATATTTCTGTAACATCTTCTTTTTTAATTTGATTGATATCTGTAGCTGTATAATTATAATGTGTGAAGATATTCCCCATAAAAGCCATCTTCTTTTTATTTGTTTCTGACTTTAAAATATACAACCCTCGTAATTTTTTTCCTTTTGCATTCGTATAGCGAACGAAAACACGGTACCCTATTAGAAAGAAATCATTTCCTAAAAAATTCGGAAACCCTTTTGGCCTTAAGTTTTTTGTTTGCACGGTTGCCATTGCTATAAACGCCCATTTATCTTTAAACAAATCCAACTCCAAACATTCCGGTATTAACTCTGCTAATTCTTCCTTTGGTACAGCAAAAGTTAAAACAAGTGAACTTTCAAAAAAAGCTTCTACTCCGAATAAATGATTCTTAAGAAACGACATCTTTATTTATTTTTTTAATTAGTACAAACTCATTGTAATACACCAATGCAACAAACAAGCAGCCATAAATAATATTGAACTTACCCCAGAGCAATATATCTGAAGCAAAGAAGAATTCTATAATATTCATTACAAGAACTATTGTTATTTGAAAAATAGCATTTAACCTAGATTTAAATCGACTTAAAACCCAAACCACCATTACTAGTTCTGACAATCCTATTAATATGGTTAATTCACTAGTATATTCACCACCTAAAATTCTTGAAACAATTTGTTGATGCCTTGGTTCAAAATTTAAAACCTTACAGAAAAGTCCATTTATTAGCCAAACCGCACTAATAAAATAAGTTACTAAACTATTGATTACTTTTAAATTCATGTAAGTATTTCTTTCCATTTTTCTGTTTCTGCAAATGCTTTTATGGTATCATTTCTAAGAATTAGAAAGTTGGTCATATATTTTTTCAAGAACAATAGGTCTACTAATTTACCCAATATTCCTAATGGAGAAACATACTGTAAAACATCCACCAAAGTTGTTATATTATCTTCATATGAAAAATAATGTTCATGCCTAAAACTTTTAAAAGCACCTGAAAGCATTATGTCGGCAAAATAATTTGGTGAGTCACATCCTATTACTTTTGATGTGAAATTCTGATATACACCCAAATGTTTCGCTCTCCATGTAACTGTTTCATCTAGTTCTATTAATCCTTCCGTTTTCCCTGAAATTGCTTTTTCATTTGTTTTTTTAGTAGAAATTTTATGTAGTTCTATACTTCTAGAAAGGTCAAAAACTAATTTTTGAGCCGCTTTTATTTTGGTGAATAATACAATTGTAGGCATAATTTCTGTTTTTAGGTGTTCATTATTTTTTCACACAAATTATTTATTCATTTACTAGTTCCGTTTCTCCTTGCCTGCTTGCTTTTCTTCCTTTTAAGAAAAAAAGAATAAAACAGATCATTACAACTCCTAAATAGATTGAAAAACCACCTATTTTACTACTTAAAGTTTCAACTAAATCTTTATAATCTACCAATCCATAAATTTTGATAATTCTTAACGCAAAACCAATATTTAATAAATAAAAACCAATTTTAAAAAGCTTATTGGTAGCCATGGCTATTTCAACTTTTTGATGAAATATATCTAACATAAATATTTTACTATTTTTAAAAAGATGTTGAGATACAAGTGTTGTTAATCCAATACTAATTGGTAAATAAATTAAATACGCGATTAATTCTAATGATGTGTTCATAATTTTATTTTTAATTGTTTTTATTATAATTCTCTAGTCATTTTACCTAGGTTTATTTTTTCTATTTTTATAAATTTTATTTCACGTACCATGGGCATATCATTCCATAAATACTTATTACCTTTTAACATTTTAGTTGATTTTACTCTTCGTTGCATAGCACGTAATTCATTACTTGTAGCATTTCTTTTTACACCTAACTCACCATATAATTTCACTGCTGGATACTGAGAAAACGTACCTTTAAATAAACTCTTAAGCCAAAACCATTTACTAGAATTCACTGCTAGTATGCAAACGTTTTTATTTTCTTTAGCATTTTCACCTAGTTTCGTTGCAAATTTTTCAAAATAAAAACCTGTTTGATTCTTATTTAAAAACAAAGAACCTATTGGTGTAACTGTTGGTTCATTATGTACGTTTACTGAAGCTATAGAAACGTGCATGTTTACTCCGAAACTTTTTTTAAAGTGTACCTTAATTTTTGGCCAATCTTTTTCTAAACTTAGTTTCATATTGTTGTGCTTTTAAATTGTTTATGGATTATATATACTGTGTAAATGTTTATAATATGTAGCGAAGCTATAATCAACAAAATATAACTTAATCGATTACATATTTCGAGAATCATCATTGTCGCACTGTTAATTTCTTTTAGTGAATTTAAACTCCAAACAGTTAATCCTATATTTAATAAATAATATGCAATTCTTAGTAGTTTGTTAATACCGTTTCCAAAAGCTATTCTATCTGGAAAATAATTTAATATATATACCTGTCCATTTTTATAACACATGTTTCCTACCCAAATAACGATCGCACTTGATAATAAAATATAAATAACATAGGTGAGTTGATTCATACTTCCTGTTTTAGAGATTCTAAAATATATGTCCAGAAGAGTGATAACAATACAGGTACAACACACATTACTATCGAAATAAACCCTTCATTTGTAGAGTTTTTATAAAAATGAGCTAAAACATACAGTAAGATAAAATAGATTATTACCGTACTAAAATAACCTAGAATTTGCCTACAATATTTCATATCTATAAACCTTAAATAAAAAAGAGTCATTAAAGATGAAAAAACTTGGTATACACCTATTCCGAAAGCTAAAATGGCTGCTAATGAAAAATAGTCTTTTTCTACTATTCCAATTAATAGCAGTATTAAAAATGGAATCATTAAAATTCTATTAATCCATGTCATAATCGAGATATTTATTTTCATAGTTTCAGAAATTATTGAAAGTTAATTTTCAAATTTTTTTACTTTTTTATCATTTTTGTAAAGCTTGATAATAACCAATGTTCATCAGCCTTTATCGTTTTATCTAGAATATTATTTACGGTAGTTGTTACGGTAGATAAGTCTTTCATAACCTTTTTAAAAGCTTCAACATCTTCCGATTCTTCTTCAACATCCGTTTGTAATTCTTCTAAAACTTTTAAAACAGGTTCAATTTCACGCTTCTTTCGCTCTTTGGTAACTTGTTTAAACAACTCCCAAATATCTTTATCTGCAACAAAAAACTCTTTACGTTCTCCCATAACAAACTCTTTCCTTACAATTCCCCAATCAATCAATGCTCTTACATTCATGTTTACATTTCCTCTCGAAATTTGTAAAATTCCCATAATATCATCTGCTGATAAAGGGTTTGTAGATACTAATAAAAGTGCATGAACTTGCGCCATGGTTTTGTTTATTCCCCAACTAGTTGCTAAACTTCCCCAGGTATGTATGTACTTTAATTTTGCAGCTTCTAAATTCATACAGCAAATATATAACATATTATTAAACTTTCAATAATTATTGAAAATAAAATAATATATTTTTTTATGTTATCTTGTAATACTTTTAATTCTATGAATACTAATCAATAAAACAATTTTGAGTAACGACTTTTACACAACATCTATAGTACCGCATGCAGGTCTTATAATTAAAATATGTAGAGCATATACAGATTCTCAGGAAGATTTTGAAGATTTTTATCAAGAGGCATGCTTACAAATTTGGAAAAGCAGAGATGCTTTTAAAGAAAAATCGAAGTGGAGTACTTGGATATACAGAATCACACTAAATGTTTGTCTAACTTTAAATAAGAAGAACAAACGAAGAGGGACTAATGTAGAAATACTTCATGAAGAGTCTGAAAAAAACACCGCTTTTAAAGATGAGAATTTGAATTTACTGTATGATGCTATCAAAAAATTGTCAGAGACAGATAGGGCAGTTATTTTATTGCATCTGGAAGAAAATCCGCACAAAGAAATTGCTACAATTATAGGAACGAGCCCAAATAACATTGCAGTTCGTATTAACAGAATTAAAAAACAATTAAAAATTATACTAGATGGAAAAATCAATTGAAAAAATATGGAACGAAGCATTTATTAACGAACAAGCATTAATTGCTCCAAAAATAAATGGATTATACAATCAAAAATCAAAGTCGGTTATCAATAAAATAAGAAGAACTTATGAAATAGATAATAAAGGATTGCTACCTATGGCTTTCATATTAGTTATAGGAATGAGTATGTTTTCTGAAGCAATTATTGGAATTTACGGCGCTTTCTTATTATTAAGTTTGTATTTTTTTAACCAACGTTTATTGAATAAATTTAAGACAATTGATGTAAAATCTGACAACTTAACTTATTTAAAAAGCTATAGAAACATTATTACTTTAATTACAAAATCTACTAAAAAACTTTTTGTTTTTGCGATTCCAATGGCAGTTTTATCAATTTTCGCAATTGCATATACTATTAAAGAAAAGAGCTTCTTATCAAAATTTATTTCAAGCGACACAACAATTATTGAAGTTTTAGGTATTGGTTTAATCGTTGCTATTATTGTTTCTTTTATTGGAATACTAATTTTTAAACTATCTACTAAAATTTTATATGCAACGCTAATTTCAAAACTAGATAGCATTATTAAAGAAATGGAAGAGTTAAAAAACTAAACTTAAATTATAACGGAATTGTATCATAATATAATTCCGTTTTACTTTTTGGTACGTGTTCTTTTTTTCAATTTAAAAATACGGTCATCATAGTAAGCTACTAGTTCATTTACAAATAACATTGGTTTTTCATAAGATGTTAAAACTGTATACGTATGTGAAGATAATAAACTTTCTAACTGACGCTCTAACGCTATTATTTGATTTTTCAAATAAGCATTATTATCAATAACATTACTCTTTATTGACACATTATTTAATGTAATTGAAGTGTTTCCATTAAAAATATGTGCGTGATATGCTTGTAATTCTTCTAATGTTCCCGTTTTATATATTTCAATAAGTTTGGTTGTAATATCAGTAGCTAGTTCTTGTTCATTTTCTTTCAAAGAAAACTTATCAGGATGCACATATAACATAGCCTCTTTGTATAAACGCTTTTTTTCTTTTTGATTAGAGTCTTCAGAAAGGAGTGCTCTTTTTTTAACTATTTTTAGGCCTGTTGTGGCAACATCGTTTTTATCTTTCTTTTTCTGCGCTAAACGTTTTTCTTTTTTAGCTTTCTTTTGGATTTTATATAAGATAGTTAATTCTCTTTCTTCAACTAATAAATCTGCAATAGCATTTCTTAAAGATTGTTCAAACGGAAATAAATCCTGCTCTATTTGATTAATTTCTTTCTTTAAAGAAACTATCTTTTCTTTTAATTTTAAAAGATTTACATCCGTTTTTTTAATAAGAGATTCACTATCTTTCATACAACAACCTTATCTTTTCTTTTGTAAAATAGTAAGTCCTATTCTTATTTGCTCATAAGGTACTTTCTCTCCTAAAAACTCAAAATAAGGTTTTAAAGTAGGTTCGTTTTTTAATACTTTTTTTGCATTTGCAATTAACTTAATAGTATTTGCATCAATAAATTCATCTAAACTCACATCTTTTCCTTCTAAATATAATTTAGACAAATGAGAAAATATTGTTTGTGCTTTTAAGTTTCGTTTTTCTGCGATATCATCTATTGAAAAACCTTCTTTATATAAAGCATACGTTTCTAAAGTCGTATCTTTTTTACCTTTCTTTTTTTCTTTAACAAAGGTTTTAATCTCTTCCATAAACTCGCCTCCATACACTTCTAGTTTTCGTTTCCCTACGCCACTTATTGTCATAAATGCCGAATCTGTTTGCGGGCGTTCATTTTCTAATTCTCGTAAAGTCGCGTCACTAAAAACTAAATAAGCGGCAATATTTTCTTCTTGCGCTATACGATAACGTAGTTTTCGTAAACGTTCAAACAAAGTGTCTTTAACAGCTGTTTTTGATACCTTTCTTCCTTTAGAGTTGGTTACCTTTTCTTCTTTCTTAAATTCAACAGGTACTGTTAATTGAATTTTCTCTCCATTAAAAAGTACTTTCTTAGAAAAATCAGTTAATTGTAATGTGTTATTTAAATGGAATGCTATCTGACAATATCCTTGGTTTATTAACTGAATAATATAATGCTGCCAATCTTTCCAAGAAATATCTGCTCCAATTCCGTAGGTTTTTAAAGTTTGATAATTTTTATCTAAAACTCCTGCATTTTTTGCACCTCTTAATACGTCAACCACCGTACCCATAGCTTCTTTTTCTTGCAATCTATAAATAGCAGAAAGTGCTTTTTGAGCTATAACTGTTCCATCAAAAAACTGCACTGGATTTTTACACACATCACAGTTACCACAATCATCTTCTATTAATTCACCAAAATAACTTAGTAAAACTTTTCGTCTACATGCAGTTGCTTCTGCAAACTGCTTCATACGATCTAACTTCGCTTCTTGTACTTCTTGATTACTGCTATTCGCAATAAATTGACGCAACTGAATTACATCTGCATAACTATGAAACAACAATGCTTTTGCTGGCAAACCATCACGCCCAGAACGTCCTATTTCTTGGTAATAACCTTCAATATTTTTAGGCATATTATAATGAATCACCCAACGCACATTCGATTTATCGATTCCCATACCAAATGCAACTGTAGCACAAATAATTTGAACCTCATCTTTAATAAAATCTTCCTGATTCTTAGAGCGTTCTTCAAAAGTTAATCCCGCATGATACGATTTTGCATTTATTTTTTGCTGCTTTAACTTCCCTGCCAATTGCTCTGTTGCTTTTCTACTTAAACAATACACAATACCAGCTTCATTTGGTCTTTTATTGATAAATTTAAGTATCTGTTGAACCCTGTCATTTGCAGGTCGTACCTCTAAACTTATATTTGCTCTATTAAAAGAGCTTACATATTTAGTTGCATGAGGTACTGCTAATTGTTCTAATATATCTTCTTGAGTTGCTTTATCTGCTGTTGCTGTTAATGCAACAATAGGTACGTCTGGTAATGTTCTTTTTAAAAATGATAATTGTTTATAGGAAGGTCTAAAATCATGCCCCCAAGCAGATATACAATGCGCTTCATCAATAGCAACACAACTTATATACGTTTGGTTTAATATATTTTGAAGCAATGCTAAACTTTCTGGAGCAACGTATACTAATCTTACTGTTTTATTAACAATCGCATCAAAAACTTGTTGTTGCTCTTCAGGTGATTGACTACTGTTGTAATATGTTGCTGCTATTCCGTTTGCCTTTAAACTATCTACTTGATCTTTCATTAAGGCAATTAATGGTGAAATAACTAATGTTATTCCGTCAAAAAACAATGCAGGCAATTGAAAACATATCGATTTTCCTCCACCCGTTGGCATTATTACCAAGGTATCTTTTTTAGCTAAAACATTTTCAATGATTTTTTGTTGCTCTAATCGAAAGCTATCATATCCAAAATTTGCTTTTAATTTCTCTAATAAATCGTTCTCTGTTATCTGCATCATATTTGCAAAAATAGCTATAAAAAAAGCATAGAAAATAATTTCTATGCTTCATTTTATTTTTAGTAAAATCAGTTATTTCTAGTTTAAATCTTTCAATAAAACCTCAACTGCTTTTTTAAGTTGTGCATCTTCACCTCTTTCTTTCCATCCTGGTGCATTTTTAACTAAATAATCAGGAACTGCAGGCGCTTCATTTTCCATGTTTTTTCCTGTTTTTTTAACAAACCAAGCTCTAAACGGCATACGAATTGCTCCGTTTTGTAATCTTTTTCCTCCTGTAGAAACTACGGCTCCGAATGTTGGTTGCCCTACTAACTTCCCTAATCCTAAATTTTTAAAAGCATGTGAAAAAATTTCAGCATTCGAGTAACTATTCTCATTACACAAAGCAACTACTGGTTTTGTGTTTACTGATAAGATTGCACGTTCATTAAACGGATAATTCCCTGCAAACTTCTTATTATTTTTTAAACTCTTAACCGCTCCTCTAGGTATTGTATAAGCATGTTGATCTACATTTAAAACAGCCATTAATCTGTCGGTTGTCCAACCACCACCATTATAACGCACATCAATTACAATTCCTTTTTTACCATAACCACTTGCTTTTAATTCACGCTCAAAACGTTCGAAACTTGGCATGTTCATTCCTTGAATATGAATATATCCTAATTTTCCGTTTGAATATTCATCTACTAATTTTTTACGAGAAGTTATCCACGCTTCATACTGTTGCCCTCTAATAGATCTTTGTGGTCTTATTACCACATCTTCTTTGCCTTTTAAACTCAACAAAACTTCGTTTCCTTGGGTTTGTTTTAATAATTTATAAAAGTTTGTATTTTTAGCAATTTTAGCACCATTTATAGCAACAATAATATCTCCCTTATTTAATTTACTTTTCGATTTATCTGCAACTGTATTTTCTAAAACATAGTTCACTTTTACTCCGTCATTAGAATTTGTTACATCTAAGCCTAATAAACCTACTTTATCACTTGTATTTTTAGGGGCAGTTCCTCGATATCCCATGTGACTTGCGTTTAACTGGCCTAATAATAAATTATACATATACGTATAATCTTGATGTGTGCTTGCAGATAATACCCAAGGTCTATATTTTTTAACCAACCCGCTCCAATCATATCCATGAAATTCAGGATCATAAAAACCAGCCGTTAAAGCTCTGATTCCTTCATTAAAAACCTGCTCATATTCTTTCTCTCTATTTTTGGTGTACGTAGCCGAGTGTGGTAATTTTGTTACTTTATCAGACTTTGTATCTAAATTACTTAAACTTCCTCTTGTTGTAAAGTAAACTTTTCCTTTATTTTCAGAGATTCCTCTTGCACCTCGCACTGCTTTAATTGCTTTTGGTTTACTTCCATCCCACTTCACTTTGTAAGTACTTCTTTTTTTACTTGCAGGATCTGTTGCTGAAAAATAAATAAACTTACTATCTGCACTAAAAACTGGGCTATATTCATTGTCTTGTAAAGAAGTTACCTGAACTAAACGATTGTATATTTTATCTTCATCAATCTTAACAATTACTTCTTTCTCCTTTTTCTTATCCTTTTTACTAGATTTTTCTTTTTTCTCTGGATAATAAGAACCTTCTTCATGATCTTTCTTAGATTTTTCCCAATCAGATTTATCTAACCAAACCATCCAAACATCATAATTAATTCCGCTTCTATTTGATAAAAACGCTAACTTTTTACCATCTGCACTCCAAACAGGATTTCCATCACTTCTTGGGTGCATTGAGACATTCATCTTAGTTGAAGGATTTTTAATAGACTGAATAAATATTTCGCTATCAAAATTTAAATCTTCTTGTGAGTATGCGATATAATTACTGTCAGGACTCCATGAAACGCCTTCGGCTGCTGCCCATGAGTTTGAGTACTCTTTCGATTTAACAATTTTACCGTCTTTTAAATCGGCAATCATTAAAACTCCTCGACCAACTTGATATGCTATTTTCTTACCATCAGGAGAAACTAAAGAACTTTCTATATCTTCTTTACTGTTGGTTAACTTCGTTACTTTAGTTTTTAAACTACGATGTAAGCCAACCAATGTATCTGTAGAAACTGTACTATATAACTGATAAACACCACTTCTATCGGATGAAAAAACAACCGTTTTATCATCTACCCATTGTGGATTGCGATCTCTAAACGAATGTTTACTCACATTGTTCGAGCGTTTCTTTTCTTTATTATTTTCTTTTACAAAAATTTCTCCGTTAATTTCGAGTGCTATACTTTTTCCGTTTGGTGAAACTGCATAACTACTAATTCCGTTAGAAACTGTTTTCGTTTCTTCTTCTTCAAATCGATTATCAGAAAAAATAGTTAAGTTTATTTTTTGCTTCGAACCGTTTTCAACTTTAAATAAATTTACACCGCTTAAATAAATAAACATTCCCTTATTACTTACTGAAAATGCTCTAACACCATCTTTTTTCTCTGAAGTTAATTGAGTTGCAACTCCATTCGAAGTTCCGTTTGAAGAAATTGATTGCTTATAAACGTTGTATCTTCCACTTTTTGCACCTACATAATATAAGTTACCAGCAGCATCCCAAATAGGAGAATGATCATTGATATTATTGTTTGTTATTTGAATGTACTTCTTCGTTTCTGTATTATAAATCCAAATATCTCTTTGTGCTGAACCTGAATAATCTTCACGTGCAATACGACAAGCTCCTTTAGTAAAAGCTATTAACTTTCCGTTTGGTGAAACTGTTGCCATTTCTCCATAGGCTGTTAATAAACGTTGTGGTGTTCCTCCTTTTTCGTTTACAGTGTACATTTGCGCATCCCATTCTGGCCCTCTAAATACACGACGAGTTGTAAAAACAACATCGCCTTTTTCTGTCCAGTTAGTTGGTATGTTTGCCGTAGGGTAATATGTTAATTGCTTTGGTACTCCTCCATTTACAGAAGTTGTAAATATATTGTCGTTCCCTTTTCTATTTGACGAAAAAGCTAACGCTGTTCCATTAGTGTTCCAAACCGGGTTACTTTCATACCCTTTATGAATTGTTACCCTTTTGGATTGCTTATTATTAAAATTATATATCCAAATATCTCCATAATAACTAAATGCCATTTGGGAAGCATCATTGCTTATAGCAGGTTTTCGAATTAAAGCATTTTGTGATATTGATACGCCTATACTAAATAGTGTACCTAGCAGGAATAAAGTATTTTTAAACATTCGTTTGGTTTTATATAAACGAAGTTAGATTTTTATGAATATTCTACATAAATTTTAAGAAATTTTAACGTTTATACTTATAAACGATATATAATTCTTAAAATGTGTATATTTTTATTGTAAGCGTAATTTCATTAATGTTTCCGTTACGGTTAGTATGTGAATAAAAATAATGAACTTCTGATTAAGCACTTAATAATAACTTTTTATTTTGTTATTACCTTTTTTATTCTAAAGTCAAATCAAAAATATCTGGCAAATCTAATTAAAAGTTCTTAGCTTTAGATTAAGCACTAAACTTAGTAATTATTAACAAATGACTTTCATTCTTTTATTATTAATACCTTTATTAACTTTTTGAATTAATTCTGCGTAAGTAAATTTTCTAATCGTTTTTTGTAATTCCTTTGCCTTTTCTATTTCAATTTTAACCCAGTCCGATTTAAATACACTTTCAGTTTCAATTAAAATAATTTCATCACACTTTTCTAGCTCCTCAAAAACTCTTTGTTGTTTGTTTATGGAATTATTATGTAAAAGGTCAATATAGACCTCTCCATATTCAGAAAACATATCATTTACGCTTGTCAAAAAATCTAATGATATTATTTTGTCTCTTGTCGTATAGCTTATGAAATATTTCATTTAAATTACTTTAAAGAGAAATAAAATTAAAGTAAAAGTATTTAATCCTATGAAAACGTGATACATTCTAACTGACGGATTTTTTAGGGCTCTTTTCCATCTATCAATTTTTGTTCTATTATCTTCTAAGGTAAATTCTTCGCTATCAAAATTTTCATTGCTTATTGTATTCCTCTCTTTTAATTTCTTAAACCTTTCATCCATTTTTTCTCTCAAATTTTCTTGATGAAAATAGGTGTAGCTATCCAAATACCAAAATGTGAAGGTTAGTATGTATAACGTGACAAATAAGGAAAAATCTAATGAATTATTTGATAGTTTTATAATTGCAGGAATTGATATCCCAATTAATATTAGACACATTTTTTTCAACTCAGTACTTGCAGAACTAAATCTGGCTGTTGCTGAATGTAATTGTTCTATTATTTTCCAATCTACTTCATCTTCAAATGAGCTTTTATACTCTTCTTTATTTATCATTTTTTTCACTTTTTACCCAACACAGTTAAGAATATAATTTCATTTTAATGAATTATATTCAATGTTAACGAAATTAGCTAAAAAAGAAATAAAATCAAACTAAATTTTACAATACCATCACCATCTAATTTCTTATAGTTATCCCATTTTTTCTCCTAACAAGCTTATCTTTTTCAACCATTTTTCTCTAAAATTTAAAGTAGAACCTTTAATTACTGAAATAAAAGTAACTTTAACAGGCGTTATTCCGCAAAACTGTAGCGTCCCTTTTTTAAACTGATTAATAGCTGGTCGTTTCATAATTAAAAAATCATACCATTTTGGTGTGTCTGAAGTAATAATTAACCGTGCTGATTTTCCTTTTAAAAGTTTCTGAGGTAATGGTTTTCCTTCAATTGGCTGAAAGGTAATTCCTGGTAAAAATGTTCTATCAATAAAACCTTTCATTAATGCAGGATAACCTCCCCACCATATTGGAAATACCCATACAATATGATCTGCTTTTTTAATTTTATCAATTGCATCAATAAGGTCTAGTTCTAACTCCATTCTTTTTCGATAGCCAAACCTTAAATTAGGGTTAAAATCTAAATCAGAAATGTTAATTTGAGTAAGTTCAGAATCCGTTTTACTTACCCCTTTTATATAAGCTATTGATAAAGCGTAATTAAAACTCTCTTTATCTGGATGGCCGTTAATTATTAAAATTTGTTTCATGCTTGTTCTATATATTTTTACAAAGAACTGCACCTTTTAACTTTTTTGAAAGGACATATGTCTAATTCGAGATAGACTTTCGTATTCTACTTAAATGTCTTTGAGTAATACCTAAATATGAAGAAAGATAGGTAAGTGGAATTAACTGCAAGAGTTCTGGCTGATTGGTAAGTAAATCACGATATCGCTGCTCTGCTGTTTCTCTTTGTAATAAGAAAACTCTTTTTTCTAGCTTAATATATTCTTGCTCTGCAATAATCTTTAAAAACTTCAACCATTTGATACTTAATTCTTCTAATTTTAGAATATCTTCTCTTGAAATAGTTAATAATTCAACATCAGTTAAAGCCTGAATATTTTCAGCTGTTTTATTTTGTAATAAAAATGAAGAATAAGCGCTAACAAAGGTATTGGAGAAAATAAAACAATATGTAACTTCTTCTTCTATTGAGGAGTGATAAAATGACCTAAATAAACCAGAGGTTACGAAACTAACTTCTTTACAAACTTGGCCTTCTCTAATGTAGAGATCTCCTTTTTTAATTTTTTTTAACCTTACTTTTTGTTCAAATAAATCAATATCCTCACTGGTTAAGATATTAAATGTTTCTAAATAACTTCTCATTTTACTTATTACTGCGACCATAGTTAACAGGAAATATAAAATCTACTGATCATAGCGTTCCTACAAGACAGTATTTTTATTTTATAAAAAGGTTTTACACTGAATGTAAAGATACACAAGTCATCAAAATTGCGAACCTAAAATTTCATTGTTTATAAATACCTTGTTTTATTTTTCGTAATACTCTTTTAAGGTAATGTTTTTATTTTTTGTCAATTCTTTCAATTGATTTAAAATATAATATCTATGCATAAACCCGCAGAGTACGACAATTCTTTTACCTTGATTTTGTTCAGATATTCGCATTATATTTTTAGCCATTGTTTGATTTCTTAAATCCCAAAAATCACCTGCTAACTGAAATCCTTCTCTATAACTTATTTTTTCCCCATTTGGTTTCTTATGAAAATAAGTTTTAAATTCATCTCTTTTATTCGTGATTTTTGTCAACATTTTATATTGATAATATTGTCTTTCTGCACAAATACTATCGGTTGTCGGATTATTGAAATTTTCGGGAGATTTAGATGCTAATACTATTAACGGTTCTAAAAGAGCATTGTACTTATCGTGAATTTTAGCTTCTGAAACTGATAATAAATTTGCTTTATTTAAGCTATCTAAAAGTTTTGTTGTAAATCCATCGGTAGGTCGTGATCCAATATTTATTCTATATTCGTTTCTCCCTTCAAACTCATACGGTCTTAACTGAATTGTTGGATACTTTTTAGCATATTTTTCAGATGCTATACCCTCATTACTATTTGGTTTCTTTTTATATTTAAATTTAGCAGTAAAAAACGAAGAATCTAGTTCTCTTAATATAAAATCAGGCTTTACATCTTCTAATATATCAAAGAGAATATCTGAATTAAAATTAGGTGCTGGTTTATGTAACGCTCCTATAACAATTATTTCAGTTGCCTTTTCTATTTTACAAGATAAAATTGTTATTAAAGTAAGTAATACTACTATTATTTTATTCATTTTTTAGTTATTATTAATACCTCTTCTATGTTACGTTTTTCTAAATAAAGTAAACGAATAGAAGCTATTCTTTTAAAATTTCTAATTTTACTATCGAAGGAAGGTAAGCTTTAACAATTGTATAATCACCAGAACAACAAGGAAAGGATGAAACTTTCCACTTCCAAAATATTTTAAACGATTTATCTAAGTATTTTGGGTTATCGTTTAATTCTTTTTTATCAAAAAGTGATATATCTCTAAAATCATTTTGTCCAAATCCAAAATCATATGTTTTCCCATCTGAATCTTCAAAATTTATGTGATGATAGTCTCCTATGTCATTTCCTTTATAAATAACGACAAGAGGATTCGGAACATCTTTCCATTGCTCTCTTTCATATTCAATAAGCTGTTCTAGTTCTAATTTATAATTCTCTGAACACTCAACTATAAAATCATGAACAGTCCATTCATTCATGTTTGATTCACTCTTTTTATTTATTAGATATCTGCCCAAAACATACCCAATAAAAATGGAGTCCCTCTCAACGTTACTGATTTTAAGCCATTCTTTATCTATTTTTTTAACAACCTCAATCTTTTCTAAATAATTAAGTTGACCTATAATACCAGATCTTGAATTTGGTTTTTCTCTTATATTCAAACCATTTTTAAGATTAACATATTTTATCTTTTGACTAAAAGAAAAAGTGCTAACTAATAATAAAATTATGTATACTATTCTCATTATTTTTAAATACAAAATCCACATTAACCCAAAATTTGAAGTAATGATAGGGCTTATTAACTATTTTCTATTTTCGCTACTACTCGTAAATTTAACACCTCCGTTTTGAACTTATATTCTAATTCTTCAAAGTTTCTTTCCTCAATTATTTTTCTTTCTTTTGAATCGATAATAAAACTCACTTTTGTAATCCATGTATTGGATACATTTGAAAAATCAGATTCAATAGTTCTTTCATCTGAATTAATTTCTATTTCATAATCTTCAGTTAGTAAAATTATTTTAGCTCCTTTAAATGTTTTTAAATCAATTTTACTTAAAATAGTAGAATTCAAAAATAAAGTTTCATTGAGTTCTTGAAATTCAACCCAAAATTGACCATCTTTTGATTCAGCAATTTTAATACCTGAAATACTTTTTATTATATTTTCAGTATAAGTATCAACATGTAATCTTTTCATTGCTCTCATGTTTCCAAGAGATGCTAATATTTCATCTTTTTTTCTAAAAATATTCATTTTGAATTTACTTTTTTAAGTTTAGCAAAAATTAAAACTCTCATTTTATTCTTTATCTAGTTTTAGAAAAAATATAGCCTTTTACAATAGCTATCTTTATTAATTGCTTTTTTTAATTTACTAAAGCATTCTCAACTATAGAAAAAGTTTTATTTATTGGATCTATTTCAGCTTTTATTCCATAAGGAATCGTAAAAGTAGGACAAGTATGCCCAAAATCCATTTCAGTAATTATAGGCAAATCTGTTAAACCAGCTTCGTTTCTAATTACTTGTATTAATGCATTCTCATATTCTTTTATATATTTATTATCATAAGGTCTTCCTATTATTAGCCCATTAATATTATGCATTATGCCCGAGGCTACATAATTTCTTAATATCCAAAGAAAATAATGAGGCAATATAGTTGCTTCAGATGTTTCTAAAAACATTATTTTACCTTGCCATTCAGAAGGACTCACCCATAATTTTGTGTCTTTTAAAGTTTCTAAAACATCAAAACACCCTCCTAACAATTCTCCTGAAACAGTTTTAAAACCTTGTAAGAAATTCCAACCATTGGATTTTGTTAACTGTCTAGATTTTTTTTGATTTTTTGGATTATTCCATTCAAGTCGTTCAGATGTCCACCCCTCAATATTTGGTTTAATTTCATTTCTAACTCCATTAGAAAATAAGGTGTTTTTTATATCTGATATTTGATAATTATGCATTCCATTATTTTCTGCAAACCCAACAAGTGTCGATGTTCCGTAGAAAGATGTTACTCCTGCTTTATAAAAGCAAAAATGTGCCACTGTTGAATCAGAAAAACCAATAAAAATTTTAGGGTTTCTTTTAATAACATCAAAATCAATAAATGGTAATATTCTTATGCTATCATCACCTCCAATATTAGAAATAATTGCTTTTATTGAATTATCTTCAAGAGCCTCCATTAAGTCTTCTGCTCTTGCTTTGGGGTTTTCATAAATCCATTTAGCTGATTTCAATGCATTTTTGGTTTCAAAAACTTCTAATCCAAAATTGTCATATATCTGCCTTTTACCAATTTCATATCTACTAGGAATTTCACCTGCTCCACCCCATGATAAAGAAATAGTAGCGACCTTATCTCCTTGTTTTAATTTTTTTGGTTTTATCATAGCTATTTTCTCTTTCTATCCAACGTTATTAAAAATACAATTACACAATAACTAATTATATTCAGCGCAAGCTAAATTATTAAAAAAAATCAGGAATTAAGGTTGTTTTTAACCGCAAACTTTACAATCGTCTTTATCTTGAATTTCACCAACTAATTTACCATCATCATTTAAAATAAAGCCACAACAATCCATAAACCCTTTAGCGATTAATTTACGTGCTCGCTGAATTTGTGATTTTGTGGTTGGTAAACTTTGCTTTAAAGTAATTGCAACTTCTTGTTGTTTTAATCCTTTAATATCAGATAAAAATAAAGGATCTCTATATTTTTTTGGTAAGTTTTGTAAAATACCCCGCAAACAATCTTTTTCTGTATGCGTATGCTCTTCTATTTTTGTTTCCGTTTCAAAATTAGCTAGTTCAAAAGTTTTATTCGTACTTTTAAAATAGTCCATTATAGCATTTCTAGCAATGGTGAATATCCACGCCTTTAATTTCGTAATATCTTTTAGCGTATGGAGCTTTGTGTGTATTTTAATAAAAGTGTCTTGCAAAATATCATCTGTAACCGTAGCGTCTTTAACCTTACTTAAAATAAAGTATTTAACGTCATCGGCATATTTTGTCCAAACTTGATTTGTTGTCATTTTATAAATTTACAAAAATGTTATTACGAAGTCAAGGCTAATTTTCAATTAAACATTAGAAAAAACACCTTATACTTCGTAATAACAAAAAGTTAACAAATTTGTGGTTTAACAATTGCAGTTACTACATGTACAACTTTCGCATGTGCAGTTTGTACAACTTCCTGTTTTACAACCGTCACAATTACACGTACATTGATTTTTATATTTCATGATATTTAATCTTTAAATTCATATAGTAGACTTATTTATATTTAAAAAGATGCATTTATTTATAAAAACATTTTTGAAGTTCTTTTCTAATAGGCATGGGCTTTATTGGCGAAATATTTGCCCCACCAGTATTTCCTTTTGGTACCCAAATGTTTGTAAACAATATAGCAGCTAAAATTCTAGTAAACTGCCCAATTATTTCTTTTACGCTTATTATTCTAATTCCGTAAATAAACATCCAACAATGAGATAACGTGTGCCTATATAAATGTTTTTGCCCTAAAATATGAGCGTTTTCTAAATGATAAAAAGACACTTTAAAGCGATTGCTTTTAAGTGCCTTTTTAGCGAATATTAATTGATTGTAATATTCTTGTTTACGTTGTAGGCGTGTCATAATTATATCGTTTAAGAATATGACACTCATTTACATAAAAAGATGCTCTTTAATGTATTTTTAATAAACTAATATCAAAAACTAAAACAGACCCTCCAGGGATCCCTCTATAATTCTTACTACCATATCCTAGTTTTGATGGAATTAATAAAATACCACTTCCTCCTTCTTTAAAATAAGTAACACCTTCTGTCCATCCTTTTATTACACCTTGTAAATTAGTTTCAAACGCTGAGTTTTGATCAAATACTTTTCCATCTAAATAATAACCTTTATAAGCTATGGTTACCTTTGAGTTTGATGTTGGTTGCCCACCAGTACCTTCAGTATTTATAACATAGTATAAGCCAGAATCACTTTTTTTAGCTGTTAAGTTATTATCGGCAATATATTTTACAATTTCGGCTTCATTCTGTGCGTCAAAATTAGGTTCTTCACTTGAACAAGAAAAGAATGCTGAAATAATTGTTAATAGGGATGCTATTTTTTTCATTTTTAATTATTTATAATTTAAACACTAAGATTTATTTAACTTTTTCACCGTTTACATAAGTTGCTATAACTTTTGTATTCGGAATTTTATCTCCTTCAACTGTCATAATATCATTTTCTAAAATGATAAAATCGGCAACTTTACCAACTTCAATACTTCCTTTCTCAGCTTCTTCAAAATTACCATAAGCATTCCAAATAGTCATTCCTTTTAAAGCATTTTCTCTAGATAAGGCATTATTCATTTGATATCCTTCTTTAGGATATCCTTTTAAATCTTTTCGTATCGTAGCTGCGTAATAGGTATAAAGTGGACTTACATTTTCAATAGGGAAATCTGTTCCTAGAGCTACTTTACCGTACTGTTTTAATAAATCGTTATATGCATACGCTCCTTTAATTCTTTCTGCTCCTACACGGTCTTCTGCCCAATACATATCAGATGTTGCGTGTGTAGGTTGAATAGATGGTAAAATATTTTTAAAATGATGAAAATCTTTTAAATCTACAATTTGTGCATGCTCTATTCTCCAACGACGGTTTTCTTTATTTTTCAGCGCTTTATTATATGTATTAAGCATTACATAATTAGCTGAATCACCAATAGCGTGTGTATTCATTTGATATTCGGAAGCTGCAATTCTCATTGCTAAATCTTGAAGATTATCGTACGAATTTACCAAAGAACCAAAATGACCTTTCTTATCTGAATATTCACTTTTTAAAGTTGCTCCCCGAGACCCCAAAGCGCCATCTGCATATACTTTTACCGAACGAACATGTAATCTATCTGTTTTTACAATTCCTTTTTTCAAATAATAATCTAAATTGGTTTTATTATTTGAAATCATCGCATAAATACGCATTTTTAAATCGCCTGATTGTTGTAAACTATCTATTAATTCTATTACTTGTTTATCTAGACCAGCATCGTCAACAGTGGTTAATCCTAAATCAAAACAAATTTTCTCAGCATCTTTTAACCCTTGAATTTGCTCTCTTTTACTTGGTCTTGGAACTTTAATAAAGTTCATAGCATTGTCAATTAACACCCCTGTAAGTTTTCCTTCTTTTTGAAGAAACTCTCCACCATCAATTTTTGAATTGATTGAAATTCCTGCTAAATTAATTGCTACCTGATTTACTAACATTGCGTGTCCGTCAATTCTACGAACAGCTACAGGGGTTTTAGGAAACAACTTATCTAACTTTTCTTTCGTTGGAAATTCTTTTACTTCCCAGTCATTCTGATCCCAACCACGACCTGTTATAAACGTTGTGTTTTTCTCTTTTTGAAACTCAACAAGTTTTTGTAAAACTTCATCGTAACTTTTTGTCCCTACTAAGTTTACTTTTTGTTGCTGTAAACCCAGTCCATAAAAATGACAATGCCCATCTATAAAACCAGGATATACCGCTTTATTTTTTGCATCGACCGTTTTTAAAGTCGCATATTTATCTTGAATCTCTTTATTGCTTCCAATAGCAATAAACTTACCGTCTTTAATTGCAAAACTTTCAGCTTTATCAAAATTTGAGTTTACAGTATAAGTATTAGAATTTGTTATAATTATATCTGCTTTTTCTTTTTGTACGCAAGAAATGATAAGAGATGTAATGAGTAGCGGAAGTATTGTCTTTTTCATAATAAAGGAAGTTAAATAATAGATAATAAATCAAATGTATTTAATTTATATTAGTTATTTCAAACAAAAAAAGGAAAACTATAATTAGTTTTCCTTTTAAATATATAATAAAAAGTTATTTTAGTTTACTTTATAGCGTTTAAAGCAGCATTATAGGCCGGGTCAATAAACGTAGTCTGTAACTCAGAAACTTGTTCTTGAGTAGGAATTACTTTTATATCTGGGGTTACACCTACAGCTTCAACAATTTTACCGTTACTATCTTTCAAAGCCATTAAGGGCATATAAAAACTTAAATAACCATTTCTTAATCTGTTACCTCCATTAAAAGTATCTTGACCTCCTAAACCAGCAGTACCTCCTGCACTGTTGTCACCAATAATTGTTACATGGTTACCTTGAGATTTAATCATCATAGTACTCATTTCTGACATACTCATTGATGATTCATCAATTAATATAGCTATTGGTACATTTTGTTTAAGACCAAATCTATGTGGGGTAGTTTCTTGTGGTACCCAAGGACTGTAATTAAATCTACCATTACCTTCTTTTGTTCTTTGGTATCCCCAAGTTTTTTGTTGAGTTACAAATCTTTCTGTAAATATGCGAGAATCAATTATAGCTCCACCACCATTACTTCTCAAATCTAAAATTATCTTCTTTACTTCACCATTAGCGATTGGGTTGTAAACCTTTCTATAAAGGTCAAAAGAATAACTTTGAGAAATAGTGTTTAATACATTATCAAAATCATTAGATTTAGTAAATTTAGTCGAGGAGATGTAACCAGAAATAGTTTGGTAGCTTTTTATCCGATTTGTATATATTCCATATAGTTTATCAATAGCATCTTTTTGAGCTTGTGTAGTTGTAGTATTTAAGTAATAAGCTACTAATAAAGACAAAAAGTTCTTACTTTTAGTATTAAAATTTTCTTTGGCCTTGGTAGTGAAACCTGCTAAAGGAATTAAGCTAGCCTCAAGGTCGTCAACTAATTCTGTACTTTTGAAATTGTCAAGAGCAGCTATATAATTTTCATATTCATTTGAGGTTATAATAGTAGATACTAACGCTTTAAGTTCGCTTAAATTATCGTTTATTAAGTTTTCAACTTGAGTACTAAATACATTATCTAAATCACTTAAACCTTTAAAGTATGATTGATTGATTCCTGCAAGACTACTAATATCTTTTAAGACAGGAAATGCACCATCATTAATCGCAAGATTAACAACATCGAATTCTGATAATTGAATGTACATAGTTCCTGGGGCATCTTTTAAGAATCCAGCTAAAATAGGCTTCCCATAATATACAGATTCAGGCTTTAATTTTTGAAGACTCATAATTGAAGAGACATCAGATTGTTTTACTACTGGATTTCTATAAGTTTTACCGAAACTAACATAACCACCTTCCTCAGTGTACTTGTAAGTCATTTTACTAAAAAAAACTTCAACTATACTCGCTTTACGATCTACAGATTTAACACTAGGTAAAGGTATTTTTACAGTTAGATTAAAATGTTGATCTAATATTTTATTTGTAATAATTTCAGCAAAATATTTAAACGTTAAATCAGCCTCTTTTTCAGCTAAAACAGGATCGACATTCGTCTTATTAAAAGTTGTTAAAGCTTTAAATTTAGGACTGTATTTTCTATAAATATCATCCCAATTCTCTTCTTGCTCATTAAAATAATTATAGTCATTATTCATGGTGTCCCAAAAAGTATTGAAAAGGTCAGAATAATTATTTACATCAGTTCTGTCTAATTCAGCAATCTCTAAGGAATCTTCTCTACAAGATTGTAATGTATATAGCGATATTACAACTATAAAAATTTGTAAAATGTATTTAAAATTTTTCATAATAATTAAAATTTGTAAGATATTCCAATACCATAATTAGAGGTAGTGTAATAATAGTTAGACGTTTTTCTTAATTCATTTTTTTGATTATCAGACAAACCATACATCATAGAATATTCAATAAATAAACTCATATTTTTATAAAAACTATAACCAAGTCTAGTTTCAGCTTGCAAGCCATAATCTACTCTGTTAAATTGATTTTCGTTCTTTTCAAAATCATACGATTCTACTAGTGTTTTTCTTGGAAAACCATTAAAGTCTAATTCAGTAAAAACTTCGACAGTACTTTCTCTTTCAAGAGAATTCCACCAACCAACATAGGTTCCTGCAAAAATTTCAAAATTAAATTTCGTGTTTTTTAGAGAGCTATGTAAAGGTTGTATCCCCACCATAACAGGTATATTAAAATATTTAGCTTTGTGATGTGTAGCTATTCCGTCTTGAGCTCCTGTTCTTTGATATTTATAGTTTTTATCTATATAGGTTAATCCAGTTTGAATACTGATGTTTTTGTAAACTTTTAAATTAAATCCAGCTTTAAAATAATATCCTGTATTCCCTGAATATTCTGTATTTATTCTATTGCCTGCGCTATAGGTTATATCATTGTTATTCCCACCTCCAGATAAACTAATTCTAAATTTTTCTTGTGCAGAAAGATTAGTCAAAAAGGCAATAAAAAGGAGTAAAAACACTTTGTGTTTGAAAAATAGTTTTTTTTTATTGTTTTTCATAAAATACATTTTTTAGTTATAAAATAATTCATTTAGTCGGAGATTTAATTATCTCGACTCGTTAAACAGCTAAACGGGGCAAATAGTATATATGGAGACAAAAAAAATAAAATCTGAATTTTAGTTAGCCTATACAAGAAAAAGGAGGCATCTCTGCCCCCCTTAAATTGTACTCTAAAGACTTGTGTTTTTAAATTAAAACGTGATGATTTACATGAAATTAGCTGAAAGCTTATTCTTTTATTATAGATAAGTAAATCTGGAGGTAAAAATAATTCAGTAATATACAACAAACCTATATCACTGAATTACAGTTATTTACATTTTAAAGACTAAAAAATGTGTTTCTTGAGAAAGTTAAATATGTTTTGTTGTTTTATAGATAGTATATGCCCATCCAATAAATAATATTTGAACTACGATTCTAATATATGCAGCAGTTTTTGAACCTATTGCAGGTACTTCTTTAAAAGCATCCCAGATATGAATAGGCATAAAAAGAATCATTAATAAGAAAATACCATAAGCTGATTTTTTCTGATATCCTTTTATAAATAATCCAATACCTAATAAAATTTCCATAATACCCGAAACATAGTTTACACCAAGTTTTGGTAAAAACTCAGGAATAAACCCGTTATAAAATTCAGGTTTATAAAAATGATTGAATCCTCCATAAATTAAGAAAACAGCTAATAGTATTTTTAAAATTAGTAAAATATATTTCATAACTAATTATGGTTTTAACGTTTCGTTATTATATAAATATTTATCCATTAAATACACAATACTTGCCATAGAAGCACTTCCTAATTCTAATTCACGTTTATTAACTTTATCAAACGTATCGCTAGCTGCATGATGATAATCAAAATAACGTTGAGAGTCTGGGCGATATCCTACTAAAGTAACATGATCGTCTTTTAACGGTCCAATATCAGCACCTCCGCCTCCTTTAGTAATATCATGTAAACCATAAGGAGCTAATAATTTTTTCCAACTTTGTAATAACTCTCTATTTTTATCATTAGCATCAATAGAGAAACCTCTAGGAGTATGCCCTCCTGCATCTGATTCTAAAGCACTAATATGAATTTCGTTATTTAATTTTGCTAAACGCGCATATTCAGTTGCTCCACGTAAACCGTTTTCTTCATTCATAAAGAATACAATTCGTATCGTATTTTTTGGTTTGATATTGTTCTTTTTAAGTAAGTAAGCAACTTCTAGTGATTGTACAATTCCTGTTCCGTCATCATGAGCTCCATCTCCTAAATCCCAAGAATCTAAATGCCCTCCAATTACCATAATTTTATCTGGATTTTCACTTCCTTTAATTTCTCCAATTACATTATGCGAAGGAGCATCTGGTAACGTTTCACAACTTTGTTTTAAGTAAAATTTAAGTGTAGGATTCTCTCTTAAATGCTTACTTAAATTCTCTGCTGCTCTCGAACTAATTGCGGCAGAAGGAATATATTCTGATTTCGGAATATCTCCATACCCCATAGAACCTGTATGCGGATAATCATCAATTCCATTAGTCATTGAACGAACAATAACTGCTTTAGCTCCAAATTTACCAACTACGGATGCTCCTGCATATCGTTGACCAACACAACCTCCATAAGCCTTAAACGTTTGAATTAAAGTATTATCAAAAGCGCCATTAAAGAAAATAATTTTACCGTTTGCTTTATCTCCTATTTTTTTTGCTTCCTCTATACTTTTCACCTCAATTACTTCTGCTGTAATTCCGCTTGTAGGTGTAGCAATAGAACCTCCAATAGCACAAACAGGTACATTTACTTTTTGCCCATTAAAATTATAATTAGCAACTTCTTTTTCTCCACGAACCCAATGAGGAACCATAACAGGTTGCAACCAAACAGAATCTAACCCAACACTTTTCATTAATTTTTCACTCCAAACAACAGATTTCGCAGCACCTTCAGAACCAGATAATCGACTACCAATATTAGCGGTTAAATCGCGTAACCATTCATACGATTTCCCTTTAGTTAAGGCTGAATTGAAGAGACTTTTTATTTGAGTTGAATCTATTTTTTCTTCAACAGAAAAAGTAGATGCTATTTTTGATATTTCTTTGTGTTCCGGTTTACAAGATGCTATTAATAAACTGGATATTAAAAGTAGCGATATGTTTTTCATTTAAGTTTGTAGTTTAAGATTATAAATCTACAAAATTGGATTAAGCTTTTGGTCGTTCAATCTTAACATTTACAATTTATTTTGAATAGCATTTTTATATCGGTTAAGCTCTTTAACTACTTTAGGTGCTAATAAGACTAAACCAATCATATTCGGAACCATCATTGCAAACACCATAGCATCTGAAAAGTTAACAACGGCATTTAATGTTGCTGACGCACCTATTATAGTAAAAATGCAAAAAATGATTTTATAAACATTTCCCGTTCTTTTTTCTCTTCCGAATAAATAAGACCATGCTTGATATCCGTAATAAGACCAAGAAATCATTGATGAAAAAGCAAATAGTATAACTGCAACTGTTAATACATAAGGAAACCATGATATACCACTTTCAAGAGCTTTTGAAGTAAGAATAGCTCCTTGTTCAAACGACACTTGATTTCCTGCTGTAATTTGCCCCGTAATAACTAACGCTAAAGCTGTCATAGTACAAACTACAACGGTATCTATAAAAGGCTCTAATAAAGCAACCAATCCTTCACTTGCAGCATAGTTTGTTTTTACTGCAGCATGTGCAATTGATGATGAACCAATACCTGCTTCATTTGAAAACGCTCCTCGACGAAACCCTTGAATCATCACTCCAATAACACCTCCTGCAATACCATTAGGATTAAATGCTCCTTGAATAATTTGATTGATAGCATTTGGTATTTGTGTGTAGTTCATTACTAAAATAGTTATAACTGCCAGTACATATACAACTACCATAATTGGTACAATTTTATCTGTAACTTTTGCTATTTTTTTTATACCTCCTATAATAACAATTCCTGCAAATATTGCCATGATTAATCCAAATAACCATCCTTTTCCATAAATAAAACTTTGCTCTCCTCCTGTAACGTATTCAAACAATTTAAAAGCTTGGTTTACTTGAAACATGTTTCCTCCACCAAAAGAACCTCCTACACACATGATAGCAAATAAAATAGAAAGACTTTTACCTAATTTACTGTATCCTACTTCTTTTAATCCTTTTTTTAAGTAATACATCGGACCTCCAAACACAGTCCCATCAACTTCTATTTCTCGATATTTTACTCCCAAAGTACATTCGACAAACTTTGAAGCCATACCTAACAAACCAACAACAATCATCCAAAAAGTTGCTCCAGCTCCTCCAATAGATAACGCTATAGCAACGCCTGCAATATTACCTAAACCTACAGTTGCCGATAGAGCTGCTGTTAAAGCTTGAAAATGCGAAACCTCTCCTTCACCTTCTACTTTTATCGTTTCTGAAATATCTGTTTTATTTTCAGGCTTATCTATATCATCATACTTACCTCTAACTACATTAATTGCAGTTATAAAACCATTAAAATTAATTCCTTTAAAATAGAAAGTAAAATAAAGAGCTCCGCCTACTAAAATTATTAATACCCACGGAATAGCTATATTTTCAGTTATTGGTATTTGATATAATATAACATCTGTAAACCAACTTGTAGCATTATGAAATGATTGATCGATTTGTTGATCTAAAGATTGAGTTTTATTTTGAGCAATGGTAAAAAAAGAGCTGCTAAATAAAGTAATGAACGTAAGAAATTGATTCATAATTTTTAAAATTGATTTCGGCTAAATTGCCTATAATCAACATTAAAAAAAAGGTTACGCATTGATGAAAGTTAAACATACTAGTAGTTAAGTATATGATTAAGTAGTAATCTAATCACAAGAAATAGTGGCGAAATCTATTAATTTTTTATCAGTAGCATAAGTGATCAATTGTTCTTTTCCATCAGCCCCTGAAATATTTAATGCCTTTTTAATTTGATAAATATGAGCTTGAAAACCATCTACACTTATATTCATAGCTTCTGCAATTTCAGTGTATGATTTTTTAGCTCCACAAATACCAAGGTTTGCCAAAACTTCTTTTTGCCGATCAGATAATTCAACTTTTGAAGATTTTTTTAATTTTTTATACTTCTTTTTAGCACATGCTATTTCAATTTTCAAGTGCTTAATTGTATCTAAATGACTTTCGTTAGCAATTAATAAAATTTCTTTGCCTTTTTCTAAAGCCTCTTTTTTTGTTTTAATTTTTATAAATTCTGACTGTTGTTCTTCCTTTTCTAAAAGTAATTTCCAACTATAAAGTAAAATGATAAATAAAAGAATAAATAAAAGTTTAAAAGAAACTGCAGAAATTACTCCAAGTGAATTCCAAGCACTCAAATGCGCCCAAGTTTCAATATATTCAACAGGTATAATTCGATGGGTAACAGCAATAATTATTAAGGCAAACAAAGCAAATGTTGGTAAATACATAAACTGCATTCCTCTATTTTTAAATGCTTTATTTAATTCTTGTAATAAAGAAAAAGCAACGACTAAAGAAATAGGAATATCTATTAACCAAATAACATTATTACTTGAGTTTTCTTGATTATTACTGTAAAAAGAAATTAAAAATACTGAAGCTATCATTAGTAAAACCCCTCCAAAAATGATAAATACTTCTTTATTTGTGAATCGTTCTATTATTCTAATAACCAAATTTCTTTTTTCATAATGTTCTATAGAAGGGATAGACATTAAAATAAATAATGAATTTATTAATGAAATTAAAACACCTAAACTAACAATGATTTTATGGTTACTGTTAATATCAAAAAAAGAAATTAAAAAAATGTTTAAAAAAGCGCCTAATCCCCATGAAAAAATAGCCAATGAAAACCATTGAATACCTTCCACAGATTTACCATCTACATTTTTAGTTCTCTCTTTCACATACACTCGTTGAATTACGAAAGCTGTAATTAAACAAACAATGGCTGTAATATAATTAGATACGATGGCTAACATTCTTCGAATGTAATACTTTTCTATTAATTTTTAAAACAGCGTATCAAACTTCCATGTTAAACCACCCATTGCCTGAAAACCTTGAACATTAAAATTATTAAATCTTTGATAACTATTATTTAAAACGTTATTTAAGTTTAAAAACACTGAAAAAGAATCATTAAAATGGTATCCTCCATTAAAATTTATATCAAAATAACTTTCTATATCAACTGTTGTAAAAGTATCTAATGGTAAAATCTCATGTAGTTTCCCTTTTCGTTGACCAACAAAAAACAAATTAGCACCAGCAAACCATTTTTCCACTTTATAAGTACCAAAAAGCTCTCCTTCAATTTTTGGAGCATTCCAAGCTTCTTCTTCTTTTGTTAAGGTAAACTTGTTAAATTTCCCGTTTACTCCTAGCGTTAAATTTTTAATTCCGTCGTAAGCTATTTCTCCAAAAAACGTCATTAATTTAATATCATCATATGTTGTATTAAATGAATTTCCATATTCATACCCTAAAAATGAAAAAGCATTGGTACCCGCATTGTTCCTTCCATTAGATTTTGATTGATTTAATGAAATAAATGGGTTATTTTCTATAGCTGCATAACTTGCTTTAAAGTTATAACTAAACTGAAAATCTAATTTACCTCTAATTCCTGCAAAAGCATTGTACTTCTTATTTGTTTGTAATACTTCTTGCGTAGGCGATATATGCGGATTTTTATCTACAAGAGATTTATACGTGTTTGTTTCTAAATCACCCGAAGCTCCTACAAAAATATTTGCAAAATCATTTACAATAGGATATGAAATTTCTACATCAGGATAAATGAAAAAATTATTTCCTTTATTTTGAATATCTAATGAGAAATAAGACTTCGCTCCTATTTTTATAGCTAAATCTTGTACTAAAAACTTATAAGAAGGATGAACTCCTACCGTAAAAAAGCTGTGTTTTAACTCATTTTGAGTTTCGTATGAATTCTCAAATTTACCTCCTAAATAACTAAATGTAGTGTTTACATACAAATCGTTTAATTCACGATGAAAGCGATCTAGAGAAAACTTAAATTTAGCATTCCCATCAATTAAAAATTCACTACTGCTTAATACATCTGAGAAAAAAGAAACGGAACCATTTGCCTCTTCTATATAAGAATCGTCAAATTTAATTGTACCGAAAACCTTAAAAAGATTATGTGCTTGCTCTTCTTCTATACGGCTAATAGTAGCATCTGTAAAAGTTATATTTTTTGGCAAACCATACCAATTGTACTTATTTCTTCCTGCACTTATGCCTGCTCTCCAATTAAGGTAACGTTCTTGCTGGGCATAAAACAAGTTTAAATTCATATTATAATAAGTACTACTAAGCTGCGTTTTTTCAACAGGATCAGCTGAAAGAAGAAACTTTAAATGTACTCCATACTCACTATCATAACTCTCATTTCGTCTCACATACGCCTCAAGAAAAGGAGTAATCTTATTTCCTATTCCAAGAGAAAAGTAATTAGGGTATAGCTGTTCTCTTTTACCTAAATCAACTTTTTTCATAACACCACTTTTAGGAATAAAAGTAGAAGCAACTGGCACTGAAAATATTTTATATTCTAACTCTTTTTTCTGAGTTTCTTTTGTGTGCTTTATTATAGGCTTTTGCTTTATCTTAAAAGCATCAGTTATTTTAGGTACATAAGATGTAACTACTTTAACTACTTCTGTTTTAATTATAGTATCTTTTGTTTTTTCTGGTGTATTTTTCTCTTGCGAATTTGCAATAGATATTACAAATAAAACTAGTAAACTTAAATGCTTTTTCATTGATCTAATCATTGAACTCTTTTTTGTTATTAACAAATTTTAGTTTTGTGTAGTTACTGATTTGTTTGTTTTTGCTTCTTTATTTTTAATAGTACTAAGCTCATTTTTTGCTTCTTCTATTACATCCTTATACTGTGTAAAATTTTTAACAATGTTTTCTAAAATATAAGTAGCTTGGTAAGCATCTTTTAATGCATAATGATTCTTAGCCATTATAATATAACTTTTAACTCCCCAGTATTTATATGAAGAGTAATTTGCTATTAGACTTTGTACCGCTTTATTAGATGCTTCATAATCTTTATGATCATTTAAAAAGAAAGCATTATAATACAAACTTTCGGCTTTTAACTCTCCCGTTGCATTTTTACTAACTTCATTAAAAAACTCTTCAGCATTTAAAAAATCATTTGTTTTAAATGCTGAACGTGCAAGAATTACTTTTGCATCTTCAGCAATACTCGCATCCAATTTGCTTGTTCCTAAAACTTTTTCGGCATAGCTAATTGCTTTTGAATACTCTTTTTTATTATAATAGCCTTTCATTAAATTACTTTGTGCAAAAATAATGTTCTGCGGATAATTAGCTAATTTTTCTAATTTTTCTAAGATTACGATTCCTTTCTTCCAATTTTCTTCTTCTAAATATATTTTAGCCAGCTTATTTAATGATTCTTCTGAAAACTCACTTTTTTCTTGACTAATTACATTTGCATAATGAAAAACTGCTTTCTTAAATTGAGCCGTATTATTATATGATTCTGCTAAGTAAAAATTAGCTTTTAAAGCATTTAGTCCTGTAGGAAATGTTTGAAGATACTTAGTAAACCCTACTATTGCTTTAGTGCTATTATTTTCTAAAAATTTATTTTCAGCAGATTGATATGTTGCATTGTCTAATTCAGCATCTGTAACATTTACAAACTTTACATTTTTTACCCAAGCCGCATATTCATCTACTTCACCAATATCAATATATACATTTTTAACATTGGTAACTGCTTGCCTAGCTTCTTTAGAGTTTGGATGTTTTGTTACAACTTCTTTATATTTTTCTAAAGCCTTTTTACTATCATTGTTAATGTAATACAATAGTCCTTGCCTTAACAGCACATTAGGAACATAGTTACTATTTGAATGTTTTAATAATAAGCTATTGTATGTTTTTTGTGCCTTTGATACGTTATTTAAAGTCGTATATGTTGTTGCTAATTGAAACAATGCGTCATCTTCTAATTGAGAGCCTGCATATGTGGTAATAAGATTTTTTAAATTTTCAATTTTCTTATCATTATCTCCCATAAACCCATTACTCATTGCTGTTTGATATTGTGCATAATCTGAACCTACACCGCCTTCTTGAATTACCTTATCATAAGAACTTATTGCCTCCGAGTAATTTTTAGATGCATAATAAGAATCCCCCAACCTATTTGAGGCATCATCATTTAAATCGTTATCATCAAACCCAATATTTAAGAAGTTTTTAAAATATTTCGCAGCATTCGTGTATTTTTTTTGTTTAAAATAAGTGTATGCTATATTATAATCTAACTTTTTAGCTTCTTCAATATCTTTATTTGTAACCTTTAAAAAACTAGTTAAAGCAGCTTCATAATTACCTAATAAATATTCTGTTTCAGCCAACCAAAAAGCACCTTTACTACTAATAATTGAATTCTCTGCTAAAGTAGCTTTTGTAAAATATGGTTTAGATTTTTTTAGTTTACTTTCATTAAATAATTGAATTCCTCTATATAAAGAAACTTCATTTGCTAATTTTTCATTTGCTAAAGATTTCGAACTATTTATATAATCTAACGCCCCTTGATAATCTTGTTGATATAAATAAGAAGTAATTAACAAATTATTTATTTCAATAGCATTTGGTGAATTAGGGTATTTAGTTAAAAAACTTTTTAATACATCTGGAACACTTTCATATGGGTTTCCTTGCTCGTAACTTAATTTAGCATAACTTAACGAAGCACTCTCTGTTATTTTTAAATCAAAATCCATTTCACTAGCATTTTTAAATGCATTTAAAGCTTCAGGTTTTTTCTTTAATTCTAAATAACATTCTCCTAAGTGATAATATGCGTTTTGTGCGACTTTGTTATTACCATTTATAATTTTATTAAAATTACCAATAGCTAATTCATATTCTTTTTGCTGATAATAAGCATATCCTAAATAATAGTAGTCAGTATTTGTCCATTTACCCTTTGTTCCTTTATATGCTTTCAAGTATGGAATTGCCTGATCATATTTTTTAAGGTTAAAATAACTTTCTCCAACTATTTTAGAAACTTGAGAAATTTCTTTTTCGTCTTTTGATTCTTCTAAAAGTTTCTCTCCAATTTTTACAGACTTATCAAAACGTCCCGCTTTAAAACTAATATCTAAAATATAATAATTTGCTTTTGCTTGGTAAGTTGCATCGTTTGCTAACTGACTTAAATTATCTTCAGCCTCTCCAAAATTTTCTTGCTTATACGCTATAAAACCGAAATAATAACGAGCGTCTGTACCGTAAATAGGGTTTCCTAATAAAGTTTGAAAACGAGCTTTTGCTTCTTTTAAATAATTAGAAACCAACATAGCATACCCCATTTTATAATTAAGTTCATCTCTTTCTGGCTGACTTAATAATTTTTCATTTACTTTTTGATACCATCTTAACGCGTGAGCCGCTTTTCTGTTCGCAAAATAATAGTTACCTACATTTAAAAAAGCTTTCTCCTTTTTATTACTATATGGGTAGTTTTCGACAAAATTTAACACTTTTTCATTTGCATCATCTTGTATTAATTTTATAGCACACATAGCATCATAATAATCAGCATCCGCTTTGGCGGTTCTATGCTGTTCAGCTTCTCTAGAAACACCCACAAATAACTGTTGTGCTGCTGCATATGCTTTATTATTGTAAAGTTTTACAGCTTTGTGTAAATCTGATGTAACGGCTGAGTTAATTGCTGATTTTTGTGCTAGTATAGTTGTTGAAAAAGCAATTAAAAATAATAAATAACAACTCTTCTTGTAACAAATAAATTTCATATTTTTTAGTTCTCTAAGGATTATAACGTTCCTTTTTTGTTTATGTTGGGAAACAATACATCAAAAGTAAGAAATGTTATAGAATTACATAATAAAATTTTAGATTTGTAAAAACAAATTGATATATGGAAAGACCTGTCTTACATCTTGAAAATGCAGATATTTATCAACAAGATAATTTAGTATTGTCAAAAATTAATTTCAAATTAAATAGAGGTGGCTTTTATTATTTAATAGGAAAAACAGGAAGCGGAAAAAGTAGCTTACTAAAAACCTTATATGGTGATTTAAGACTGCAACGCGGTTTAGGTGAAATTGTTGGTTTTGATTTAAAAAAAATTGAAGAAAAAGATATTCCTTTCTTACGAAGAAAATTAGGTATCGTTTTTCAAGATTTTAAACTTTTAAACGATCGAAATGTTTTTGATAATTTAGAGTTTGTTTTAAAAGCTACTGGATGGAAAAACAAAATGGATATGAAAAGTAAAATTCATGAAGTTTTAGATAAAGTAGGAATGAAAGAAAAATACTACAAAAAAACTTTTGAACTTTCTGGAGGTGAACAACAAAGAGTTGCAATAGCAAGAGCTTTATTAAATGACCCTGAATTAATTTTAGCTGACGAACCTACCGGAAACTTAGATCCTAAAACATCATTGGAGGTTATGGAACTACTAAATGAAATTCATCAAAGTGGTAAAACAATATTAATGGCTACTCACGATTATCAACTAATTGTAAAATTTAAGCAAAAAACAATTAAATGTGAAGGAGGAGAACTGTTTGAAGTAGTACAACAATCTATTTAAGATGCATTCATAAAAAAAACCCACCTTATAAAATAAGGCGGGAAAATTGCTATGAAAAACTATGAAAAAAGAAACGTTACTAATGCTTCTCTTATACTTAAAGACGTATTTCTTTAAATAAACTTACAGCTTAGTGTAAATTTTAACACTTTTTATGAAAAAACCCCTGAGTAAAAAATTACTCAGGGGTTTATATATTATAATAAATTTATTTTATAAATTTAAAGCAGCATTGTTATTCTTAACAGCTTCTGCAGAAGATACTAAATGCTCTTTTTCAGCATCAGACAAGTTAATTTCAACGATTTTTTCAATTCCGTTTTTTCCTAAAACAACAGGAACTCCAATACATAAATCAGATAAACCATATTCACCATCTAAGAATGTTGAACAAGGGAAAATCTTCTTAGTATCACAAGCAATTGCTTGTACCATACCAGAAACGGCTGCTCCAGGAGCATACCAAGCTGAAGTACCTAACAAACCAGTTAAAGTAGCTCCACCAACTTTAGTGTCTTGCATAACTTGTGCTAATCTTTCTTCTGATAAAAATTCTGAAACAGGAACAGAATTACGAGTAGCTAAACGTGTTAAAGGCACCATTCCTTTATCTGAGTGACCACCAATTACCATTCCGTCTACATCAGAAATAGGTGCTCCTAAAGCTTCTGCTAAACGATATTTAAAACGTGCAGAATCTAAAGCTCCTCCCATACCTATAATTCTGTTTTTAGGTAAACCAGTTTCTTTATGAACTAAATAAGTCATTGTATCCATTGGGTTAGAAACCACAATAATGATTGTATTAGGTGATTCCGCTACTAAACTAGAAGCAACAGTTTTTACGATACCTGCATTTATCCCTAATAACTCGTCACGAGACATACCTGGTTTACGAGCAATACCAGAAGTAATTATACAAATATCAGATTCAGCCGTTTTACTATAATCACCAGTAGTACCGGTAATTTTAGTATCAAAACCATTTAAAGAAGCTGTTTGCATTAAATCCATTGCTTTACCTTCAGCAAAACCTTCTTTAATATCTACCAATACAACTTCTGACGCGAAATTTTTAATAGCAATATACTCTGCACAACTTGCACCTACAGCACCTGCTCCTACAACTGTTACTTTCATTTTTTTATATTTTTAATTGTGATGATTAATTTAAGTTGCACAAAAATAACGATTTGACTAAGGATATAAAAACAAAACCCCATTGAAATTTCAATGGGGTTTATAGTTATTAGTTGTAACTAAATATTTTTAGATCTTTTCCTTTTCTAAAATAAATACGTTTAGAAGGTTTGTCAATTTTATATTTAGGTTTATTTACATTAAACTCATAAGATTCTGTAGTACTACCAGAGTCTTTATTAACTTGTAACAACATTTTTTTTCCTTCTGTTTTTGTGTAGAAAAAAGCACTGTTTTTGGTAGCTTTAAAAGCATTGTAACGATTTCCATCCCATAAGGCATTAGATACTTCACCAAGAATTAAACCTTGACTATGCTGTCTAGCTCCTTTTCTAAAATGACCCATTCCTTGATCCATTGCGTTTCTACTTCCTACAAAGGCTCCGGTTCCAGCAAGTGCACCTCCTGCACTCATATTCGCTATACCTGAAACTTGCATACCTGCAGCAGTGGCACCTCCAGCAATAGCTATCGCATTTTTAAGATGACGTAAGCCTTCACCTGGCTGCTTAAAGTATTGTTGTTTTATCACATTCCCTTTAGGGTCAGTAATAACATATTCCCAATTACTATTTATAAAATATCCATTATCTCTAACCTCAACTGATGTTATTTTACTATGGTCATTAAAATCTATTTTTTTAACATCATCCTTACCTAAATTGCTATCAGGGTTTATAATGTATAATTTTTTACGACTTAATAAAATTAAGTTATTATTATTTTCATCAAAAGTAAGTTTATCTACTTTCTCATCTAATTTAATTTTATAAACACGTTTTTCTTCATCTTTTTGGTAGTATTCAATTCTATATGGAGTTACGAAAACTGTACCTTTATCATATTTCAATACAGTAAACTCTTCCTCATCTTCTACTTCAAAATCTACATTTTGAATAACTTTACGAGGTTTTTTCCAAATTTTCTTCCCTGTGTTATCAACTAAATGTTTTTTATTTTTATAGTAAACAATGTATCCTTCATCGGTTTTCTCAACACCTTTTACTTTTTTACGTTTAAATTCTTTTCTCCATGCTTCCTTACCTGTATGGTAGTCATACATTTTAGCCCCGTCTTTATGTATAAGAAACAGCTTTCCATCTTCAAACTGATAATCAACAAAACCTTCATCCAATTTTATAGATTTCTTCCAAACTTCTTTCCCTGAATTTATATCGAAAGCAATTAACTCTTTACCAATAACCTTTTTTCCTAGTAAAGATAACCCCATTGTAAAACCAGCTTTTATTGCTCCTCCAATCATAGAACTGCTTTTGTTTTCTACAGCAATTAAAGACTCTTTATTCTCTGTGAAAAATAATTTTCCTGCATCAAATTTCTCTGAAACAAGAACTTTCCCGTCTTCTTTATTAACTAAAAATACTGTTTTACCTGCAGTAAATGCTATTCTATTTTCATTTTGAATAAAATTATAAACACCTGCTCCGCTTAATAGACTACCTAATTTTTTATTAGTTTTTATAGCGCTTTCCCAAAGAATCTTATCATTTTCAATACTAGTTAAAAATAATTTCGCTTCAGTTTTTGCTGTTTTAGCAAAAAATAAAATTGCTTTGTTACCTAATACATATTTATTAGCAAATAAACTTTTATAAGAGTTCGTTTTGTTATCTATAATTTTGTTCCCCGTTTTGATATTAAAAATTGTTTGACCAAATTTACCAAATGGAGATAATGGAATTTCTCTAAAAGCTGATCCTCCATCTTGGCCAAGAGTATTTAAAGTTGTAATAAAACCTGACTCTTTAAATTCCCAAATTTTTTCACCATTCTCACCATTTACACCATACACACCACCAGCAGTTGTTACAATATTAATTCCTGTTGTATTATGTAAGTACAAATCAGAAATTTTAGTATCAAAAGATATTGAATGATCAGCTTCTTTTTGAGCATGTCCTATAAAACAGGCTAATAATAATAAAAATAATAATTTTGTTTTCATGTTTCTTTTATTTATCATTAAATAATTGATTATTATGTAATAAAGTCCGAAAATATAAAATAAAAAAGAACCCTATGGGATAAAATAGGATTCTTTTTTATTAGACTCTTTTTTGTATACTTAAAATTTTATCTAAAACTAAAAGCAATACCTGCATTTACAGTATTATATTCTTGTAAAGAGTAACTTCCAAAAATCTTGAAGAAACCTAAACTGATTCTTGCACCTAAAGTAGTGTTAAAGCTACTTGATTTAAATTTTAAGTTTGGAGCAGTTAATGTTATTTGTTCTGTTCCTCCAGGATAGTTAAAGGTACCAGTATATGCACCATTCATTTTTAAGTCAGCGTTACCAGAATTATAACCTAAACCTCCGTAAATATTAATTATTGGAAAATTTAACGAGGCTATAGCTTGAAAAGTAAAAGCAGATAAACCAAATTCACCAACACCATTTTGAATACCTAACGAACCTGATGTTTGATTTCCAAATCCGTAGTTTACATCTAAATTTGTATATGCAGCTAATAACGAAACATGTAATGGTAATTTATCTAATGGACCAAACCAATTCGTAATTTCTTTTTTTAATCCAAGACCAAACATGCTAACCTTTGCTCCATCATCACCAAATTTTGTTTCAGGAAAGAAACGAGCCATAACTTCAAATTTATAAGGCAAACCTAATCCTAATTGTACAGCTGGAGCAGGAACTGCTTTTAAAGGTAAATCACCAATAATTCCCCCCGGTAATTCAAAATCTGCTGTTACTTGTTGATTTGTACCTCCTATATCTACAGTTCTTGTAACAGTAAATGTTGTTGGAGTATCTGGTCCTGCAAAAGTAGAGGCAGTAGTAGACGCCGAAGTAATTGAAGATCCAGCTCCTAAAGCTTGTTGAATGTTAAACGTCTCTTTTTCTGTTGGGATAAAACTTGCATTTAAACCAATAGTGATATCAAAACCAAATTTTTTATGCACTTTGGCTGTATGATACCAACCTGTGTTCATGCTATTTATTAGTCCCTCCATTCCGGGGCTAAAATACCCTTGAATAAGGTTTCCTGCGTCTTTTGTACTACCTAAGATAGCTTGTTCAAAACCATCCTGAGCTTTTGCATTAAAAGCTAATGCAAAAAAAGTTAATAGTGATAAAGTAGTTTTTTTCATTTTTCTAAGTTTTTATTTTGCAAATATATAAAAAAGCTCAATTCTATTGAAATTGAGCTTTTTTATATATTTAATTTAAATTGCTGTTACGCATCAATATTTGCATACTTTGCATTACGTTCGATAAAATCTCTACGAGGTGGCACTTCATCTCCCATTAGCATTGAGAATACTCTATCTGCTTCTGTTGGGCTATCAATAACTACTTTACGTAAAGTTCTAAATTCAGGATTCATAGTCGTATCCCATAACTGGTCTGCATTCATCTCCCCAAGACCTTTATAACGTTGTATACTTACATTACCTCCTAATTTTTGAGCAATTAAATCACGTTGATTATCATCCCAAGCATACTCTCTTTTTTGTCCTTTTTTAACTAAATATAAAGGTGGAGTTGCAATATAAATATACCCTTGTTCAACCATTTCCCTCATATACCTAAAGAAAAAAGTTAAAATTAAAGTAGCAATATGACTACCATCTACATCGGCATCACACATAATAACTACTTTATGATAACGAACTTTAGATAAATTTAAAGCTCTTGGATCTTCCTCTGTTCCTATAGAAACTCCTAAAGCAGTAAACATATTCTTGATCTCTTCATTTTCAAAAACTTTATGCTGCATTGCTTTCTCAACATTCAATATCTTTCCACGAAGTGGAAGAATTGCTTGAAAGTTACGATCACGTCCTTGTTTTGCTGTTCCACCTGCCGAATCTCCCTCAACTAAGAAAATTTCACATTGAGCTGGGTCTGTTTCAGAACAATCTGATAATTTACCAGGTAAACCACCAATACTCATTACAGTTTTACGCTGTACCATTTCACGTGCTTTACGTGCTGCGTGACGTGCATTCGCTGCTAAAATTACTTTCTGAACAATAATTTTTGCATCATTAGGATTTTCTTCTAAATAATCAGTTAACATTTCTGATACTGCTTGAGATACAGCAGAAGATACTTCTCTATTTCCTAATTTTGTTTTTGTTTGTCCTTCAAATTGAGGTTCTGCTACTTTTACAGAAACAATAGCCGTTAAACCTTCACGGAAATCATCTCCTGCAATTTCGAATTTCACATTTTTAAGTAATCCAGATTCGTCTGCATACTTTTTCAATGTATGTGTTAAACCTCTTCTAAAACCAGATAAATGCGTTCCTCCTTCATGTGTATTAATATTATTTACATACGAATGTAAATTTTCAGAATATGAAGTATTGTAAACCATAGCTACTTCTACAGGAATACCGTTCTTTTCACCTTCCATCGAAATTACTTTGGAAGTTAACTGCTCACGAGTAGAATCTAAATATTTAATAAACTCTGGTAAACCCTCATCACTATAAAAAGTTTCTACAGGAAAATTACCTTCATCATCCGTTACTCTTTTATCTGTTAAAGTAATTGTAATTCCTTTGTTCAAGTATGCTAATTCACGCATACGAGTAGCTAACGTATCGTAATTATACTCGGTAGTTTGCTGGAAAATTGATTTATCTGGTAAAAAAGTAACAATCGTTCCTGTAAAATCAGTCTCTCCAATTGTTTTAACTGGATATAATGATTTTCCTTCAGAATATTCTTGCTGCCAAACTTTACCTTCTTTATGTACTGTTGCTGTTAAATGTTCAGATAACGCATTTACACAACTTACACCAACACCGTGTAAACCACCAGAAACTTTATAAGAATCTTTATCAAATTTACCACCAGCACCAATTTTTGTCATTACAACTTGTAATGCAGAAACTCCTTCTTTTTTGTGAATACCAACTGGTATTCCACGTCCATTATCTTTAGTCGTAACAGAGTTGTCTTCGTTAATCGTAACATTAATTGTATCACAATGCCCCCCCATTGCTTCATCAATAGAGTTATCTACAACCTCGTATACTAAATGGTGTAAACCACGTATTCCAACATCTCCAATATACATTGATGGACGCATTCTTACATGCTCCATCCCTTCTAATGCCTGAATACTGGAAGCATCGTAATTATTTTTATTTTCTTCGCTCATAATAAGTGAATTAATTAAGTTTTAATTTCAAAAAACCGTCTATAAAAGACAAATATAGAATCTAACAAATTTACGTGTTTTAGTTATTAAATAAAAGTTTTTACGTGTTTGATAGTGAGAATTAACAATTCTAAAAAAACACCTTAAAAGCTTTAAAAAACACTTTAATTTCAAATACACTTATATATATGAATGATGCAAGAAGAGTTAAAATTAAAAACCTCGCATAAGCAAGGTTTTTAAAGTCTGTGATTTTATAAAAATTTGTGATTTAACCTAAATTAATGGTTTTTTGTCCTGCTGAAAGCCCTTCTATTGAAATAATTACTTTGTACCTTCCTGCTTTTACATTTTCCCTATCAAATTCGACATATGATGTAACACTCAGTGATTCATTTTTGTAATCTACAATTAGGTTATTTTTAGCTCCGCTTTTAGTAACAACTACATTATTTTGAGAATCTAAAATCTTTATAGAAACTCTTTTTTTCCCTGGAGTAGCCATTTCGTTTTCTAAAACATAAAAACTAACTTTAAAAGCATCTACCTTATTTTTATTAGTTGTTTTTGTAAACTTCCCACTATTCCTTTTCTTCACAGTAAGGATTTCAGAAATATTTACTTTTAACAATCTAGCTTTATCTATTTTAGAAGCTAAATAATTAACTTTATTATAAAGTTTTTTTGTTAAGGTTATTTTTTGAGTTAATGCATTTTTATCTTTTTTTAAATCATTATCTAAATCATCTACCGAATCTTTTAAGTCTATAATTTTATTTATTTCAGAAATAACTCGCTTAGATAGTTTTTTATTCTTAACAGCCAACTTTTTATAACTTGCTATTTTCTCATCTAGTTCAAGTTGTAATTCATTTTTTTCTTCAACAGATTTTTTAAGCTTAGAACTCACAACTTTGTAATCATAACTCTTATTAAATGCGTATATAAAGGAGAATACTGTTGCTACAAATAATAATACAAGTAATATTTTTTTTTTGAATATTGGGGTACTCATTCTATCTGGGGGTATTAGTTTCACAAAAGATAAATCTAAATATAGATATAAAATAGTAATAATAAAAAATATTTTTTCTTATTACTCATAATTAATGATTCAAATATTTTTTAAAAAAACACAAAAACACCTTAAATTTAAGACAGAACATTTTTGTTAAAAACAAAAGAAATCTCGCAAATCGCGAGATTTCTCCTACTTTTTAGATAAAAATAACTAAACTAATTCAATTACTAAATCTTCTGAGTTCACCATTATTCCCGATTCTAAAACCAATTCTTTTATCGTTGAATCTTCAACAGCAGTAATAGTAGTCTCCATCTTCATTGCTTCAATAATAAATAAAGGTTGATTTTTTGTTACATTTTCACCTTTTTTCACCAAAATAGTAGACAACATTCCTTGTAATGGAGCTCCTATTTCTTTTAAATTATCTTTATCCGCTTTCGTATTTACAACTTTAGTAGTTTTAATTGACTCATCTTTTACCTGAACAGACCTACCTTGACCATTTACTTTAAAATAAACAGTTATCATTCCATCTTCATTTGGCCTCCCAACAGAATCCAAAGTAATTAATAATCTTTTCCCTTTATCTAACTCAACAATTATCTCCTCACCTCTTTCCATTCCATAAAAGAAGTTTTTCGTTGGTAAATTTATTAAACTATCATATTTTAAATGCTTGTTAAAGGCATCAGTAAATACTTTAGGATATAATTTATATGACAAGAAATCTGTGAAATCTATAGGCCTACTTAAATCATTTTCAAATATTTTTCTAAAATCATTATATTCTTCTTCAATATCTAAAGGCTCAATATGTGCATTCGGTCTATCTGTATATGGTTTTTGATCTTTTAAAATTAATTTCTGAAGATCTTTAGGAAAACCTCCTACAGGCTGACCTAAATCACCTCTAAAAAAACTCACTACTGATTGTGGGAATGAAATTGTATCTCCACGCTCTAAAACATCCTGAACCGTTAAATTATTACTTACTAGGTATTGCGCCATATCACCAACAACTTTCGAACTTGGCGTTACTTTTACAATATCACCAAAGAGTAAGTTTACATCTCCATACATTTTAGTAATTTCATGAAAGCGATCTTCTAAACCTAATGCTTGTGCTTGTGGCTTTAAATTAGAATACTGTCCTCCTGGAATTTCATGTTTAAAAACTTCTCCTGATCCAGATTTTAAGCCAGATTCAAACGGGTAATAATACTCTCTTACATCTCCCCAATAATTAGAATATTCATTTAAAGAATCTACACTTAAACTACTTTCCCTATCATTAAACCTCATCATTTCTACAACAGAATTAAAATTAGGTTGTGATGTTAATCCAGATAAACCACCAAGTGCCACATCAACAACATCCACTCCTGCTTCAATAGCTTTTAAATAGGTTGCTGACTGAATAGACGAGGTATCATGTGTATGTAAGTGAATAGGAATATTAACTTCTTGTTTTAAAGCAGAAACTAATTCGAAAGCTGCATATGGTTTTAATAAACCAGCCATATCTTTAATAGCTAAGATGTGCGCTCCTGCATTTTCAATATCCTTAGCTAATTGTGTATAATATTTAAGGTTATATTTTGTGTTCTTCGGATTTAAAATATCACTTGTGTAACAAATTGATCCCTCAGCTAATCCCTGAGTTTTATTACGAACATGCTCAATGCAAGGAGCAATAGATTTCATCCAATTTAAGGAATCAAAAATTCTAAAAATATCTACTCCATTTTCCCAAGATTGCTCAACAAATTTTTCTATTAAATTATCTGAATATGCTGTATACCCAACTCCGTTTGAGCCTCTAATTAACATTTGTAGTAATACGTTTGGCATAGATTTACGTAACAAACGTAAACGTTCCCATGGGTTTTCTTGTAAAAAACGCATACAAACATCAAATGTTGCACCACCCCAAACTTCCATACTAAAAATATCTGCATTATTTTTAGCATAACCTTCTGCTACTTTTAACATATCAAAAGTTCGCATTCTAGTGGCTAATAAACTCTGATGGGCATCACGCATTGTGGTATCTGTAAAATGAATTTTCTTTTCATTCTTTAACCATTCAGCAAATTTTTCTGGTCCCAATTCAGTTAACAAATCTTTTGTTCCTTTGGGATAACTAGCATTTGCATCAAACGAAGGAACTACAGGTTGAATAAACTTCTTCGTTGAATCTAACTTTTTAACATCTGAGTTTCCGTTTACAATAACATCCCCTAAATAAGTAATTAACTTCGTAGCTCTATTCCTTGGTGCTTTAAAAACAAATAAATCAGGAGTTTTCTTAATAAAATTAACTGTTACCTCTCCTTTTCTGAAAGTATCATGTTTTAAAATATTATCAAGAAAAGGCATATTTGTTTTAACACCTCTAATTCTAAACTCTGCCAAAGCACGACTCACTTTTCTACATGCTCCATCTAAAGTTCTACTATTTGCAGTAACTTTAACAAGCATAGAATCAAAAAATGGCGAAATAATTGCTCCTTGATATACACTACCTGCATCTAAACGAATACCAAAACCAGAAGCACTTCTATAAGCCGTGATTTCTCCATAATCTGGCTTAAAATCATTCTGAGGATCCTCAGTTGTAATCCTACACTGTAGCGCATATCCATTAATCTTTACAGCTTCTTGATTCGTGATTTTTATTTGCTGATCTGCTAATTTATAACCTCCCGCAATAAACAATTGTGTTTTTACTAAATCGATATTTGTTACTACTTCTGTAACCGTATGCTCTACTTGAATACGCGGATTCACCTCTATAAAATAAATAGAACCATCATCATCTACTAAAAACTCTACCGTTCCAATATTATTATAACTTACCGCCTTACAAATAGCTATTGCATATTTATAAAGCGCATCTTTTGTTTCTTGTTTTAAACCGAATGATGGTGCAAATTCAATTACTTTTTGATAACGACGCTGCACAGAACAATCACGTTCAAATAAATGAACTGTATTCCCATAATTATCTGCTACAATTTGAATTTCAATATGCTTTGGATTCTCTACAAACTTCTCAAGAAAAACCGTATCATCACCAAATGCATTTAAAGCTTCACGCTTACTTTCATTAAAAGCTTTTATTAATTCTTCAGCCTTCCTAATAACACGCATTCCCCTACCACCACCTCCAGAAGCAGCTTTTAACATTACAGGGTACCCTATTTTTTCTGCTTCTTTCAAAGCTACCTCAATACTCACTAAAGCTTCCTCATTACTTTTAATAATAGGAATGTTATTTGCTAAAGCAACCTCTTTAGCTGTTATTTTATCTCCTAACGATTTTAAAACGGACACTTTTGGTCCAATAAAAATAATACTATTCTTTTCACATTCTTGAGCAAAATTTGCATTTTCAGACAAAAAACCATAACCTGGGTGAATCGCATCTGCACCACACTCTAATGCAACTCTAATTAACTCATTAATACTCAAATAAGGCTTTAAAGGTTCATTATTTTCTCCAATTTGATACGCTTCATCTGCTTTATACCGATGCAATGAATACCTGTCTTCAAAGGTATAAACACCTACAGTTTCTACATTAATTTCAGTACAGGCTCTAAAAATTCTAATAGCAATTTCTCCTCTATTTGCAACAAGTACTTTTTTTATTTTCATCTTAAATCGTTTATTTTGAGTGTAAAAGTATTTTTTTGTTTAAAAGCAATCAAATTAGTGATAATTTACAACAGATTGTTTAAAACTGTGTTATTATTTTTATTTTACTAGTATATAGATTCTATTTTAAAATCAGTTTGACTATAACTTATTTAAAAGTCTTTTTTAAAACTACTAAGAATAAAAAATTTAATATGCATCATCATGCACGCTCATTATTGCTCTTCCTGAAGGCTCATTCATATTTTTAAACGCCTCATCCCATTCAAGTGCTGTAGCAGTACTACAAGCTACACTAGCTTCTTGCGGCACACTTAAAGCAGCAGTATCACTTGGAAAATGACCTTCAAAAATTGAACGATAATAAAACTCTTCTTTATTGGTTGGTGTTTGAATTGGAAACCTAAATTTAGCGTTTGCTAATTGCTCATCAGTAACCTCCTTATCTACAACCTCCTTTAAAGTATCAATCCAACTATAACCGACACCATCAGAAAATTGCTCTTTTTGTCTCCAAGCAACACTTTCAGGTAACATGTCTTCAAAAGCTTTACGAACCACCCATTTTTCCATGCGCTCTCCGTTAATCATTTTATCTTGTGGATTAATGCGCATCGCAACATCCATAAATTCTTTATCTAAAAATGGGACACGCCCTTCAATTCCCCAAGCCATTAAACTTTTGTTTGCTCTTAAACAATCATACATATGTAATTTGTCTAATTTACGAACAGTTTCTTCATGAAACTCTTCTGCACTTGGAGCCTTATGAAAGTATAAATAACCTCCAAAAATTTCATCAGCACCTTCACCAGATAACACCATTTTAACTCCCATCGATTTAATAACTCGTGCCATTAAATACATTGGTGTAGAAGAACGGATTGTTGTAATATCATATGTTTCTATGTTATAGATAACATCTTTAATAGCATCTAAACCTTCTTGAATAGTGAATTTTATTTCATGATGAACAGTACCTATATGATCTGCCACCTTTTGAGCTGCAGCTAAATCAGGTGAACCTTCTAATCCTACAGAGAAAGAATGTAATTGTGGATACCAAGCTTCTGATTTATCATCAGATTCAATTCTTTTTTGTGAGTATTTTTTAGCAATTGCTGATATTACTGAAGAATCTAATCCGCCAGAGAGTAAAACACCATAAGGTACATCACTCATTAATTGCCTGTGTACTGCAGCTTCTAAAGCTTCTTTAACTTCTGCAATACTAGTTTCATTTTCTTTTACTGCCTGATAGTCTGACCAATCTCTTTTATACCATTGTACAAATTTCCCGTCTTTACTAGACATATAATGTCCTGGAGGAAATAATTCTATTTTAGAACAAACCCCTTCTAAAGCTTTTAATTCAGAAGCTACATAAAGAGTTCCGTTTATATCCCAACCGATATATAAAGGAATTATTCCCATATGATCACGAGCAATAAAGTACTCATCTTTTTCGACATCATATAAAGCGAAACCAAAAATTCCGTTTAAATCATCTACAAAGTCAGCACCTTTTTCTTTGTAAAGTGCTAAAATCACTTCACAATCAGAAGCCGTTTGAAACTCATAAGAACCTGTAAGTTTTTTAGCTAATTCTCTGTGGTTGTATATTTCTCCGTTTGCTGCTAAAATTAATTTTTTATCAGCACTAAATAAAGGTTGTTGACCAGAAGCAGGATCAACAATTGCTAATCTTTCATGAGCCATTATAACTTTATCATCACTATAAACACCACTCCAATCTGGGCCGCGGTGTCTAATTTTTTTAGCCATTTCTAAAACCTGAGGTCTTAAACTATCCGAAGTTTGTTTTAAATCAAACGCACATACAATTCCACACATAACTTTATATTTTAATTACTTTCTTAAAAAAGAATATTTGTTTCTATTTATGACACAAACTACGGTATATAGTTTCTTTTTGAAAACACAAAACAATATTTTAGTATAAATATGAAACAATAAAATAAATAAAAACAACAATATGTAACTACATTAATCAATTATCAACAAAAACAACAACACTTTAATAGTTATTAATAAAAAAGTAAAATAAAGTTTGTGAAATCAAAAATCTATTTTACATTTGCCTTATAATGATGAAACAAAACAACATATGGTGGTGGAACTCTCTTAATATTTAAGTGAGAAGAAACCTATATGTATATAATATAACGAAAAGGCTTATCTCACGATAAGCCTTTTTTTGTTTTTAATACTAAAAATGTCACCTCGAGCGCAGTCGAGAGGTCATTAAAATAAAAGAGATTAAAATGGTCTCGACTGCGCTCGACCAGACAAGATAAAATGAACAAAATAGCATTCAAAACAGTTAGTAAAAAACGAATTTCAGATACTATTACCCCTGTAGGTTTGTATTTAAGATTTAGAGATAAATACGCAAATACGTTATTATTAGAAAGTTCAGATTATCATAGTAAAGAAGAAAGTTTTTCTTTCATAGCTATTGAACCTATTGTTACGATGAAAGTTGACAATTATCAATTTTCTATTTCTCATAAAGATGTACAGACTAACAAACAACCTGTTGATAAAAATTTTTATCAATTATTTGATCAGTTTACGAATTCGATAGATTTAGATTGCCCTGCTGAATTAAAATCATTTAATGGTTTGTATGGATATTCAACTTTCGATTCTGTTCAATATTTCGAAAATATTCAATTTAAGAACAAAAAAGCACCTTCTGCAATTCCTGAAATGCAATACAGTTTTTATCGTTTTATTATTGCGATCAATCATTTTAATGATGAAATGACTTTGATTGAAAATATCGAAGTAGGAACAACTTCAAGAATTTCTGAGATAGAAACCATTATTGAAGCACAAACATTCAATACTCAAAAATTTGAAATCAGCGGAGAAGAAACTTCAAATTGCACCGATGAAGACTTTAAAGAATATGTAGTAAAAGCAAAAGCTCACTGTAAACGAGGAGATGTTTTTCAATTAGTTTTATCACGTCAATTTCAACAAGAATTTAAAGGAGACGAATTTAATGTATACAGAGCATTACGCTCAATAAATCCATCACCTTATTTATTTTATTTCGATTACGGATCATTTAAATTAATGGGTTCTTCACCAGAGGCACAAATTAAAATAAGCGCAGGTAAAGCAATCATCAACCCAATCGCTGGTACATTCAGAAGAACAGGTGATATGGCAGAAGATATTAAACTAGGAAAACTATTATCTGAAGACAAGAAAGAAACTGCCGAACATGTAATGCTAGTTGACTTAGCTAGAAACGATTTAAGTAAACATGCTGAAAACGTAAAAGTTGAAGTTTTTAAAGAAGTTCAGTATTTTAGTCATGTAATTCACTTAGTATCTACAGTGCAAGGTAAGATTAAAGGAAATCCGATTAACATCGTAGGAGACACATTTCCGGCAGGTACATTAAGCGGAGCCCCTAAATATAAAGCCATGCAATTAATTGACAAGCACGAAAATCAATCTCGTGGATTTTATGGTGGTGCCGTTGGAATAATCGGCTTAGATGGCTCTGTAAATCTTGCTATTGCAATACGTTCTTTCGTTAGTAAGAGCAATGTATTGTACTACCAAGCAGGTGCAGGAATTGTAATTCATTCTGATGAAGAAAAAGAATTACAAGAAGTAAACAATAAATTAGCTGCTTTGAAAAAAGCATTAACCTTAGCAGAAAACATTTAAGATGAATATATTAATACTAGACAATTACGATTCATTTACTTATAACTTGGTACACATGGTAGAAGATATTACTGGTAATTTACCAGATGTATATCGTAACGATGAAATTTCTATTGAAGAAATAGAACGTTACGATGCTATTATTTTATCTCCAGGCCCAGGAATACCTGATGAAGCTGGTATTTTAAAAAATGTTATAAAGAAATATGCAGGTAAAAAACCTATTTTTGGCGTTTGTTTAGGACTACAAGCAATAACAGAAGTTTTTGGCGGGAAAATTGAAAATATGGGAGAGGTATTTCATGGAGTAGCCACAGAAATGGAAGTTATTAATAAAAATGCTATTCTTTTTAAAGATATTCCTGAAAAATTTGATGCAGCAAGGTATCATTCTTGGATCGCTTCAAACGAAAACTTTCCTTCAGAAATTATGATTACAGCAAAAGATGAAGACGGTGGCATTCAAGCTATCGAACATAAAGTATTTAATTTATCAGCAGTACAATTTCACCCAGAATCAATATTAACCGAAGTAGGCGAACAAATAGTTAGAAATTTTTTAGATAATATTAAAGAATAACGTTATTACGAATACAACGAAGTAATCTCTTAATTGATAAACAGGTTGCTACAGCAAATTATCATTTGCTTCGCAATTACAAGATTAAATTATGAAACAAATATTAAACAACTTATATCAACATAAAAGATTAACTAAACCTGAAGCAAAACAGGTTTTGATAGATATTGCTTCAGGAAAATTTAATGATGCACATTTAGCATCTTTTATGACTGTTTTTATGATGCGTCCAATTTCTGTTGACGAACTTTCAGGATTTAGAGACGCTTTAAAAGAACTAGCCATAAAAGTCGATTTCTCTGAATACAACACCATAGATATTGTAGGAACTGGAGGTGATGGGAAAGACACTTTTAATATATCTACAATGACTTCTTTTATTGTTGCAGGAACTGGGCAAAAAGTAGCTAAACATGGTAATTACTCTGTTTCTTCACAGTCTGGATCATCTGATATGTTAGAAAGTTTCGGTTACAAGTTTACAAATGACGAAGCTATTTTAAAATCGCATTTAGAAAAAGCAAATATTTGTTTTTTACACGCTCCTAAATTTCATCCAGCAATGAAAGCTGTGAGTTCAACTAGAAAAGCATTAGCTTTAAAAACCTTTTTTAATATGCTAGGGCCATTAGTAAACCCGAGTTCACCGCAAAATCAATTATTAGGAACATTCAATTTAGAAGTTGCTCGCTTATACAATTACATTTTACAAGAAGAAGGCAGTAACTACGGAATTGTACACGCCCTAGATGGTTATGATGAAATATCGCTAACAAGCGGGTTTAAATTATTTACCAAAAACGGAGAACAATTAATTAATCCTGAAGATTTAGGACAAAAAAAATTACAACAATCAGATATTTTTGGAGGAAACTCTGTTGCCGATGCTGCAAAAATATTTAAGAATATTATTGAAGGAAACGGTACTGAAGCACAAAACAGTGTTGTTTTAACAAACGCTGCATTCGCTCTAAAAATTGTTGATCATAAAAAGAGTTTTACAGAAGCTTATGAAGAAGCTAAAAACTCTTTATTAGGTTTAAAAGCAAAGGAATGTTTAAATAAATTAGTAAATTAAAATATCATTACAAGAAAGAATAACGAAGTAATCTTATAAAGAATATTACCTACTTTGTTTGAATGACAAAAGAATAAAAAATGACAATACTAGATAAAATAATCGCATTTAAGAAAACAGAAGTTGCTAAAATTAAAGCAGAAGTACCTGTAAAAAAATTAATTGAAAGTCCAAATTTTAAGAACACTTCGTTCTCACTAAAAAAGGCTTTACTTTCAATAGGTTCAACAGGAATTATAGCAGAATATAAACGCAAATCCCCTTCTAAAGGAATTATTAATAATAAATCTACAATTATTGAAGTAACAGAAGGGTATTTAGATGCAAATGTTGCTGCACAATCTATTTTAACAGACACTTCTTTTTTTGGAGGAACTATGGCTGATTTATTAGAAGCAAGAACTGTAAACCAGATAAAACCTATTTTAAGAAAAGATTTTATTGTGGACGGATTTCAAATTGTTGAAGCCAAAGCTATTGGTGCAGATGTTATTTTATTAATAGCTGCTTATTTAACAACAAAAGAATTAAAAAATTACGGGCAATTAGCAAGTGATTTAGGTTTAGAAGTTTTATACGAAGTACATACGCAAGAGGACTTAGATAAAATTAACGATTTAGATAATAAAATTATCGGAATTAATAATAGAAACTTAAAAACTTTCGAAGTTGATTTAGAGCACTCAATTAATCTAGCAAATCAAATTCCTGATACTGCAATTAAAGTCTCAGAAAGTGGAATTTCAGACCCTAGAATTATTACCGGATTAAAAGAACATGGTTTTCAAGGTTTTTTAATTGGTGAGACTTTTATGAAAACAGATAACCCTGGGCAAGCTTGTCAAGACTTCATCAATCAAATAAGATAAGCCATGAAGCTGAAAATTTGTGGAATGAAATACATAGAAAACATCCAACAAGTTGCAGCACTGCAACCTGACTATTTGGGATTTATTTTCTATGATAGGTCGAAAAGAAATTTTGAAGGAATCATCCCTGATTTACCTAAAGAAATAAAAAAAGCAGGTGTTTTTGTAAATGAGATTCCTGAAATAGTAGTTTCATTCGTTGAAGAATACGGCTTAAATATGATACAGCTACATGGAGAGGAAACACCTGAGTACCTAGATCGTTTGGGTACAATTTTTAAAGAAAGTATTGCTGAAAAACATCCAAAGGCTAAATACAAAATACCAGAAATTATAAAAACTTTTGGAATTAAAGATGATTTCGATTTTAATACTTTAAAGCCTTACGAAGAGTTTGTTGATTTCTTTTTATTTGATACCAAAGGAAAAGAAAGAGGCGGAAACGGAATTACATTCGATTGGTCGGTTTTAAAAGGTTATAATTCTAACAAGCCTTTCTTTCTTAGCGGGGGAATTGGCATGGAAGAAGTAAATGAAATTAAAGAATTACAAAAAACAGATTTACCTATTTACGCTTTAGATGTAAATAGTAAATTTGAAACTGAAGCTGGCTTAAAATCAGTAAAAAACATAGCGGAATTTAAAAAACAAGTCATTATAAGTAAAATAAAGTAATCTATTTCTTAGTTTAAAAGATTATTTCATTCTTCGCAATGACAGAAAATTAGAATATGGAATCAAAATTTCAACCAACTAAAGAAGGGTATTACGGACAATTTGGAGGAGCATTTATCCCTGAATTATTATATCCAAACGTAAAAGAGCTAGAAGATAATTATTTAGAAATCCTTGGTTCAGAAGCTTTTCAAAAAGAGTATAAAGACTTACTACAACACTATGTTGGTCGACCAAGTCCGCTATACTTAGCAAAACGTTTATCTGAAAAATATGGAGCTACCATTTATTTAAAACGAGAAGACTTAAATCATACAGGTGCTCACAAAATAAACAATACAGTAGGTCAAATTTTAGTTGCCAAACATTTAGGTAAAACTAAAATTATTGCTGAAACAGGCGCAGGTCAACACGGAGTTGCCACGGCTACCGTTTGTGCGTTAATGGATTTAGAATGTGTTGTTTTTATGGGAGAAATAGACATAAAAAGACAAGCACCAAATGTAGCGCGTATGAAAATGCTTGGCGCAAAAGTAATTCCTGCAACTAGCGGAAGTAAAACTTTAAAAGATGCTACAAACGAAGCTATTCGTTATTGGATTCAACACCCAGAGACCTATTATTTAATCGGTTCTGTGGTTGGACCTCATCCGTATCCAGATATGGTAGCCCGTTTACAAGCTGTAATTTCTGAAGAAATGAAGGTGCAATTGAAAGCACATACAGGAAAAGAAAATCCCGATACAATTATTGCATGTGTTGGAGGAGGCTCTAATGCTGCAGGTGCTTTTTATCATTATTTAAACGACAAAGATGTTGAACTAATTGCTGTTGAAGCCGCTGGTTTAGGTGTTGATTCTGGTGAGAGCGCAGCTACCTCTCAACTTGGTGAAGTTGGTGTTATTCACGGTAGTAAAACAATTTTAATGCAAGATGAATACGGACAAATAGTTGAACCTTATTCAATATCTGCTGGGTTAGATTACCCTGGAGTTGGCCCTTTACATGCCTACTTACATGAAACTAAGCGTGCAAAATTCATGAATGCAACAGACAAAGAAGCTTTAACTGCTGCTTATGAATTAACTAAGATCGAAGGAATCATTCCTGCATTAGAAAGCGCACATGCATTAGCTGTTTTACCTAAAATGGATTTAAAGAAAGGTCAGATTGTTGTAATTAACCTATCTGGTAGAGGTGACAAAGATTTAGAAACCTACATTAAACATTTAGAGTAACCATTATTACTAAGAAAATATAAATTGTCACCTTAAGCGCAATCGAAAAGTTTTGACAAATTTAATAAATAGGTCTCGACCATGCTCGAACTGACAAAATCGAATAAAATGAATTCAGTAAAAAACATATTTCAAAATAAGAGTCAAGATTTACTCTCTATTTTCTTTACAGCTGGCTTTCCAGAACTAAACGATACTAAAGATGTAATCTCAGAACTAAGCTCAAGTGGTGTTGATTTCATAGAAGTAGGCCTTCCTTATTCTGATCCTTTGGCTGATGGCCCTACAATACAACACAGCAGTGCTGTCGCTCTAAAAAACGGAATAAACCTTGATATTATATTCAATCAATTATTAGAAATTAAAGAGTCTAATAAAACTCCATTAGTATTAATGGGATATTTAAATCAGATTATTAAATACGGTGAAGATCGTTTTTGTAAAAAAGTAAAAGATTGTGGAATAGATACCGTAATCATACCAGATTTACCAATGATTGAGTATGAAAATCATTACAAAGAACTATTCGCTAATTACGGAATAATTAATGTATTTTTAATTACTCCACACACTTCTGAAGAACGAATTCGCAAAATAGACTCATTAACCGAAGCATTTATTTATGTAGTCGCATCTGCTGCAATTACAGGAGCAAAAGGAGAAATATCACAACAGCAAATTGATTATTTTAATCGAATAAACGCAATGAAATTAAAAAGTAAGTTAATTCTTGGTTTTGGTATTTCAGATCGCAAAACATTCGCAACTGCTTGTAACTATACCAACGGAGCCATTATTGGATCTGCCTTTATAAAAGAGTTAGATAAGAATGGAATTACTGGTATTTCTAACTTTATAAAGCAAGTAAAATAAGATACCTTTTTACAAAGTTTAATTTTATTACGCATAAAAAATCCTGAACTTTAAAGTTTAGGATTTTCTTTATTTTTTAATAAAAACTATTTATCTATAGATCCTAAAACACGTTTCATAAAGCTATTTAAAGCTTCTTTTTTAGGAGTACCTTCTTTTATCATTTTATCTACTTCAATAGCTCCATACATGTTAGAGATTAACTCACCTATAACATCTAGTTCTTCATCTTTTAACGATGGAACTTCAGTTAAAGCTTCTAATGTTTCTATTGTTTCAAGTAAATAATCTTGATCATTTTCTTCAATAAAAGAAGTTAAATGTTTAATAACTGGTAATTTCATAAGTATGTGTATTTATTTCGAAGTAAATTTAAAATTTACTTTAAATGTTTTTTATTTTATTAAGATTATTGCTTTCTTAATAAAGGCATTAAATAACTTCGTTTACTAAGCTTTTTAATACATCAAACTTATTGGTCTGTACTTGATTAACAATTTTACCATTTACAAAGGTTGCAAAAGTAGGTAAGTTACTTACATCTGCTAATTTTCTACTCTCAGAAAATTTTTCTGCATCAACAATTACAAAAACTATATTTTCATTTTCTGAAGATAGCTTTTTAAATTTTGGCTTCATAATGCGACAATTACCACACCAAGTTGCTGAAAACTGTACTACGACTTTTGGATTATTTACAACTAGTTCTGCTAAATTATCATTGCTTAATTCTTGTATCATAATTTATATTTTTTCGAAAGGAGTTCGTGCTCGATCCCTTCACCTACCGTACACGAACTTATTCCCTTCTTTTTTTAATTTTTTAGTGACTTGCTAAATATTCAGCAGTTCCTTTTGCGTTTGGTTGCATAGCATCTTTACCTTCTTCCCAGTTTGCAGGACAAACTTCTCCTTTCTCTTGTACGTGAGTATATGCGTCAATTAAACGTAAGAATTCATTTACATTACGACCTACTGGCATATGGTTTATACCTTCATGAAAAACAATTCCTTCTTCATCAATTAAATAAGTTGCTCTGTATGTTACATTATCTCCTACTACTTGTACTGTTTGAGTAGCTTCGTCAAATATCTCTTCAGAAATATCTAAGATACCTAAAATCGATGATAAATTACGATTACTATCTGCTAATAAAGGGTATGTTACACCTTCGATTCCTCCATTATCTTTAGATTGGTTTAACCATGCGAAATGTACCTCAGGAGTATCACAAGAAGCTCCTATTACAATAGTATTTCTCTTTTCAAATTCACCCAATGCTTCTTGAAAAGCATGTAATTCAGTAGGACAAACAAATGTAAAGTCTTTTGGATACCAAAATAACAATACCTTTTTCTTATTATTTACTGCTTCTTCTAATACATTTAACTTAAATGTATCACCCATTTCGTTCATTGCGTCAACGCTTAAACTTGGAAATTTTTTACCAACTGCTGTAGCCATTTTATATGTTTTATTAATTATTTTCAGGTACAAATATACCACCGAAATAAGGTAGTTAATAAAAAACTTAATGCTAATTTTTTATTTTGTTATCAATTTTATCTATACAATAGGTGTGGTGAAATAGATTTACTTTATTTAGTCGCGAATAGTTTCACGTCATTCTCTGAGACTATTTTTTCTCCTAAAATAATTAAACGCTCTACAACATTACGAAGCTCTCTAATATTACCCGTCCAATCATATTCTTGTAATAACTTAATTGAAGCTACTGAAAATTCTTTTTGAACCATTCCTTGTTCCAATGCAATTTTCTCAGAGAAAAAATCAACTAATAAAGGTATATCTCCTCTTCTCTCGTTCAACGCAGGAACCTTTATTAAAATTACCGCTAAACGATGATACAAATCTTCTCTAAAACGACCTTCTGCAATTTCTCTTTTTAAATCTTTATTCGTTGCAGCAACAATACGTACATTTACTTTTATATCTTTATCTGAACCAACTCTTTGAATTTTATTTTCTTGTAAGGCTCGCAATACTTTAGCTTGTGCAGACAAGCTCATGTCTCCAATTTCATCTAAAAAAATAGTTCCCCCATTTGCCGCTTCAAACTTACCAGCACGATCTTTGTTTGCACCTGTAAAAGAACCTTTCACATGTCCAAATAACTCACTCTCTATCAATTCTGATGGAATTGCAGCACAGTTTACTTCAATCATTGAAGCTTTTACTCTATCTGATTTTTCATGTAACCAATGCGCTACTAATTCTTTTCCTGTTCCGTTTGGACCAGTAATTAAAACTCTTGCATCTGTAGTTGCTACTTTCTCTATAATTTCTTTAATATGAGTAATTGCATCACTCTCGCCAATCATCTCATAACTCTTACTTACTTTCTTTTTAAGACGTTTGTTTTCAACCACAAGCTCTTTACGATCTAACGCATTTCGAACAGTGTTTAATAAACGATTTAAATCTGGTGGCTTAGAAATATAATCAAATGCTCCTAAACGCATTGTATTTACTGCGGTATCTAAATCTCCATGCCCAGAAATCATTACCATTGGTGTTTCTGGTTTTATTTTTTTAGCCTTTTCTAACACCTCAACACCATCCATTTTTGGCATTTTAATATCACAAAGTACTAAATCATAATCTTTATTTTTAATCATTTCAATTCCAGCCAATCCATCTTCTGCCTCTTCAACTTCATAAGTATCATTCTCTTCTGAAATGATTTTCTTTAAAACTCTACGGATTGCCGCTTCGTCTTCTATGATTAATATTTTTGACATTCTTTTCTAAATTTATTTTTTAAAGAGACACAATAACCGCGCCATCAATAGTTATTGTTTAATAATATGTATGTCTCTTTGAGGAAAAGGAATTGAGATATTATGCTCCCTAAATAGTTCATCAATTCTAAATCGAATTTCACTCTTTGGTATTAACGCCTGAAAACTATCATTTAATGTAAAAACAACCTTAAACTCTAAAGCACTATCTCCAAAATTTTCAAAAACAACCAATGCTGCTGGATGTTTAAAAATTTTAGGATGCTCATCTACCGCTTTTAATAATAAGCTTTTCACCAACTGCGTATCACTACCGTATGCAACGCCAACAGAAACACTCTCTCGTGTTGTTGTACCATTTTGTGTCCAATTATATAAACTATTAGATAAATATTTATGATTTGGTATCACCAACACCTTATTATCTATCGTTACAGCTCTTGTTGTACGTAGTTTTATTTCCTCAACTCTTCCAACCTTACCGTCTAGTTCAATAATATCACCAACATGTACACTTTGATCTATAATAATAAAAATTCCTGATATTATATCTTGAAAAAAAGTTTGAAGTGCTAAACCAACACCAATTAACAATGCTGCTGAAGCAGCAAATATTGCCGTAACATTTACACCTGATGAGTTTAATGTTGTTAAGAATATAACAATATATAATAACCAGCTGACAAATGAAAAAACAGTGTCAAACTTATTTTCATCTTCTTTTTGTAATCTCTTTTTTACAAATTTCTTGAAAAATTTAATTAAAAATGAGGCCAAAATTAATACAAGTATTAACATTAAAATTGACTTTACACTTATACCAATATCTTTATTAAACAGGAATGTGTAGTTAAGTATTTTATTAAGTTCTTTCACTAAAATAAATTTATAGTAAATATATAGTTTTTAGATAAAAAAAGCAGCTATCTTTTTATGATAACTGCTTTTTTTATTATCCGTTATAACGAATCCACTTCCATAAATCTTTATATGTTGGTTTTTTACCATACATTAAAATACCTACTCTATAAATTTTTGCTGCAAACCAAACCATAAACATAAATGTTATTACTAATAACAACATTGATAATGCGATTTCCCACCAAGCTACACCAAACGGAATACGCATTAACATAACAATGGGTGATGTGAATGGAATATATGAAAATATAATAGATATAGGTCCGTGAGGATCATTAATTACAGTAAAGAATCCTACATAAATACCAAGCATTAAAGGAAGCATAATTGGCATCATAAATTGTTGTGTATCTGTTTCATTATCTACTGCTGCTCCAACTGCTGCAAATAAAGAACTATACAACATATAACCACCTAAGAAATAGAAAATAAATAAACAGAAAATTTTAAATAAAGGAAGATTTAAAACCTCTTTCATTATTTGCTCTAATTTACCACCACTTGCAGCTTGTTTCATTGCATCCATTTGCTCAGCAGAAACTTTAGAGGTTTGCATCTCTACCATATCAATTCCTAATAAAGAGGATGCAACAATACTTATTATAAATAGAATAATTCCCCAAATTAAAAACTGCAATAAACCTGCTGATGCATTACCTATAATTTTACCAAGCATTAATTGAAAAGGTTTTACCGAAGAAACTATTATTTCAATAATTCTACTTGTTTTTTCTTCAATAACACTTCTCATCACTGAAGTACCGTAAATCATTACAAACATAAAAAGCAAATAACCTGCAGCTCCTCCTGCAATAATACTAGCTACATTTTTCGCTTTTGAAGATTCTTCTCCTGAAAAATTAAACATTTTAATATCTGAAGAAATTTTTGAAGCTTTTATTTTAGCCAAATCAATACCAAAATTATTAAGTTTTAAATTTCTGAAACGTGTTTCTACTTTTCGTTCTATATTTCCTAAAACCGACATTCCTGGTGAATCTTTAGAGTAAAACTCAATCGATTTAGCCAAAACTTCTAAACTATCTAATTGTGGTATATACAAAGCTCCATAATAATCCCCTTCTTCAACTTTCTTTTTGGTATCAACCAAGCCTAGCTTTGTAAAATCCTCATATTTAATAGTTTTAGAATCTTTAAATATATCTTTAGAGAACAATCCAGATTCATCAACATATACTATTTTCTTAACCTTCTCATCGTTCTTTTTCATCAAGAAAAAAACCAATGCTCCCATACCTACCATTAGTAAAGGACTTAAAAAAGTCATCATTAAAAATGATTTATTTCGAACTTTAGCAATAAACTCACGTTCTATAATTAATCGTAATCTGCTCATAGTTTAACTGTTTTTATTTATTGCTTGAATAAAAATATCGTTAGCACTTGGTATTAACTCTACAAAATGCTGCACTTGGCCTTGAGTTGTTAAAAATGATAAAAGTTCATTAGCTGATTTACCTTCAGTTAACTGAATATTTAACTTTAACCCATCATTTAACAACCTAAAATCTGCTGGCAACACTTTAAAGTTTTCCTTTAGCTTCGCTTCTACTTCTTTTTCATTTGAAGTATTTAATCCTACTTGAAATGTATTGGTTCTAAATTGACGCTTAATATCATCTAAATTCCCATCTAATATTTTATTAGACTTATCAATTAAAGCTATATTATCACACATCTCTTCAACACTTTCCATACGGTGTGTTGAAAAAATAACAGTAGCACCTTCATCTCGTAATTGTAAAATTTCTTTAGCAATTAATTGTGCATTAATTGGATCGAATCCCGAAAAAGGCTCATCAAAAATCAATAATTTAGGCTGATGTAAAACCGTAACAATAAACTGCACCTTCTGCGCCATTCCCTTAGATAACTCTTCTACTTTCTTATTCCACCAAGCACCAATATCAAATTTATCAAACCAATATTTCAATCGTTTTTTTGCTTCCGATTTACTCAATCCTTTTAATTGCGCCAAATACAAAGCCTGTTCACCTACCCTCATCGATTTATACAAACCTCTTTCTTCGGGTAAGTACCCAATATATTCAATATGATTAGGGGCTAATTTTTCTCCATCTAAAATTATCTCTCCACTATCAGGCATTGTAATTTGATTAATAATTCTAATCAAAGATGTTTTACCTGCTCCATTAGGTCCTAAAAGTCCAAAAACACTTCCCTTTGGTATATGCATTGACACATTATTCAATGCTGTGTAATCGCCGTAACGCTTTACTACATTATTAATTTCTAATAAATTATTCATTGATTTTATAGTTGATTAATTGCTGTTTGTCAAAAAAACCAGCTATGACAAACTTACATATTTTACAATGATTAGTAGTCAGTTTACAACAAACGTTACACTTAACTCTATATTAAATTTACTATGCATGCATAACTTTTTCGCAAAATACTATGCATGCATAATAAATTTCTGTATCTTTGGCATCAACATGGATAAAAACAAATCAATAGATCATCAATTAAGAGCTACTTGGCAAGCTGTTGCAAAAATGTACAACGAACAGGCTGCAAAGCATGATAGTACAATGGCAACTGCTTTTGTTTTATTGAATATAGATTTTGAAAAAGGTACCCCTTCTACTGCCCTTGGCCCTTTAATGGGAATGGAACCTACTAGTCTTTCTCGATTATTAAAAACAATGGAAGATAAGGGCGTAATTTGTAGAGAAAAAAGCCCAACTGACGGAAGAAGTGTCATCATAAAGCTTACAGATTACGGTAAAAAAATGCGTGAAATTTCAAAAGGCCATGTATATCAATTTAATAATGAAGTAAAAAAACATATTACTGAAGAAGAGTTAAACACTTTCTTTAAAGTAACTACCACTATAAACAAACTTATTACAGACAAAATGGTGTATAATGACACCGACAAAAAAGCTGTATAAAATAAACCTGTAAACAAATGACAAGAAGAATTAAGAAAGTAGCAATTATCGGTTCCGGAATTATGGGAAGCGGAATTGCATGTCATTTTGCTAACATCGGCGTTGAAGTCTTATTATTAGATATTGTTCCTAGAGAACTTAACGACAAAGAAAAAGCAAAAGGACTAACGTTAGAAGACAAAGCTGTTCGTAATCGTTTAGTAAATGACGCGTTAACTGCTTCTTTAAAATCGAAACCGTCACCAATTTATTCTAAAAAGTTTGTAAGTAGAATTACTACAGGTAACTTAGAAGATGACATCGCAAAAGTTGCTGATGTAGATTGGATTATGGAAGTTGTTGTTGAACGATTAGATATTAAAAAAATCGTTTTTGAAAAATTAGAGAAATATCGTACTCCAGGTACCTTAATTACTTCTAATACTTCGGGTATCCCTATCAAATTTATGAACGAAGGAAGAAGTGATGATTTCCAAAAGCATTTTGCGGTAACTCACTTTTTCAATCCCCCGAGATATTTAAAATTATTTGAAGTTGTTCCAGGACCAAACTGTAAGCAAGAAGTTACAGACTTCTTAATGGATTACGGTTCTAAGTTTTTAGGAAAAACGTCTGTTTTAGCTAAAGATACACCTGCTTTTATTGGAAATAGAATTGGAATCTTCGGAATTCAGTCTTTATTTCACCAAGTAAAAGAATTAGGATTAACTGTTGAAGAAGTTGATAAGTTAACAGGACCAGTAATCGGTCGTCCAAAATCAGCAACTTTTAGAACTGTTGATGTTGTAGGTTTAGATACTTTAGTACACGTTGCTAATGGTATTTATGACAACTGTCCTAACGACGAAGCGCACGAATTATTCAAATTACCAGGTTTCATCAACACCATGATGGAAAACAAATGGTTAGGAAGTAAAACAAAACAAGGATTTTACAAGAAAACAGTAAACGCTGAAGGAAAGAAAGAAATCTTAACGTTAGATTTAGATACGATGGAATATCGTTCTAAAAAACGTGCTAAGTTTGCTACTTTAGAATTAACAAAAACTATTGACAAACCAATTGATCGCTTTAAAGTATTAGTTGGCGGAAAAGATAAAGCGGGAGAATTCTACCGTAAAAACTTCGCAGCAATGTTTGCGTATGTTCAAAATAGAATTCCAGAAATTTCTGACGAATTATATAAGATTGACGATGCTATGAAAGCTGGTTTCGGTTGGGAAAACGGACCTTTCGAAATATGGGATGCTGTAGGTGTAGAAAAAGGTATCGATTTAATGAAAGCAGAAGGTAAAGAACCTGCTGCTTGGGTAACTGAAATGGTAGCTAAAGGAGAAACTTCTTTCTATTCTATTAAAGAAGGAGCTACTTATTTTTATGATGTTACTTCAAAAGCACAAACTAAAAAACCAGGTCAAGATTCGTTTATCATTTTAGATAACATTCGTAAAACGACTGAAGTATTTAAAAACTCAGGAGTTGTTATTGAAGATTTAGGAAACGGTATCTTAAACTGTGAATTCCAATCTAAAATGAACACCATTGGTGGAGACGTTTTAGCTGGATTAAATAAAGCAATTGATTTAGCTGAAAAAGATTTTCAAGGATTAGTAGTTGGTAACCAAGGAGCAAACTTCTCGGTTGGTGCTAATATTGGAATGATTTTTATGATGGCTGTAGAGCAAGAATATGATGAGTTAAATATGGCTATCAAGTATTTTCAAGATACAATGATGCGTATGCGTTATTCATCAATTCCTACAATTGCTGCACCTCACGGTATGGCTTTAGGTGGTGGATGTGAATTATCATTACACTCAGATAAAGTTGTTGCCGCTGCTGAAACTTATATGGGATTAGTAGAATTCGGTGTTGGAGTTATCCCTGGTGGTGGTGGATCTAAAGAAATGGCATTACGCGCTTCAGATACTTTCCGTACAGGAGATGTTCAATTAAATGTATTACAAGAATATTTCTTAACAATTGGTATGGCCAAAGTTAGTACTTCTGCTTATGAAGCTTACGACTTAGGTTTATTACAAAAAGGAAAAGATGTTGTTGTTGTAAACAGAGAACGTCAAATTGCTGAAGCTAAAAAGCATGCAGTGTTAATGGCCGAAGCGGGTTATACACAACCTACTGCTCGTAAAGATGTATTAGTTCTTGGTAAACAAGCATTAGGTGCATTTATGGTAGCTACCGATTCTATGCAAGCAAGTAAATTTATTTCAGAGCACGATCAAAAAATTGCAAATAAATTAGCCTACGTAATGGCTGGTGGAGATTTATCAGAACCAACAAAAGTTTCTGAACAGTATTTATTAAACTTAGAACGCGAAGCATTTTTAAGTTTATGTACAGAGCGCAAAACATTAGAGCGTATTCAACACATGTTAAAAACTGGTAAACCATTAAGAAACTAAAAGATGAAAACAGCATATATAGTAAAAGGATATAGAACCGCCATAGCAAAGTCTAAAAGAGGTGCGTTCAGATTTAAAAGAGCTGATGAGTTAGCTGCTGAAACTATCGAATATATGATGGAGCAGTTACCTGATTTTGATAAGTCACGTATTGACGATGTTATCGTTGGTAATGCAATGCCAGAAGGTTCTCAAGGTTTAAACATGGCTCGTTTAATCTCTTTAATGGGATTAAAAACTGATGCTGTTCCTGGTGTAACCGTAAACCGTTTTTGTTCTTCAGGAATAGAAACTATTAGTATGGCTGTGGCAAAAATTCAATCAGGAATGGCTGAATGTATTATTGCAGGTGGAGCTGAAAGTATGAGTTCTGTACCTATGACAGGTTTTAAACCAGAATTAAATTACGATACAGTTGCTGCTGGTCATGCAGATTATTACTGGGGTATGGGAAATACTGCAGAAGAAGTTGCGAATAAATACAACATTTCTCGTAAAGACCAAGATGAGTTTGCTTTAAACTCGCACTTAAAGGCATTAAGAGCTCAAGCTGAAAATCGTTTTCAAGATCAAATTGTACCAATTGAAGTTGAAGAAACGTATGTTGATGCTAACGATAAAAAAGTAACAAGAAAATATACAGTAACTAAAGATGAAGGACCTCGTAAAGGATCTAACATTGCAGGTTTAGAACGTTTAAAACCAGTATTTGCTACTGGAGGAAGTGTTACTGCAGGTAACTCTTCTCAAACAAGTGATGGTGCTGCATTTTTAATGGTGATGAGTGAAGATATGGTGAAGGAATTAAATCTGAAACCAATCGCTCGTATGGTAAGTTATGCTGCTGCTGGTGTTCCGCCTAGAATTATGGGAATCGGACCTGTAGCTGCTATTCCAAAAGCATTAAAACAAGCAGGCTTAAAACAAGAAGACATTAGCTTAATTGAATTGAACGAAGCATTTGCTTCTCAATCATTAGCTGTAATCAGAGAATTAGGATTAGACGCAGACATTATTAATGTAAATGGTGGAGCGATTGCATTAGGACACCCATTAGGATGTACTGGAGCTAAATTATCGGTTCAATTATTCGATGAAATGCGCAAGCGTAATATGCAAGGAAAATACGGAATGGTAACCATGTGTGTAGGTACTGGTCAAGGTGCTGCAGGTATTTTCGAATTCTTAAACTAATAATAAAAAAAAACAAAATGGCAGATTTATTAAGAGGAGGTCAATTCCTAGTTAAAGAAACAAAATGTGAAGATATTTTTACTCCAGAAGATTTTTCTGAAGAGCAAAAAATGATGAAAGACGCGGTTATGGAATTTAACGATCGTGAAATCACACCTCATAAAGCTCGCTTTGAAGCTAAAGATTATGCTTTAACAGAAGAAGTAATGCGTAAAGCAGGTGAATTAGGTTTCTTAGGTGTTTCTGTTCCTGAAGCTTATGGCGGATTAGGAATGGGATTTGTTTCCACCATGCTTACTTGTGATTATATATCAAGTGGTACAGGTTCTTTTAGTACTGCTTTCGGTGCACATACAGGTATTGGTACAATGCCAATAACTTTATACGGTACCGAAGCTCAAAAACAAAAATATGTACCTAAATTAGCTACAGGTGAATGGTTTGGTTCTTATTGTTTAACAGAACCAGGTGCTGGGTCTGATGCAAATTCAGGAAAAACTACAGCTGAGTTAACTGAAGACGGAAAAAATTATAAAATTAACGGACAAAAAATGTGGATTTCAAACGCAGGTTTTTGTCAAGTAATGATCGTTTTTGCTCGTATTGAAGATGATAAAAACATTACTGGGTTTATTGTTGAATATGATAAAAACAATCCAAACGGAATTACTTTAGGTGAAGAAGAACACAAATTAGGTATACGTGCTTCTTCTACTCGTCAAGTATTCTATAGCGATACTATTGTTCCTATTGAAAACATGTTATCTGCAAGAGGTAATGGTTTTAAAATTGCCATGAACGCATTAAATGTAGGTCGTATTAAATTAGCTGGTGCTTGTTTAGATTCTCAAAGAAGAGTAATTACATATGCAACACAATACGCTACTGAACGTAAACAATTTAAAACTCCTATTGCTGACTTTGGTGCTATTAAAATGAAATTAGCTGAGATGACAACCAATGCATATGTTGGTGAATCTGCTTCTTATAGAGCTGCTAAAAACATTGAAGATAGAATTGCGATGCGTGAAGCTGAAGGAAACACACATCAAGAAGCAGAATTAAAAGGTGTTGAAGAATATGCAATTGAATGTTCTATCTTAAAAGTTGCTGTTTCTGAAGATGTACAAGCCTGTGCTGATGAAGGAATTCAAATTTTTGGAGGAATGGGATTCTCAGAAGAAACTCCTATGGAGTCTGCTTGGAGAGATGCTCGTATTGCTCGTATTTACGAAGGAACTAACGAAATTAACAGATTACTTTCTGTTGGTATGTTAGTGAAGAAAGCAATGAAAGGTCATGTTGATTTATTAGGACCAGCAACGGCTGTAGGAAATGAATTATTAGGCATTCCTTCTTTTGATACTCCAGATTACTCTGAGTTATTTGCTGAAGAAAAAGAAATTATTGCAAAGCTTAAAAAAGTGTTTTTAATGGTTGCCGGTGGTGCAATTCAAAAATATGGTCCTGAACTAGAAGAGCATCAACAATTATTAAACGCAGCTTCAAATATTTTAATTGAAGTGTATATGGCTGAATCTGCTATTTTAAGAACTGAAAAGAATGCTAAGCGTTCTGGTGAAGCTTCTCAAAAAGAGCAAATCGCTATGTCTCAATTATATTTATACAACGCAGTAGATATCGTTATTAAAAATGCTAAGGAAGGAATTGTTTCTTTTGCTGAAGGTGATGAGCAACGTATGATGTTAATGGGGTTAAAGCGTTTTACTAAATACGCTAACTATCCTAACGTAGTTGAATTACGTAACACGATTGCAGAAAAATTAAAAGCAGAGAATAAATACTGCTTCTAATCCTCTAAGAGGAATTAAATTATATTTAGTAATTAGCACAAGTTGTTATCTAATTACTTATTTAAAATCTTCTATAGCCAATAGGTTTTAGAATTTAGTTGTTTGTTTAAAAGATCGTTAAATTAATTTTTAACGATCTTTTTTTATTTTAAAACTATTAAATCTCTGTGGTAAATCTTGTGAATTACAAACAATTACATTTACTCTACCCTACACAAAAGCACTATACTTATTGATTTTAAACCTATTTTTATATCATAAATTACAAACAAGAGTACTCCTATTTTAATGTCTTAACAAAATAAGCAACCATATAATTACATTCTAATAAAAAATAAAAATATGGCTATATAACCACTAAAAAAAGCAGTTATATATAGTTTTAAATTTATAAGATTAAATTCAACCTTGAATTTTAAAACTTCGTATTTTACTAAAAAAAATGCTCTGGAGTATTTCCAGAGCATTTATTAAAATAAGTTTTTTATCCTAATTTATTCAATAAATTAGATAATCAATTAACTACCTCCTCCACTACATGGTCCAAGGTTATTCCATCCACTAGCAGTTCTTTCATACAATACCCCTTTGTAAATCATTAAGTCTCCAACTGCATAAGAAGAGTCATCCCCATTATACGCATCAACACCATCACATGGACCTCCTCCAGTACCACACGTGGCTACAAAATCCCATCCAATAGCCGTTTTTACATATAAAGAACCTAAGAAAGTTACCGTATCTCCTATAGAATAAGAAGAGCTATCTCCATTAAACTCAGCAACCCCATCACAAGGATCTGCCACGAGAGTAGTAAATTCATTAACAGCGGTATTCTGTTTTGCCATCGGAATTTTAACATCTGCTGGAGTTAGAACTTGATCGGTTTCAATAATGTCTTCTGTGTTATTAGCACAATTGTACAATAAAACTGAAAGTGTTAGCACGAAAATTAATTTAATTAATTTTTTCATAATTTTTAAGTTTAGTTTGGTTAAAATTATTATTCTAAAGATAACGATTATTTACATAAAATACTAATAATCAGTAACTTATTACCCATCTTATTGACTATAAAATATCGAAAAACCTTTATTTATAATAAGAACTAATAATAATTATAGTTACAAACTAGAGGAATAACACTTAATGGACTGGCATTTATTATTAAAAAGAGAATAATAAATCTAAATAAAAATAAACCACTGTAAATCAACACATTATTATTTATTATTATTTTCATAACTTTATTGTGCTATGAAAAAACTGATTGAATATTTACCATTCCACTTCCTTATATGTATAATATCTGGAATTACTATACAATTCTATACTAATCTTTGGGCGCGTAACTTAATACTAATAGTATGTCTGATGTTATTAATGCTTTGTTTATTGTATATTTTTAAAAGAAATGGAAACCGTAAGACTTTTACGGTAGTATCAATGATATTATTCATTTTAATTGGAATATCTACAACTTTTATAAACAATCCTAAAAATTACGCTAATCATTACCAGTATAATTCTTCAAAAAAGAAAGGAACAACACTACATATAAATAAAATATTAAAGTCTAGTAGATACTATCATAAATTTGTAGCTCAGGTAGTTCAAATTAACAGCAGGAAAACTATTGGCAATATATTAGTAAATCTAAAAAAAGATAGTACTTCTACTCTATTAAAAGTGGGGAATCAAATTTATATAACTAAGAAGTTTAAAAATTTAACCTCTCCATTAAATCCTTACCAATTTAACTATAAGGACTATTTAGCTAAACAATACATTTACCAGCAAATTGTTATTAATCAAGAAGATTATAAAAAATTTAAAAAAGGTATTATATCTATTTATAGCTTATCATCAAAACTTAGAAATAGAATTCTTAGTTCATTAAAAAAATATTCATTCACTAAAGATCAACTTTCGGTAATCAACGCACTATTACTAGGTCAGCGACAGGACATATCAAAAAATATTCTTAATAGTTACGTAAAAGCTGGTGCAATACACATTCTCGCTATTTCAGGGTTACATATAGGAATCATTCTATTAATTTTATCATATTTATTAACCCCTATAGAAAAGCTAAAACATGGCTCATATATAAAAACGGCACTCATTATTATATTACTGTGGGCTTTTGCTTTTGTTGCAGGTTTATCCGCTTCGGTAGTTAGAGCAGTTACCATGTTTTGTTTCATAGCTGTTGGTGAATCGTTTAAAAAGAAAAAAGTTGTTGAATATTCATTGATAAGCTCAATGTTTTTCTTATTATTAATAAAACCCTTATTTTTATTCGATGTTGGGTTTCAATTAAGCTATTTAGCCGTTTTTGGAATTATTTGGATACAACCACTACTTTACAAATTATGGAGTCCTAAGCTTTGGTTATTTAATAAACTTTGGAAGCTTATTACTATCTCTTTAGCTGCACAAGCAGGAATATTACCAATAAGCTTATATTACTTTCATCAGTTTCCTGGTTTATTTATACTTTCAAATTTATTAATTATTCCATTTTTAGGAGGAATACTAATTGGAGGTATATTAATTATAATACTTGCTTTATCAAAAGCATTACCCAATTTATTAGCTAACATATATGGGTCTATTATTTCACTAATGAATAAATATGTTAATTGGATATCAAACCAAGAGTCCTTTTTATTTCATGAAATTTCAATGTCTTTCTATGAAATGATTACTTGGTACTTTATAATTATATCTGTTTACCAATTAAGCATACATAAAAAAACTAAACAACTTCTGTTTCTACTTTTCTCGATAGTTTTATTACAAACTTCTTTACTTTATAATAAAATTGATAGGGAGTATAAACAAGAAATTATTGTTTTTCATAAAACTAAGGAAAATTTACTAGGTTATAGAAATGGAAAACTATTTAAATTACTACAGTACGGTGATACTTTAAAAACGTATAACAATAATGTTATTAAAGCATATCGAATAAATGAAAATATAAAAAGTAATTTCCCTCCTAAAATAGGTAACATTATTCGCTATAATTCGGACACTATTTTAATAATAGATAGTTTAGGAATTTATGATCTTGCATTAAAAAAACCTATAATAATTCTACAGCACTCTCCAAAAATAAATTTAAATAGGTTAATTGAAACTTTAGAACCTAAACAGATAATTGCAGATGGCAGTAACTACAAAAGCTCTTTAAATAGATGGAAAGCTACATGTAAGAAACAAAAAACTCCGTTTCATCAAACTAGACAAAACGGAGCGTTTATTATTAAATAAGGTTAATTAATTAAATAGAACCTTTAAAAGCTTTTGAAAACTCAGACCACTTTTTTGTTTTATAATTATCTTTTGTAAAGAAAGCTAAAACCATCTCGAACTTCTTTTCGGCTAAATAACCTGGCACTGTTTGTATTAATCTTTCTTCTAAGTCGAAAAAAGCTGTAGAAGGGTAACTCATTTTACCTTTCATAATAGCAGCAGCTAACTCATGGTACTTACTTTTACCTTTTTGTACATATTTATAAGTTTTACCTTTAAAACTTATATCCTCTTTTCCTTCACCATCCATTTTTACTGCATAATAGTTTTCGTTAATAAACTTAACAATAACATTATTTTTGTAAGTAGTCTTGTCCATTTTTTTACACCAACCACACCAGTCTGTATATAAATCGACCAAAATAGGTTTTGGAGTCTCTTTATTTTTCTCCAACGCTTCTTCAAAGGTTAACCAATTAACTTTCTCTTGTGCCTTTACTCCAACTGAAATAATTGCTAAAACTGCTACTAAAATTAATTTCTTCATATCTCTTAAGTCTCAATAAGTATTCCAAATTTACAAAAAAACCTGTCAATTATTAATAATTGACAGGTTTATGAAATATTTTAACGTTTTATTTAAGTTTATTTTACCCCGTGCATTAATTTCTTTACTAACGGAGTTAATCCCATTAAAATAAAACCAGCAAGCATTGGTACAATTGTAAAAATTAAAAAGAATGTACTCATATCATAAGTTGCAGTAATCTTATCTATCATACCTCCCATAGATCCAGCTGCTTTATTACCCATACCTACCGCAATATACCAAAGACCAAACATTACACCAATTGTAGATGCTGGAACAAGTTTTGATACATAAGATAAACCAACAGGCGACAAGCATAGTTCACCTAAAGTATGAAGTAAATATGCTAGTATTAGCCAAACCATGCTTACAGATGCCGTTTGTGCTCCTTGTGGAATCTCAGAAGATCCATAAGCTAGCACTCCAAAACCTAACCCCAAAAGGATCAGTCCCATTCCGAATTTCACTGTAGCTGGAGGATTAAATTTACTCTCCCATATTTTTGAAATTAAAGGAGCAAAAGCAATAATATAAAATGAATTTAAAATAGAGAACCAAGAAGCAGGGACTTCTGTTTTAACATCACTAAATTGATTTTTTAACATCCAAATAACAATACACCAAATAATTGCAAAACTAGCTCCTAAAAAAAGATTAGATAAAGCATATTTTTTAAAAGTTATTTTAAATAATTGAAATAAAACATATGTTATTATTAATAAAGGAACTACTGTTAATAACGTATTTGCAACTCTAAATATATTTGCAGAATCTCCTTCTAAAACTCTATTTGTATAATCTCCTGCAAAAATAGTCATTGATCCACCAGCTTGCTCAAAAGCTGCCCAAAAGAAAACAGTAAAGAAGGCTAAAATAGCTACAACTATATAACGATCTCTTTGAACATTAGCTGGAATTTCTTCTTCTTCTATTGTTCCCTTTTCTTCTATGTTTTCAATTGCATCATTATATTCAATAGCCTTTGATGGCGATAATCCTATGCTTCCAAAAATTCCTTGAGCAAACCAAAATTGCAACATTCCTAAAAACATAAATACACCTGCTAATCCAAATCCATAATGCCAACCAGCAGTTTCACCAACATATCCGCAAAGTAAGATCCCAACAAAAGCACCAGCATTTACTCCCATATAAAATATGGTAAAAGCACCATCTTTTTTATCTTGAGCATTTTTGTAAACACCATTAATAATAGATGTAATATTCGGCTTAAACAATCCATTTCCCGCAACTAACAAACCAATACCTAAATACAGACTCCAGGCTGTATTTAAAGCCATTGTTGCATGTCCTAACGTCATTATAAAAGCACCAATTGCCACAGCATATCGATATCCTAAAATTTTATCTGCTAAATACCCCCCTATAATTGGAGAAAAATACACAAGCATTGTATATGTACCATATAATCCTAACGCATCCTCTCTCGACCATCCCCAACCAGGATTATCTCCAGTGATAGCAGATGTTAAAAATAACACTAAAATTGCACGCATTCCATAATACGAAAAACGCTCCCACATTTCAGTAAAAAAAAGAACAAATAGTCCTGATGGGTGTCCCATTAATAATTTACGATTCATTTCTGAACCTTCAAATCTAACTGTGTTTGTACTCATATTTTTGTTATATATAATTTACAAATAAAAAAACCTTGTAATATTTAATATCACAAGGTTTTTATTTTATTTTTAATTGTTATCTGCTAATTCAAATCCTTCAGCTTCTTCGTTTGAAGTTCCTTTAATATCCTCAGCTCCATGTGTTAATCGTTTTAGAGGCTTTAATATTAAAATTATTAGTATTCCAAAAATGGTACAGAAAACTGCGATACCAGTAAAAACCTGAAATTCTCCTGCTCCTTCTGACATTGCTCCAACTAACCCAGCTACTTTATTACCTAAACCTGTAGCTGCAAAATATGCCCCCATCATAAATGATGCATACTTTACTGGTGCTAATTTTGTTATAAAAGATAATGCGACTGGTGAAGCACACAACTCTCCTATTGTATGGAATAAATATGCTAAAACCAACCATATCATCGCTGATTTTGCTATAACATTCTCTCCATCCATAACTACTTCTGTACTTGCTTTGCTCATAAAGAAAAAACCAAAAGCCATAATAATAACACCTATTGCCATTTTAAATAACGACGAAGATTCTTTTCCTTTTTTTCCCCATTTATGCCAAAAAGCACCAACAGCAGTTCCTAAAATAATAATAAAAAATGCATTTACTGATTGAAATACAGCTGCAGGAACTTCATAATCAAAGAAAGGAAGTAACCTATCTGTTTTTTGCTCAGTATACAAACTCATTAATCCACCAGCTTGCTCAAAAGCACCCCAAAAAACAATGATAATTAAGAAAGATAAAAACATTACTAACATTCTATCTTTTTCTACCGCTGTTAAAGGTTTTTTCATTAATTCTTTATCTGGCGAATCATTTTTCCCTAAAAATTCTCCTACTCCTTCTAAATATTTTAAACCATACATATACACTATCTGCCCCAAAGCCATACCAATACCAGCTAATCCAAAACCATAGTGCCAACCATATTTTGCAGCTACAATACCTACTGCTAAAGCACCTAAGAAAGCACCTAAATTTATTCCAATATAAAAAACATAAAATCCTTTATCTCTTCTATCATCTCCTTTTGGGTATAACCCACCAACCATTGTAGAAATATTTGGTTTTAAAAAACCTACACCTATTACAATAAATAATAAACCAGTAAAGAAAGCCCATTGTGTATCAATAGCTAAAATACCATGACCTATACACAAAAGAACACCTCCTAGCATTACTGCTTTTTTCTGACCAATATATTTATCTGCAATCCAACCTCCTGGTATTGAAGTTAAATAAACTAACATTGTATAAGTACCATAAAAAGATATTGTTTCTGTATTTGACCACCCAAAACCAGATTGAGGATTCCCTAATAATATAGGTGCTGCTAAATACAATGTTAATATGGCACGCATACCGTAGTATGAAAATCGTTCCCACATTTCTACAAAAAATAATACATATAGTCCCTTAGGATGCCCCCAAAGATCTTCTTGCTTTACAGTGTTCATATTTGTTATATTTTATAAATTATTTTTAATGAAATTCGTCATTTTTGTATATAAATGTAAACGAGTATTACCACCATAAATTCCGTGATTTCTATCAGGATACATTCCCCATTCAAATTGTTTATTTGCTTGTATTAAAGCTTCTGCCATTCTATAAGCATTCTGTACATGTACATTATCATCTCCCGTTCCATGAATCAACAAATACTTCCCTTTTAATAACTCTGGATAGTTTAATGGTGAATTTTCATCATACCCTGTTGGATTTTCTTCTGGAGTTCTCATATAACGTTCAGTATAAATACTATCATAAAAACGCCAAGTTGTAACAGGAGCTACTGCTATTGCTGTTGCAAAAATATCATTCCCTTTTAGTAAACAGTTAGTACTCATATGTCCTCCAAAAGACCATCCCCAAATACCAATTCTCTTTGCGTCTACATAAGATAAATCAGCTAGTTTCTTTGCAACTGCTATTTGATCTTCAGTTTCAAGCTTTACCAAGTTCATGTAAGTAACTTTTTTAAAGTCTCTTCCTTTAAATCCTGTACCTCTACCATCAACACAAACAACAATATAACCGTCTTGTGCTAACATTTGATGCCAGTAATCATTTGCTCCGTTCCAACTATTCTTTACATTCTGTGATCCTGGACCAGAGTACTGGTACATTAATACTGGGTATTTTTTATTCGAATCGAAGTTAACAGGCTTAATAGTATACATATTTAAGTCGTTTCCGTTTATATTAATAGTAGAAAACTCTTTTTTACTTAAATTATACTTCGCTACCACTTCTTTTAAAGCAGCATTATCTTTTACCGTTTTTAAAACATTTCCTGCATCATTTCTTAAAGAATACACTGTTGGAGTAGATGCATCAGAAAATGTATTTATAAAATAATGCATGTTTCTACTAAATGACGCACTATTTGTTCCTAAAGGATTACTTAAAACTTTTTTATTCTCTCCTTTTAAAGAAATACTATAAACACCTCTATTTATTGATCCATTTTCTACCGATTGATAGTAAACTGTTTTTTTATCAGCATCAAAACCATAATAAGAAGTTACCTCCCAATTACCTTTTGTAACTTGATTAATCAATTCCCCTTTTTTATTGTAATGATAAATGTGATTGAAACCATCTTTTTCACTTGTCCAAATAAAACTATTATCATTTAAAAAAGTTAAATCATCATTTACCTCTACATAAGCTTTATCTGTTTCATTTAATATTAATGAAGTATCATATGTTTTAGCATTGATAAAATACATCTTTAAATCATTTTGATGACGATTTAAAGTACGTACTGCTAAAACATTATCATCTTTTGTCCAATTAATTCTTGGTATATATTCGTAGTCTCCAAAAATAATTTTTGCTGTTCCGTTTGTTGCTAAAGAATACACATGTAAAGTAACCTTAGCATTATCTTCTCCTGCTTTCGGATACTTAAAAACTTCTTGTGTTGGATATTTCTCTTTACCATACACATCCATCGAAAATGTTTTTACTGCACTTTCATCAAAACGTAAAAAAGCAAGATTACTACCATTTTTACTCCACTCAAAAGCTTTTACAAAACCAAATTCTTCTTCGTAAACCCAATCAGTAATACCATTTATAATTTTATTCTTTTCTCCATCAGTTGTTACTTGAACAAGTGAATTACTTGAAAAATCTCTTATAAATAGATTATTATCTTTTGCGTATGCTACTCTTTTACTATCTGGCGAAAAAGTGGGTCTTTGAATGTCTTCTCCTATTAGCCTTAATGTTTTTGAAGCAATGTCATACATATAGAATGTTCCTAAAAAAGAATGACGAAATATTGACTTAAAGTTAGTTCCTAAAATTAACTTCGTTTCATCACTATTAAAACTATATGATTGAAACGTTTTTAACTCGTTTAAATCTTTACTATCTACAATTGTTGCAACTTTTTCTAAAGTTTTATAATCGTATTTATCAACAGAAGAGCTACCTTCTTTATTATTCAATAATGAATAATAATCTCCATTCATTGAATTTAAAGAGTTCATGTAATCAGCTCTAAATGTGCCTTTTCTCCATATATCTTCTAAAGAAACATCTTTTTTTTGTGCTTGTAAAAGCGTAGATATCCCTATAAAAAGTAGTACTATTTTTTTCATATTGAGTTGTTGTTTACTTAAAAAGTTTGCCAAGTTTACGGAAAAATCACCAAAAAATGTACCAAAAAACTAGAAATCCTAAATAAGAACTCTATTTTAACAAGATTCATTTATCTTTGGAGCACCTAAATTTTACTAAGAATGTCTAAAATTATTGCTGGATTTTCTAAACTTACGAAAGAAGAAAAAATAGACTGGTTAGCTAAAGCATATTTCAATAGCCAACCTGAAATTACACAAACATTAAAACAGTATTGGAATATAGATGCTAAACTACAGCAATTACATGATGATTTTATAGAAAATACTATTTCTAATTTTTACATGCCTTACGGAATTGCACCTAACTTTGTTATAAATGGTCGTGATTATGTAATACCAATGGTTGTTGAAGAAAGTTCTGTAGTTGCCGCCGCATCTTTGGTTGCTAAATACTGGAGTACTCGAGGTGGTTTTAAAACTGAAGTTATTTCAACTACTAAAATTGGGCAAGTACATTTTATGTATGAGGGAGATAAAACCGATTTAGAAAACTACTTTAATCAGCAAAAACCCTTATTATTCAAAGCTACAGCTTCTATCACCAAAAATATGGAGAAACGGGGTGGAGGTATTTTAGATATTCAACTTATTGATAAAACAGCTAAGCTTGATAACTACTATCAATTACATGTAACTTTTGAAACAAAAGATAGCATGGGTGCGAATTTTATTAATTCGTGTTTAGAAGCTATGGCTAATCAATTTAGGCGCGATGATATTGAAATTGTAATGAGTATATTATCTAATTATGTTACTGACTGTATTGTTAAAGCAGAGGTTAGTTGTAAGATAGAAGATTTAGGTGGTGAAAATCCTCAAAAATTTGCTCAAAAATTCCATCAAGCAATTCAGATCGCTGAAATTGAACCCTACAGGGCTGTTACCCATAACAAAGGAATTATGAATGGTATTGATGCTGTTGTTTTAGCGACTGGAAATGATTTTAGAGCTATTGAAGCTGGTGCACATGCTTATGCCTCAAAAGATGGTCATTATAAAACACTTACGCATTGTGAAATTAAAGATGGTATTTTTCGGTTTTGGATTGAAATCCCATTAGCACTAGGAACTGTTGGTGGTTTAACAGCATTACACCCAATGGCGAAACTATCATTAGATATGATGCAAAAACCATCAGCAAAAGAATTGATGAAAATTATTGCTACCGCTGGTTTAGCTCAAAACTTTGCTGCTTTACGTGCTTTAACAACTAAAGGGATTCAGCATGGACATATGAAAATGCATTTGCAAAATATTTTAAATCAACTAGAAGCAACTACTAAAGAAAGAGAAATTATCACCCTTTATTTTGAAAGTACTACTGTTTCTCATAGTGCAGTTGTTGATAAATTTAACGAGTTAAGAAAATAGTATTATTTGTCTCATCGAGCGCAGTCGAGAGGTTTTAATTTTATAATAAGGTATCGACTGCGCTCGATCAGGCATTTGTAAATGAATTTTTATTCTAACGGAAAATTATTATTAACTGGTGAGTATGTTGTTCTTGACGGAGCAGCTTCTTTAGCAGTACCTACAAAATTTGGGCAAGATTTAATTATTGAATCAATAAAAGAGTCGCAACTTATTTGGGGAAGTTTTACCAATACTGGTGAGTGCTGGTTTGAAGCTACCTTCGATTTGCCTAAGCTACGCTTAACCTCAGCTACTTTTAATTCTAACAAAGAAGGGAACGCTGAGTTTATTGCAGAAACTTTATCGGATATTTTACTAGAAGCTAAAAAATTAAACCCAGAATTTCTAACTACTAAAAACGGTTTTGTTGTAAAAACAAATTTAACTTTCCCTCAAAATTGGGGACTCGGTAGTTCATCTACTTTAATAAATAATATTGCTACTTGGGCAAATGTGAATCCTTTTACCTTATTATGGAATGCTTTTTCTGGTAGTGGTTACGATATTGCTTGTGCTAGTAACAATACTCCTATTCTATATGAATTAAAGGAAAAGCAACCTATTGTATCTAAAGTAGAATTCAATCCGAACTTTTCGGATGAGTTATTTTTTGTGTATTTAAACCAAAAACAAAATAGTAGAGAGGGAATTGCACAATACAAACAACATAAAGAAGAAGCGCAAACATTAATTCCTGAAATGAATATTCTAACTCAAGAATTTTTAAAAGCAGCTTCTTCTAAAAAATTAAATAAAATAATCATTGAGCACGAACAATTAATTAGTTCAATTATTAAACAAACTCCTGTAAAAAAACGATTGTTCTCTGATTATTTTGGAGAAATTAAAAGTTTAGGTGCATGGGGTGGAGATTTTGTTTTGGCTACAGGAAATGACGACACCTTACCTTATTTTAAACAGAAAGGTTATGATACAATTGTGCCTTATAAAGAAATGGTTTTATAAATTCTAAATAATTAGGTCTCGACTGCGCTCGACTTAACAAATTAATTTTAAATATCTCATCGAACGCAGTCGAGAGGTTCTCTAAAAATGAAAAAAGTAATTATAATTGGTGGGGGTGCAGCAGGATATTTCACAGCTATAAATGCAAAAGAAAACAATCCTGATTTAGATATTACTATTCTTGAAAAAGGAAAAGATGTATTACAGAAAGTTAAAATTTCTGGAGGAGGACGTTGTAATGTTACACATGCTTGTTTTGAACCTAAAGAACTCGTAAAATTCTATCCTAGAGGAGAAAAAGAACTTTTAGGTCCTTTTCATCAGTTTATGACTGGTGATACTTTCGAGTGGTTTGACAACAAAGGAATCCCTTTAAAAATTGAAAGTGATAACCGAGTATTTCCTGAAGTAAATACTTCACAAGCTATTATAGATTGTTTTGAAAGTGCTGTTGATAATCTTGGGATTAGAGTCTTAAAAAATCACGGAGTAAATTCAGTTGAACAACAAGATAAAAAGTGGATTATCAACACGAAAGATCAACAATTTGAAGCTGACTATCTAGTAATTGCAGCAGGTAGTTCTAAAAAGGTTTGGGATTTATGTAAAACATTAAACCATACTATTATCGAACCCGTACCTTCTTTGTTTACTTTTAATATAAAAGATAAACGGATTATTGATTTAGGCGGAATATCAGTACCTAATGCTGACGTAAAACTAGTAGGAACTAATTTAGAAAACTCAGGACCTTTATTAATTACGCATTGGGGATTAAGTGGGCCTGCAATTTTAAAATTATCTGCGTTCGGTGCACGAATTTTAGCGGATAAAAACTATCAATATAACGTTGAAGTAAATTGGTTAGGACAAAATTTTGAGACTACTCTAGATGAATTAACACAACTTAAAAATTCACAAGCTAGAAAGCAAGTAAATTTAAAGTCTCCTTTTGCAGACATTCCGCGTCGTTTATGGGAACGTTTTATAGCTGCTGCAGAAATTAAAACAACTCAAAATTGGGGTGATCTAAGTAATAAACAGCTCAATAATTTAACTACTCAATTAACCAAAGGATTATTTAATGCTAACGGAAGAACTACTTTTAAAGATGAGTTTGTAACTGCTGGTGGTGTAGATTTGAAAGAAATTAACTTTAAACGATTTGAAAGTAGATTACACAAAAACTTATTTATAGTTGGTGAAGTTTTAAATATCGATGCCGTAACGGGTGGATTCAATTTTCAAAATGCTTGGACAGGCGGATTTATTTGTGCAAAAAGTATTGCTGAATAAAAGTATTTATTAAAATAAAAAAGACCTCTCACTAAATTTAATGAAAGGTCTTTTTTATTATTTAATTAAAGCATTTACGCCGTAGCCATTGCTTTCTTTGACTTTCTATAAGTAAAAGAATTAAAAATATTCCTTTTCCCGAAGTTGTTTATAGATTTTGCATTTACGAATTTGATAAATAATTTTTTGTTTACCCCAAAATATTCATAAGTATTACCATCTGTAAAAGTAACTTCTAACAACATACTTTTGTGTTGATAGTCATCTACTCTAAATTCAGTTATAGTAGTATTATATGCTTCTAAATTAGCTTCTTTTGTTTTAGGTGCTATACTCACTAAAAAGTGATAGCCATCAATAATTTTTGTACTAACCTCTTCGGCTTCTAACTTCTTTTCTTCGTCTTGAAATTTATCTGGATGCCATTCTTTTACCAATCCTCGATAAGTAGTTTTTAATACTTTTAAATCAATTGCTCCTTCAACATTAAAAAGCTTTTTATATTCTTTGATACGTTTCATTTGTATGAAATAATTTAGCCCGCGAAATTAATCAAATTATCTGAATATGAGAGAGAAAGCTATTTTTATTTATTTATTTTTATTTCACTTAAAAACAACTATTAATAACTCATAACTGTTCCAAAATACAGTAATTGAAAAGTTTTTACATCTAACAATAAACAATTCATTGCCATCATAATACCATAGTTAGACTTATCATAAAAATGATATTGAAAATAATCTAACTCGTTTTCATCAAAACCATAAAAAATATCACCTGTCTTAAAATGATCATTATAAAAATTCTCTAATTGAGATAATTTATGAACATTTATTTTAACTGAATGATTATATAAACTATCTATTTTTATTTTAAGCTTCCTCCCTTTATAGGATAACTTTTTACTATCATTAAAAAGAACTTTTTTATAAAAATCACGGTTTAACATCTCATATAAAACCTGCTCGGTATTCACCTCTTTTTGAATTGCCTCTATATATTTTGATAAGTTATTAGATAACCTATTAAATTCTTGTATTTTTATTTTTGTACTCTGAAACATAAGCGGTTTAGCCGCTGCTTGTTTTTCAAAAAAAGAAGTTCTTCCTGCTATAAGTTCATTATTTACCCGGATAGCCTCTGTTATTGATTTATGAGCAACATATGTAGAAAAATTATGCTGAGTAAAGCTTTTAAAAGAAAGAAAAATTGCGGCAAAAAAAAGAAAACTACCTTTCATCATAAATAATTTTAGTGAAAGATAGTCTATTTTAATTAACCTTTATCTAAAAATCATTCCTCTTCATAACAATTAAAAACGATTGTATAACCATACTCCACAGCTTCACTATACAACTCTCTTTGATCTTCATCAACATCATCTACAGAATCTAATGTAAAATATTCTTCTTCTATTTCTGTCACTTTCCAACCTTCATCTTTTATATAATGCTTCGCTAATTTAAGCGCTCCTTCAATATCTTTATAATCTATATATAAGCTTACATAAGCTCCGATAACTTCATCATAATGTTCTGATGATTTTTTTGGTTTTGCTAAGGCATTTATTAAAAACATAATTTTATTATTTAAATTTAATTTAATTAAGCTAACTCACCTCGATGAGGCTTTAGAGCATCTCTAAAAATTTTCATATTACTTTCATCAACTATAATAAAAGCAATGGTATGCATAGGATTAAACTCTTTATGATCTACCTCATCATATGCTAAATTATCTATTTGAGTAAATTCTTTTAAATGAACACAATGGTGCTTTGCTGTTGCTAATCCATCTGGCCCTTTAAAATCCCAAATTAATTTTATTTTTCTACTCATTCTATACTCTTTTATAAAAACAAAAATACTTATTTCCACATTAAAAATGAGTATTTTAACAAACTAACTAGTCAATAAACAGTTACTTTTTATATATTAATATGCCTGAAATTACAGGTTTAAATTTAATCAAAATAATTAACAAAAAATCAAAAATAATTTTCACGACTGCTTATAGAGATTATACTGTAGTATGGATTTAAATATAGTAGACTATTTGTTAAAACCGATTTCTTTTGACCATTTTTCACAAACAATTCAAAAAGTATTTAACACGCAAATCGTTATAAAGACTAAAGAACTCCAAAAAGAAACGCATAACAGTTATATATTTATAAGAGCAGATAGAGAAATGATTAAAATAAACTTCAATAATACTCTCTACATAGAAAGCTTAAGTAATTATGTTAACGTTTTTTCAGAAAACTCAATGACTATCTATAACAAGAGAAACAATATATTATTTCGATTAAAAAAATAACTTCTTACACAAATGAATTTAAGGAAAAAATAATCACCAATAAGCAGAAGCCATAAAAAATATGTTTTTCTAAAAACAAAATAGAAATAACATTAATACCCTCAAAAAAAAACAACAAAACATACATTATTACCTAAAGAAAATACCTTATTACCATTAATTTGGCAATTGATATTTAATTTACTTTTTTTGGAAAAACAATTTAAATTTTCAAACTATGAGAGTAACATTATTATTGTTGTCTTTTCTGTTTACGCAAATTATATTTGCTCAAGAAAAAACAATATCTGGGATTGTCTCAGATGAATCTGGGGGACTTCCAGGTGTTAGTATTATTATTAAGGGGACTACTTCGGGGGTAGAAACTGATTTTGACGGAAATTTCTCTATTAACGGAAAACAAAATGATGTACTCGTTTTTAGTTTTGTTGGAAAGAAAACAGTTGAAAAAACAATTGGATCTTCTAACAAGATTAATGTTTCAATGGTCGATGATGAGAATCTACTAAACGAAATTGTAGTTACCGCCTTAGGTATAAAAAGAGAAAAAAAATCTCTAGGATACGCTACACAAGAGGTAAAAGGAGATGATTTAACTAAAGTTAACTCAGGAAACATTGCCAATTCTATTTCTGGAAAAGTTTCAGGAATTCAAATTAGAAAGAACAATAACATTGGTGGTTCTACCAATGTTGTTATAAGAGGTACAACTTCTTTATCTGGAAACAACCAAGCATTATGGGTAGTTGATGGAATTCCCTTAGATAACTCTAACACAAATACTCTAGACCAGACAAGAGGTGGAAACACAGGTGGTTATGATTTTGGTAACGCAGCATCAGATATTAACCCTGATGATATCGAATCTATTAATATACTTAAGGGGGCAGCAGCATCTGCTCTTTATGGAGAAAGAGCTTCTAATGGTGTTATTATCGTTACAACAAAAAAAGGTGAAAATCAACAGGGTCTAGGAGTTAGTATAAACAGTAGTGTTACTGTTGGTGTTGTAGATTTCGATACACTACCTGTATACCAAACACAATATGGTGGTGGATATGCTAATACTTTTCCTAGCACCCAGATTGACCTAGGAGATGGTCTTCACTATAGAGAACGCACAGGTGATGCCTCTTGGGGACCTGCTTATGACAAAAATTTATTAGTATATCGTTGGAATTCTTTTCATCCTGAATTATCAACTTACGGGAAAGCTACTCCTTGGATTGCTCCTAAAAATAATGGAAATAGTATTTATCAAAACAGTATTACTTACAATAACAGTATTTCCTTAACAGCAGGTAATGAACAAGGGAATTTTCGTTTTAGCTATAGTAAGCAAAAATTAGACCAAGGGATTTTACCTAATAGTTCTAGTGGAAGGGATATTTTTAATTTATCGTCTAGTTACAAATTAAGTGATAAAACAACCATTACAGCAGGTGCTACTTATACTAAAACAGTCAGCAAAGGAGCCAACGAAACTGGGTACGGTTCTGGTGGAAACAATTTTTCTAGTAGTCTTAGACAATGGACTTCAACAAGTGTTGATTACAAGGATTTAGAAAATGCATATAAAGAATCAGGGAAAAATTTATCATGGAGTATTAATGGTCCTTTTGACAGAAGAGTTGCATTTCATGACAATCCATATTTTCAAAGAGATCAGAATTTCAGTTTATTAAATAGAGGCCGTTTTTTCGGTAACTTTAACCTTACTCATGAAATTGCAGACTGGGTTAGTGTAACTGGTAAAGCTAGTATTGACAGCTATAACCAAGGACAACAAGAAAGAATTGCTGTAGGTTCAAAAAGGCAAAGTCAATCAGCAGGTCAATATTCTAGATATGATAAAACTTATAAAGAATCTAACCTTGATTTAGTTTTTAGCTTCAATACTGATGTTACTGACAATATTAAATTTAGTGGTTTACTTGGAGGTAATATTAGAAGAAGCACTTCTAGCGACACCTTTTCTATTACTCTAGGTGGTTTAATAGCCCCTAATGTATTTGCAATTTCTAACTCAGTAAATACTCCTGATCCAGCGACCGAGAGAGTTCTTACGTTCGGTTCAAATAGTGCATACGCTAGTGGTACTTTTAGTATTAACGATACTTACTTTTTAGAAGGAACAGTTAGAACTGATAGAACATCAACATTACCAACAAGCAATAACATTTACACATATCCTTCTGCTACAACTACTTACATCTTCAGTAAACATTTAAAGGCTGACTGGTTATCTTTCGGTAAAGTGAGAGTGAATTATGCTGAAACTGGTGGAGGAACAAATCCATTTAACCTTGCCCCTGGTTTTTTTAAACTTGTAAACTACGGAGGAGGTAACGTTCGTTTCACTAACGAAAATACTAGAAAAAATTCAGAGTTAAAACCTGAAAGAACTAAAGGTTATGAAACTGGTTTAGAATTAAAACTTTTCAAAAATAGAATTGGACTAGACATATCTTACTACAAAACAAACACTACAAATCAAATTATGTCAGTTCCTTCTACAGGAGCAACTGGATATACTAATGCTTGGATTAACGCAGGAAACATAGAGAATAAAGGTATAGAACTAAGCTTAACAGGAACTCCTATAAAAAATGAAAATTTCTCTTGGGAAACGACTATAAACTGGACAAGAAACAGAAATAAAACTATAAGTTTAGATGGTTCTCCTAGATTAACATTAGGTAGTTTTCAAAGAATTTTATCAGTAGCCGAAGTTGGAAAACCTGTTGGTCTTTTAGTCGCTAGTGGTTATGACTATTATAACGGTGTTAAATCTGATGCGAATAGGATTGTTGATGCTAATGGTGATTACACACGTGTAAATAGTCAAATTATAGGTGATATTAATCCTGATTGGACAGGAGGTATTAACAACAAACTAAAATATAAAAACCTTATTTTAAGCTTCTTAGTTGACATGAAAAAAGGTGGTGATGTTTGGTCTTTAGATCAAAAATATGGAAGATCAACTGGTATTTATGCAACTACGGCTGGTAACAATGAATTAGGTAATCCTATGAGAGACCCTGTAACTTCAGGTTCAGATAGTGGAGGTGTCCTATTACAAGGTGTATTCGCTGACGGAACTAAAAACACAGTTAGAAGCCCAATTGAAGAGCAATATGGTTTTCCTGAAGAACAATTTGTATATGACGCTTCATATATAAAACTAAGAGAAGTTTCAATAAGTTATAGTTTACCTTCTAAATTTTTAGAAAAAAGTATGTTTAAAAACATTACTTTCTCTGCAAACGGAAGCAATTTATGGATAATCCATAAAAATTTACCCTATGCTGATCCTGAAGCAGGAACATCTTCTGGAAACCTACAAGGTTTTCAAACAGGAGTTCTTCCTACGACTAAAGAATATAGCTTTAATGTAAAAGTTCAATTTTAAAAAAAAATGAAAAAAATGAAAATTTTTAACAATATAAAAGTAGCGACAATTATTGGAGTGTCTATGTTTTTAGTCAATTCATGTGACAACGTAGAACACTTAAATGTTGACACTAAAGGGTATCTAAATGCGCAACCACATACATTGATGACAACGGCGCAAAAAGAATACATGGATTTTTTAACCAATACCGACCAGAACCGTAACAACTTTCGTCAGTATGCACAACATTGGACAAATAGAGAGTTTGCTGTAGAAGACAATTACAGTCAAGATTCAAGAGCTATTGGACAATCAAATTGGGATGATTTATACAGGGATGTTTTAATAGAATTAACTACTGCAAAAAAAGCTATAGAGGCATCAAATGTCACTCCTAATTTAGCTTCTAGAAAAAAAAATCAGGTAGCAATTTTAGAAATTCAGATAATTCTTGCATACCAATCATTAGTTGATCTTTTTGGAAATATACCATATACAGAAGCTCTCGATTTTACGAGTTCTCCAACACCAAAATATGATGATGCTGAAACCATTTATTTAGATTTAGCTACTCGTTTAGATGTTGCTATTAATAATTTAGATATATCTAGTGATAGTTTTACTAGTGGAGATCTTTATTACAATGGTAATGTAGCTAGTTGGAAAAAATTAGCCAATAGTGCTAAGCTAAAAATGGGACTACATCTAGGCTCTCAATCAATGGTTGAAGCAGCTTATTTGTCAGGAGTTATTTCTAGTAATAGTGACAATGCTCTTTTTCCTTATTTCGCGGTTGAAAATCAAGAAAACCCTCTGTTTTTCATCTTAAACCAAAGAACACAAATTGTTCCTACTTCATTTCTTGTAGATGCAATGAATGCTAAAAGTGACCCTAGAATGGATCAATTTTTCAATCCAGCTTCAAAAATAGCCGGCGTATATGTAGGATATCCCTATGCAGAAGGTAATGATAATGGTTTAGGGTACGATGATGCTTCTAACACTAATGATAAGTTTAGAGATGCTACTTTACCCGGAGTTCTTTTTGATTATGCTGAAACTAGTCTTTTATTAGCCGATGCCGCAAATAAAGGCTACAATGTAGGTTTAACCGCTGCAACACATTATGTTAATGGAATTACAGCTACAATGGAATATTGGGGAGTATCAGGTAATCATATCACTATTTATTTAGGGAGAGCTGATGTAACTTATTCGATAGCTACAGCTGATACTCAAATTGCTTACGAATTATGGTTAGCTTATTATAATAGAGGTTTTGAAGCTTGGACTGAATACCGTCGTTTAGACTCTCCTATTTTAGTAGCTCCTCCTGCAGCTGTTACTGAAGCTAACGGAAAAGTTCCTGTAAGAAACATTTACCCTTTAAATGAAGCAACTCTGAATGAAACTAATTATAATTCAGCTGCGACTGCAATTGGTGGAGACAAAATGACAACCAAAATATTCTGGGATGTTAATTAATAAAAAGGTAAAATAAATATTGTGTAATTATTTGAATTTATATTTTTTTTATCTAAAAAAGAGGCTACCCTAAAAAGGTAGTCTTTTTTATTTTTTAATATCTACTACAAAATATATCTTTGTCATAAATACTTAAAGCAATTGAACACAGTACAATTCATTCCAAAGTCATTAGAAGAAAAGGTAGAAAAAGCAACTTACACATGGCAAACACCAAGTAACATTGCCTTAGTTAAATATTGGGGAAAGAGCAATCCTCAAATTCCTAAAAACGCATCTATTAGCTTTACACTTAACAATTGTAACACAATTACTACAATCGATTTCGAAAAAAAATCGAATACAAATAAAGTTTCCTTTGAATTATTCTTTGAAGGAAAAAAGAAAGATGATTTTAAACCTAAAATTGCAGAATTCTTTAAAAGAATAGTAAAATATTGCCCATATATTCTTGATTACGATATGGTTATAAATTCAGAAAATTCTTTTCCACACAGTAGTGGAATTGCTTCTTCTGCAAGCGGAATGAGTGCTATAGCTATGTGCCTATTAAGTTTAGAAAAAGAACTAATCCCTAATTTAACTGAAGAATATATTAATAAAAAAGCTTCTTTTTTAGCTCGTTTGGGTTCTGGTAGTGCAAGTCGAAGTATTGAAGGTCCATTAGTTGTTTGGGGAGAGCACCCTGATATTATTGGCAGTTCTAACTTATTCGGTATAAAATTCCCTTATAAAATACATTCAATTTTCGAAAATTACTGTGACACCATTTTATTAGTTGATAAAGGTGAAAAGCAAGTTTCTTCGACAGTAGGGCATAATTTAATGCACAATCATCCATATGCTGAACAACGCTTTAAACAAGCAAACGAAAACTTATCTAAACTATCGAACATCCTTCAAAACGGAGATATTAAAGAGTTTGTTAATTTAGTTGAAAGCGAAGCTTTAACATTGCACGCAATGATGCTAACAAGTAATCCATATTTTATTTTAATGAAACCAAATACTCTAGAGGTTATTAATAAAATTTGGGAATATCGTGCTCAAAACAATAGTTCTGTTTGTTTTACTCTTGATGCTGGTGCAAACGTACACGTATTATATCCTGCATCCGAAAAAACTAAAATCGAACTTTTTATTAAAAATTCGTTAATTGATTACTGCCAAAAAAATCAGTATATTTGTGATAATGTTGGTTTTGGAGCTAAACTCCTCTAACCCTAAAACTTACCTTATGAAAAATTCAACTTTACTAATACTATTGTTTATTGGATTTTTATCTTTTACAGCAAAAGCTCAAGACACTGCTTGGTTTGATCTAAATTGGCAAGAAACCTCAAAAGAAAATCATACCTTTTATAGGCCTACTCCAAAAAAAATAAAAGACGGTTATTGGATCGTTGATTATTATAAAAATGGTCAAATTCAAATGGAGGGCTATAGTACTATAAAAAAATCTAATGAAGAGCAGTTTGATGGCTTAGTCTTATATTATTACCAAAATGGAAAACCTTTTCATAAAGCAAATTATAAAAACGGAAAGTTAGATGGTGTTAGAAAAGCATTTTATGAAACTGGAGAATTAAAAGAACAGGGAAGATACAATAATGATAAAAGACAAGGTGTCTGGAAAACCTTTTACAAAAACGGAAAAATAGAGACTAAAGGTAAATACCGCGACAATGAAAAGGTTGGCGTTTGGAAAACTTTTTACAAAAACATATACTAGTTTGTAAACTAGCACTTTTACTTGTACTTTTGTCTCGCAATTAAAACATCTATGAAAGGACCTTTATTTTACGCAAAAATATTACTCTTTGGTGAGTATGGAATAATAAAAGACTCTAAAGGGTTAGCAATTCCATTTAACTCATATAAAGGTGGTTTAAAAACAGTTAACAACCTAACAGGTGAAGCTGAAAAATCTAACACTAATTTAGTTAAATTTTATAACTATTTAAAAACGTTAGATTCAACTTTAGCATCTTTCGATTTAACTTCATTAAAAAATGACATTGAAAACGGAATGTATTTCGATTCATCTATCCCTCAAGGATACGGAGTTGGTAGTTCTGGAGCTTTAGTTGCATCAATTTATGATAAGTACGCTAATAATAAAATCACAGTTTTAGAAAATTTAACACGTGATAAATTGTTAACCTTAAAGCAAATTTTCTCTCTGATGGAATCGTTTTTCCACGGAAAAAGCTCAGGGTTAGATCCTTTAAATTCTTATTTAAGTTTACCTATTCTAATTAACTCTAAAGAAAATATTGAAGCAGCTGGTATTCCATCACAAAAAGAAGGAAAGGGAGCTGTATTTTTATTAGATTCTGAACAAATTGGAGAAACAGAACCTATGGTAAATATCTTTATGAACAAGATGAAAAATGAAGGTTTTCGTAAAATGTTAAGTGAAGAATTCTCACTTCATACTGATGCTTGTATTAATGATTTCTTGCACGGAAACGTAAAATCCTTATTTGGGAATGTAAAAAAATTATCAAAAGTAGTTTTAACTAACTTTAAACCTATGATCCCAACAGCTTTTCATCAAATTTGGGAAAAAGGAATCCAAACCAACGAATATTACTTAAAACTTTGTGGTTCTGGCGGTGGCGGTTATATCTTAGGTTTTACTGAAGATTATGAAAAAGCTAAAACAAGCCTAAAAGATTATAAATTAGAATTGGTATATCGATTTTAATCAATATTACCATGAGTACATCAAAAACGAACACAATAGTAAAAAAACTTTTTAGTCTTTTATCTGTTGTTAGAGGATACAATATTTTAGTATTAATAGCAGCCCAATATTTGGCTGCTATTTTTATTTTCTCTGAACAAAAATCAATAAAACCTGTGCTCTTCGACTGGCATTTACTATATCTAGTTATAGCTACAATAACAACGGTTGCTGCAGGATACATTATTAATAATTTTTATGATAAAAATGCAGATAAAATTAACCGCCCTATAAAATCTGGACTAGATTCTTATGTAAGGCAAGAAACAAAACTATCTTTATACTTTCTATTAAATTTTACAGGTTTTGGTTTTGGCTGGTTGGTTTCTTGGAGAGCTGCTTTCTTCTTTGCTATATATATATTCGGAATTTGGTTCTATTCTCACAAGTTAAAAAGATACCCTTTTATTGGGTTAACGAGCGTAACTATATTAACAATACTTCCTTTTTTTGTGATTTTTGTACACTATAAAAATTTTTCAAAAGTTATTTTCGTACATGCAATTTTCCTTTTTCTAATTATAATGATTAGAGAGTTAATCAAAAAACTTGAAAACATTAAAGGTGCCATATTAAACAACTACAACACTTTTCCAGTAAAATACGGTGAAAAAAACACCAAAAAATTGATTATTCTATTAATGGTTCTAACATTAGCTCCTGTTAGTATTTTATTTAGCTACCCTGCTATTGAATACATGAAATACTATTTCTATTTAACTGCTATTATTTTATTTTTCATTGGCTTTTATACATGGAGAGCAACAAAAACCAACCAATATCGACTGCTACACAACATATTAAAAGTATTATTATTAATTGGTGTATTTAGTTTACTATTTATTGACAAGTCCTTAATTTTAGACAAAGTCGTTACTGCTTTAGATTAGAAATCAAATTATTACTGTACCTTTGCCCACTTTTTAAAATATTATTATGAATTCAAAAAACTCGTCGAGAGGACGACAGGCTGATAGAAACAGCAATCCTCAAGAAAAAAAATCATTTAGGTCTGATAGGTCTGATAGGTCTGATAGGTCTGATAGGTCTGATAGGTCTGAAAAAAAAGATAAACCTGAGAGAACTACTAATCTTTCTAGTAAAAAAAGGTTTGCAACTAGCTCTTCTGATAATAAAAAACAATTTAAAAGAGATTCTAAAAGATCTCAACCTAGTAAACCAGTTCAAAATACGACTGAAGATGCAACAGGTATTCGTTTAAATAAATACATTTCCAATTCTGGAATTTGTTCACGTAGAGAAGCTGATACTTATATAGAGCATGGTAGTGTTGCTGTTAACGGAAAACTAATGACTCAAATGGGCTACAAGGTACAACCTACCGATGAAGTACGTTTTGACGGAACATTAATTTCTATAGAAAAAAAACGTTACATTCTATTAAATAAGCCTAAAAACTATATTACTACCATGGAAGATGACCGTGGGCGTAAGACAGTAATGGAAATTGTTGCTGATGCTACCAAAGAACGTATATATCCTGTTGGAAGATTAGATAGAAATACCACTGGTTTGTTATTATTTACAAACGATGGTGAATTAGCTAAAAAATTAACACACCCAAAACATAACGTACGTAAATTATACCATGCTTCTTTAGATAAAAAATTATCAATCTCTGATTTAGATAAATTACGTGGTGATGTTGTTATCGAAGGTAAAAAAGTTTTTATTGATGCTGTTTCTTATGTAGAAGGCGAAAGAAAAACTGAAGTTGGAATTGAAATACACTCTGGAAGAAACAGAATTGTTCGTAAAATATTTGAAAGCTTAGGATATGCCGTAACAAAACTAGACCGTGTTGTTTTTGCTGGTATGACTAAACGTAATTTACCTCGTGGTAGATGGCGTGAGTTAACCGATCAAGAAGTTAACACATTAAAAATGTTATAAATAAAAAAATCCCGAGTTTTAAACTCGGGATTTTATATTTACTTCTTTTCTTTTTTATGATCATCTTGTACTTCTTCATCTCTATACTTACAACATCCATGTAAATTATCATAAGCTAATTTTGGAGCTTTAAAAACACCCGTATCATGTCCTATGTTAGCAATATTTTGTTGAATTGTACTTACATCTATTTTACGCTCATCAATAATTAAATTTAATTGATGTGTTTTCACATTCCATAAAGCATACTTTACGCCTTTAGAATTTAACGCAGCCTTCTCTATTCTACTTTTACACATCATACAAACACCATCAACATCAAAAAACACCTTTGCATTTTTTTTCTTTTTCTGTGCTGATGTTGCAATACTTATCAATAAAATTGATATTACTAATACTATTTTTTTCATCTTAATCTATTTTAAATCTTAAACCTGTATAAAAATTACGTCCAAATACAGGTGCATATATAATTGTTGTATCAAAATTTACACCAAACGGATCGTCACTTCCCAATATCGGATTTTTTTGTTTATAATTTGTTATATTTTCTGCTCCTGCGTATATCTCAAACTTTTTTGAAAACACTTTTGTTACCTGCATATTTAGCAAATTATAACTATCAGATAACTCTGGCAACCTGTATTCTATAGCGTTTGTTTGTGTATTAGGTAATCGTTGCTCTCCTATCCAATTATAAGTTACGTCAAATTTCCAATGCGCATCGTTTTCTTTTTTCTCAGTTTCAAAAGATACATTTGCAAAAAACCGATGTTTTGCTTGTAATGCCTTATCTAAATTACCTGATTTGTAGTCAGTACTTACATCGTAATGCTTGTATGAAAAACGTGTATTAAAATAAGGTATTATATTCTGATTTACTTCTAACTGAAAACTGTTTGCTACACTATTTCCATTTAAATTATAAAAAGAAATTTCTTGTGGATTCTCCCAATCTACAACAACCTGATTTTTAAAATCTGTTCTATAAAAATCAAAAGTAACATCCCCTTTTTTTCCAAACAACTTATACCCTTGTAAAAAAGAAACTCCATAATTCCATGCAACCTCAGGATTTAAGCCATAAGCTTTATCTCCTACTCCTACTCCATCAATATTTATTTGTCTTGATGAAGCCAAAAACTGTTGGTTCTCTGCAAAGATATTCGCACTTCTTCTGCCTTTTCCTATCGAAGCTCTAAACACTCCCTTTTCCCACGCCGTATAACGAACATGTAATCGAGGCGTTAAAAAAGTTCCTAACAAACTATGTTTATCTATTCTTAAACCTGCCGTGATACTTAAATCATCAGCATTATCATAAGCATATTCAAAAAAAGCACCGAAAGAATTTTCTTTTCGATCAAAATCTTGAGCAAGTCCTACTTTCACAAACTCATCATATTTATCATACGTAAAGTTAACCCCTGTCTTAAACTTATTCCTAGTATCCCCTATAATTGAATTAAAAACAAAGTTAGTATAAAAACTTTGGTGTTGAATATTATAATCACTTAAACCAAAATAAGAATCTTGTTTATGATTGCTATACGCTGCTTGAATTCCCATACTTTGAAATGGTAAATCGGGAAAAACATATCCTAATTTAGCAGAAGTATCAAAACGTTTGGTTTTAATTTCACTCCCCCAAACAGTACTAGAACCTTTATGAAAATCTGGGTTAAAATTAAACTGCCCTACTTGCTTATTATCATCTAAATATCTAAAATTAATAAAACTTACCCATCCTTTTTGTGCATCTACATATTGCCAACGGTTCATTATATTAACTTGCTTTGCTAATGGATTATCTAAAAAATTATCATTGTTTTTATCAAACTTCTGTCCTCTATAATTTCCATGAATATAAAGCCCTGTTTGCCATTTATCGCTTACCTTTTGATTAACGTGCGTATTAAATTCTAATCTTCCTCCTGCCGAAGCATAGGCATTTGCAAAAAAACGATGATTTGTATATGGCTTCACTAATTCAGCATTTATTTGCCCTGAGATACTTTCGTAACCATTTACAACACTACCCGCACCTTTAGTTATCTGAATACTTTCAACCCAAGTACCAGGAGTAAAAGATAACCCAAAAGCTTGAGATGCACCTCGTATAGATGGAATATTTTCTTGAGTAATCAATAAATAAGGGCTTGTTAAACCCAACATTTGAATTTGCTTTGTTCCTGTTAGAGCGTCTGAGAAATTAACATCTATTGATGGATTTGTTTCAAAACTTTCTGCCAAATTACAACAGGCAGCTTTTAACAACTCAGCACTATTAATAGTTATTAAATTTTGGGATTGTAAATACGATTTTTGAGTTGCACTTTTTTTCGATTCGATTGTCACCTCTTCTAAAGTGTTATTTTCTCTTAAAAAATGATGTACTGGCTTTAAACTACTTATAATAATAGTATCCGTTTTAAACCCTACAAAACTAACAACTAGTTTTTTGTATGTTGATTTGTATGGTATATTAAACCATCCTTTTTCATTTGTAGTTACTCCTACATTTGTAGTTAACCAATGAACACTTGCTCCATAAATTCCTTGGTTATTCTTAGGTCCATTTTTATCCATTATCATTCCTTTTAATTTTTCTTGTGAAAAGGAAATTGTGGATACCAGTATTAGTATACTGAGTATATATTTTTTCATTATTTTATATCACTTTAATTCTACAATTCTTATTTATTTAAAAAAGAATTATAAAATCATATGATAAAAACTTCGTGAAGTACTTGAATATCTGAAACTAAATTTGGAAGGTAATAATACTCAATTGAAACCGACTGTTTATCAAAAGCTTGAAACAATAGTTTATATGAATTATAAAAAGCAACAAAAAATTTAACTTGGTGAAAACTTATCTTATCTAAAGAGACTTTCTGTATTTCATCTTGCCCTTTAATTTGAAGAACTTCATCTTTACAACATTTTTTTTTCTTAATTATAGTTGCACAGTCGTCTTTCAGACCTTCATTACAAGTATCTGCTTCACCGACATAAGATACATCAACCAAAAAATCACCACAATAATGCTTTTCTACTGTAAAAGAAAAAGTAGAAAACAACACTAATAAAGCTAATGTTATCGTTGATATTTTTGTAAATGCTTGTTTCATTGATTGCAAAGATACAAAAAAATAGAATTTTGTTTTTTAAAACAATTGTTAAATCTATTTTTGTAAGTTCTTAATTCAAAATACGAATAAGATAAAAACCAATTAATAATGAATTTACAAGAATTAAAAAATAACATAAACATAATAACAGAGAGCAATTCTATTAAAGAAGAAAAATTACAACAAATTTGTGACTACTTAGCTTCTGAGGTTTCTTATTACGACTGGGTTGGTTTTTATTTTAAAAATGGTGACAAACAGGAATTAAAACTAGCACAATACAACGGAGAACCTACCGATCATACAATTATACCTTTCGGTAAAGGAATATGTGGTCAAGTAGCCATTAGCAATGAAAATTTCATAGTACAAGACGTACAAGAACAAGATAACTATATTTCTTGCGGTTGGAAAGTAAAAGCAGAAATAGTGATTCCTATTTTTGTTAACAACGAAAACATTGGTCAAATCGATATTGATTCTCATACCGTTAACCCTTTTACTTCAGACGACGAGCTTTTATTAAAGTATACTTGTGAAAAAGTAGCGCTTTTTATATAACTATTATCTAAACACTTGATTGTTAGGATTTTTTTTCGTATGTTTGCAAACTTACTAACCCCACATAATCCCCATATTATGAACCCTAAAAAACATCCATCTTACGCTGCGTTAGGAAATACTAATGCTCGTACAGAACCTCAACAATCTTTATTAGAAAAATTTACATCATGGTTTCGTGATTTCTTAGAAAACGCCGAATAACCATTTTTTTTGCAAAAAAAACACCACCAAGATCTTATTAGATTTGGTGGTGTTTTCATTTAGTAATAAGCCAAAAAATTTATTGCGTAGCCTTTACTGTTTTAGTAGCTTTGCAGGCTTAACAACACAACAACAATGAATAATACAAAAACTATTAAATCTGCTCTTATTTCAGTATTTCACAAAGATGGATTAGCTCCAATAGTGAAAAAACTTGACGAATTAGGTGTTACAATTTATTCTACAGGAGGAACAGAAATCTTCATTAAAGAACTAGGTATTAATGTCGTACCCGTTGAAGAAGTAACCTCTTATCCTTCTATTTTAGGTGGTCGTGTAAAAACACTACATCCTAAAGTATTTGGAGGTATATTAAACCGCCAAGATCATGATGGAGACATTACTGAGATGCAAGAATATAATATTCCTCAACTAGATTTAGTTATTGTAGATTTATATCCTTTTGAAAAAACAGTAGCTTCAGGTGCTCCTGAACAAGACATTATTGAAAAAGTAGATATAGGTGGTATTTCATTGATCCGTGCAGCTGCTAAGAACTTTAAAGATACTGTAATCGTTTCTTCAATGGAACAGTACGAAGGTTTCTTAAATTTAATTACAGAAAGCAACGGAAATACAACAATTAACGACAGAAAAAAATTGGCTGCAAAAGCTTTTAATGTTTCTTCTCATTATGACACAGCTATCTTTAACTACTTTAATGAAGATGAAATTGCTTATAAAGCAAGTGAAAATACTTCTAAAACTTTAAGATATGGTGAAAACCCACATCAAAAAGGTTATTTCTTTGGTGATTTAGATGCAATGTTTGATAAATTACATGGAAAGGAACTTAGTTATAATAACTTACTTGATATTGATGCTGCTATAAATTTAATGAATGAATTTAAAGGAGAAGCTCCAACCTTTGCTATTTTAAAACATAATAACGCTTGTGGTTTTTCCCAAAGAGAAACAATTTATACAGCTTATGTTGATGCTTTAGCTGGTGATCCTACTTCTGCTTTTGGAGGTGTGTTAATCTCAAACTCTAAAATTGATAAAGCTACTGCTGAAGAAATTCATAAATTATTTTGTGAAGTAGTAATAGCTCCTTCTTTTGATGACGAGGCTTTAGTTATCTTAAAAGGGAAAAAGAATAGAGTATTATTAATTCAAAAAGAAATAGCGCTACCACAACAAACAGTTAGAACTGCTTTAAACGGTGTCTTAATACAAGATAAAGATAACGTTACTGATAAATTGGAAGATTTATCTTATCCTACTAACAATAAACCAACGGATGGTGAGTTAGATGATTTGTTATTTGCATCTAAGTTATGTAAAAACACAAAATCTAACACTATTATTCTAGTTAAAAACAAACAATTACTAGCTGGAGGAACTGGTCAAACAAGTAGAGTTGATGCACTAACACAAGCTATTGTTAAAGCAAAAAGTTTTAATTTTGATCTAAATGGTGCTGTTATGGCAAGTGATGCTTTTTTCCCTTTTCCTGACTGTGTAGAAATTGCAAATAAAGCTGGAGTAAAAAGTGTAATTCAACCAGGTGGTTCAATTAAAGATCAATTAAGTATTGATTATTGTAACGACCATAATGTTTCGATGGTTTTTACTGGCACTAGACATTTTAAACATTAATCATAATAATGTAAAATACCCGCAGATTTTTATTAGATTTGTGAGAATACATTAAAATTAAGTAAAACAACGGACATTATATGGGATTCTTCGATTTTATGACAGAAGATATTGCTGTCGATTTAGGTACAGCAAACACACTTATAATCCACAATGGTAAAGTTGTCATAGACAATCCATCTATTGTTGCACGTAACCGATTGACTGGTAAAATTATTGCTACTGGTCATGAGGCTAACAGAATGCAGGGGAAGACTCATGAAAATATTAAAACTATTCGTCCGTTAAAAGATGGTGTTATTGCTGATTTTCAAGCATCTGAAGAGATGATTAAAGAATTTGTAAAACAAATTCCTGCAATAAAAAAGAAACTTTTCCCGCCTTCTTTACGAATGGTTATTTGTATCCCTTCTGGAATTACAGAAGTTGAAAAACGAGCTGTTATAGATTCTGGGAGACACATGAATGCTAAAGAAATCTATTTGATTTTTGAACCAATGGCAGCAGCTATCGGTGTTGGTATTGATATTATGGAACCAAAAGGTAATATGATTATTGATATAGGTGGTGGTACTACTGAAATTGCTGTAATAGCTCTTGCCGGTATTGTATGTGACCAATCAGTTAAAGTTGCTGGAGATTTATTTACTAGTGATATTATGTATTACATGCGTACGCAACACAATTTATATGTGGGTGAAACTACCGCTGAGAAAATAAAAATACAAATAGGTTCTGCTACTGAAGATTTAGACACACCTCCTGAAGATATGATGGTACAAGGTCGTGATTTATTAAGTGGAAAACCAAAACAGGTACAAGTTTCATATAGAGAAATTGCAAAAGCTTTAGATAAATCAATATTACGTATCGAAGATGCTGTTATGGAAACTTTATCTAAAACACCTCCTGAATTAGCTGCAGATATTTATAATTCTGGTATTTATTTAGCTGGTGGAGGTTCTATGCTTAGAGGTTTAGACAAACGTTTATCTAGAAAAACTGATTTACCTGTTTATGTTGCCGAAGATCCATTACGTGCTGTAGTAAGAGGAACAGGTATCGCATTAAAGAATCTTGAAAAATACAAATCTGTATTAATCAAATAAATTTGAATGATTATTTATGCAACAGCTTATTTATTTCTTTCAGAGGTATAAAAACTTCTTGTTTTTTTTATTTCTAGAATTTATTGCTGTTGCATTAATATTTAACAATCAGACCTTTCATAGAAGTAAGTTCATTAGCTCTACTAATTATATAACTGGGAGTTTGCATGAAAAGTCTTCAGCCATTTCAGAATACTTAAACTTAAGAAATAGCAATAAAGAACTTGCTGTAGAAAATACAATTCTAAAAAACAAACTAGCTCAATTGTACGTTCTTATTGACACTGTAAAAACTACTATTAACAGTTTAGATTCAATACAAGAATACACATACATCAGCGGAAAAATAATAAGTAACACATACAGTAATGCTAACAATTTCATTTCTATAAATAGAGGAATTAAAAATGGAATTACTACAGAAATGGCAGTTATTAACAGCAAAGGTCTTATTGGGATTACAGACAATGTTGGCACAAATTATTCTAGAGTTCAATCTATCTTAAATTCTAAGAGTAAAATAAATGCAGGGTTTAAAAACAATAACCATTATGGTACTTTAAAATGGAATGGTAAAGATTATAATACTGTTCAGTTAACAGATATACCTCGTCAGGCAATTTTTAAAATAGGTGACACAATTGTTACAAATGGTAAATCAGCTATTTTCCCTAAAGGTATTCCTGTAGGAACAGTTAATTATGTTTCCGAAAAACTAACAGCTTCAAATACTCTCGAAGTTAAATTATTTAACGATATGTCTAATCTAAGTCATATATATATAATTACAAGTCTTTATAGAGAGGAGATTAAAAAAGTAGAAGACAGAAATGAATAAGACAATTTACATTATATTTTTATTTATTTTCTTACTATTATTACAAGTTCTTGTTTTAAATAACATATTATTTTTAGGCTATATAAATCCTTACTTATATATTGTTTTTGTATTCCTATATCCTTTAAAGACAAATAGAATTCCGTTTTTAATCCTATCTTTCTTATTAGGCATATTTGTAGATGCCTTTTCAAATTCAGGAGGCGTGCATGCCTTTTCTATTTTATTTATAGCATACATAAGACTATTTTTTATTAAAGCTATTTTTAAAAAAAATGAATCTGATTACCTCTTATTTAGTCTAAGATTACAAACATTTGGTGAGGTTTTTAATTTCACTGTTATTTTAACACTTATCCATCACTTCATTTTATTTAGTTTAATTAACTTTAGCTTTTATAATTTTTCAAACGTGCTTATAAGTACAATTTTTTCGAGTGCATTTACGTTAGTATTATATTTTCTAGGAAGCTTTCTTTTTAGAAAAAAACTTGTATAAAAAAGGCAATTAATTAGAGTATTTTTATCCGTTAAAAAACCAATAAATGAAACGAAGTTTCTTACTAATTTTCTTAATTACTGTTGTTGGTTTAATTTACATTGGTAGGTTATTTCAACTACAAATTATTCGTGGAAAAAACCAAAACCCAACACAAAGTTCTGCTGTTAAAACAGAATATGATTACCCCGAACGTGGTCATATATATGATAGAAACAACAAATTACTTGTTGCAAATCAATTGTCATACGATGTAATGATTGTTCCTAAAGATGTTGAACCTTTAGATACTTTAGAATTTTGCTCTCTTTTAAAAATAGATAAAGAAAGTTTTAAAAAACGTTTTAAAAGCGCTGTAAGATATGCTCGGTGGCTACCCTCAAAATTTCTAAAACAATTAGCAAAAGAAGATTTTGCTTATTTACAAGAAAAGTTACCTAAATACAAAGGTTTCTATATTCAAAAACGTATTATTAGAAACTACCCTGTTAGATCAGCAGCAAACATCGTTGGTTTTATTGCTGAAGTGAATGAAAATAAAGCTAAAACAAATGATTATTATGAACAAGGAGAACTAATAGGTAAACTTGGTATTGAAAAACAATATGAAGCTGTTCTTAGAGGTGTAAAAGGTAAAAAACATTTTAAAAGAAATAATTTAAATAAAATTACAGGCTCTTATAAAAACGGAAAATACGATACACTTGCTGTAACAGGAAAAGACTTAACGCTTACGATCGATAGTGATCTTCAACAATACGGAGAATTATTAATGACAGGAAAGAGAGGGGGAATTGTAGCAATTGAACCTAAAACGGGTGAAATTCTTGCTTTAATAACCGCCCCTTCTTATGACCCTAATTTATTAGTTGGTAGAAAACGATCACCAAATTCAGTAAGGCTATTTAATGACACCATTAACATACCTACTTTCGATAGAGGATTACAAGCAATGTATCCACCAGGCTCTCCTTTTAAAATACTTAATGGGTTAATTGGCTTACAAGAAGGTGTTGTTGATGAAAAATTTGGAGTTTATTGTCATCATGGGTATAAATACGGCTTACGTAAAAATGAATTTATGGGGTGCCATTGTGGTATAACAGGTAGGCCTATTCGTTTAAAAACAGCAATTGCAAAATCATGTAATAGTTATTTTGCAACAACCTATAAAAAAATCATAGATAAAACAGGAGATCCTAAAGAAGGAATGGATAATTGGAACAAACATGTTCAAAGTTTTGGTCTTGGCAATTATTTAGGCTATGATTTACCTGCAGGTAGAAAAGGAACCATTCCTGATGCCGAGTTTTATAACAAATGGTATAAAAATAGATGGAGATCTACCTACACTATTTCCAATGCAATTGGTCAAGGTGAAATACTTACCACACCAATGCAATTAGCAAATATGACTGCTGCAATTGCAAACAAAGGTTATTTTTACACGCCACATGTAGTAAAGAAAATAGATAATAAAAAAATAGCTGACTCTATATATGCCACCCGTAGAAACACCACGATAAACCCTAAACATTTCACAATTGCTATTGAAGCAATGCATGAAGTTTTTACTAATGGTACAGCAAGATCAAGTCAAATAAAAGGTATTGAAATCTGTGGAAAAACAGGTACTTCTGAAAATAAGATTAAGATTATAAATGGAAAAAAAGTACAAGCTAGTGATCATTCCATATTCATTGCTTTCGCTCCTAAGGACGACCCAAAAATTGCCATTGCTATTTTTGTTGAAAATGGAGGATATGGTTCAACCATTGCAGCACCAATCACCAGTTTATTAATTGAAAAGTACCTAAATAAAACTATCTCAAGAAAACACATTGAAGACCGTATGATTAATTTAAGTCTTCAAAAGGAATATGAGAAACTAATTAAAAAGAAAGATACCCTTGCGCCAGGAACGAAATAACATTTTTGAAGGCATCGACTGGATGCTTATTTTACTATACGCACTACTTGTTGGTTTTGGATGGATGAATATTTATGCTTCATCATCTACAGATGATACCAGAGAAATATTTGACTTTTCTACTAAATACGGAAAACAATTTATTTTTATTTGCTGTAGTATACCTGTAATTATTCTAGTTCTCTTTTTTAATTCAAAGTTTTATGAGCAATTTTCAAGCGTTTTATACATATTCTCATTAATTTTATTAGCTGGAGTTTTAATCTTCGGAAGAAAAATTAATGGAGCAAGATCCTGGTATAATTTCGGAGGTATAGGATTACAGCCTTCCGAATTTGCTAAAGTATTCACAGCATTAGCGCTCGCAAAATTAATGAGTGATAGACAATACGACTTAAAGTTAATTAAAAACCAAGTAAAGACGTTTGTTGTTATATTTTTACCTGCTTTTTTTATTGCTTTACAACCCGATATGGGATCTGTTTTAATATATTTTGCATTCTTTTTTGTCTTAAATAGAGAAGGATTAAATTTAGCTTACCTTATATTTGGTGCACTATCAATAATTTTATTCATATTTACCATTTATTTTGGTGCAAATTCGATTCTTTTAATCTGTTTATTAATAATAACATTAGCTATAATTTATGGCGTTTATAAGAATAAGCATTTTATTCGTTTCAATGCTCTAAAAATTGTTTGTTTATACCTATTTACAAGCATCTATATTTTTGGTATTGGATATACCTATGATAATATACTAGGTCCTCATCAAAAAGATAGATTTGACATTCTTTTAGGTAAAACAAAAGATTTAAAAAACAAAGGATACAATACTTATCAATCTGAACTAACAATTAGCTCTGGAGGTTTCTTTGGAAAAGGTTTTTTGCAGGGTGATAGAACTCAAGGGAAATTTGTTCCTGAGCAAGAGACTGATTATATTTATAGTACAGTAGGTGAAGAATGGGGCTTTCTAGGAAGCTCACTCGTTATTATCCTCTTCATGTTATTACTATACAGAATAATTTATTTATCCGAAATTCAAACCAATAAGTTTGGTAGAATATATGGTTATGGAATTGCTTCAATTATATTTTTTCATCTTATTGTAAACATAGGAATGGTTATCGGCTTATTACCTACCATTGGAATTCCTCTGCCTTTCTTTAGCTATGGAGGGTCATCTCTCTGGGGCTTTACACTACTTCTTTTTATTTTCATAAGATTAGATGCTCATAAGAAATACGATTGGTAATCTATTTACATCCTAATTAGCTCTTTTAACAACCTATTACTACCTAAGACAAACTTTAACACGAGTAAACTTATTAACGCTTATATAAACGAAATAGAGATCTGTGTTTCTCTTCTTGATTTATTCAAATGAAAACAACTAAATATTTGTTTTTTGGTTTTAAGTATTAAGTATTTACTTATTCTAAAGGTAAAGAGTTTTATGTTTTAGAACTTACACAGCACTCTAAAATTTTTATTACTTGTGCTCTATAAGAGTACAAGTAATAAAAATAAACGCATAAAAAAACGCTTCAATAAAAATTGAAACGTTTTTTATGTATTTAAAATACTTTTTTTTTATAAAGCAGCTACGTGTTTAGCTAATTTAGATTTTAAGTTAGCCGCCTTATTCTTATGAATAATATTGTTTTTAGCTAATTTATCTAACATAGATACAACTTTAGAAAACATTCCTTCTGCTTCCTTTTTGTCTTCCGTTGCTTTTAAGTTTCTAACAGCATTACGTGTAGTTTTGTGCTGATATTTATTTCTTAAACGCTTTACGTCGTTACTTCTAATTCTTTTAATCGCTGACTTGTGATTTGCCATTATACTAATTCTTAATTGTTTATAAAAAACTTTGTAGTCCGTACGGGAATCGAACCCGTGTTACATGGATGAAAACCATGCGTCCTAACCCCTAGACGAACGGACCAAAACAATCGTTCTGATTGCGGCTGCAAATATATAAAAAAAATCTATATCTGCAATGTAATTTTAATATTTTTAATCTTCTTTTGATAAAACTTTTAACTCTTATCTAAGTTAATTAAACTTGTAGTCCGTACGGGAATCGAACCCGTGTTACATGGATGAAAACCATGCGTCCTAACCCCTAGACGAACGGACCAGAGCAATCATATTTCCTGATTGCGGGTGCAAATATAGAAACACTTTTTCACTTGCACAATGCTTTTTTAAAGTTTTTTATTTTTTATTAATTTAAAATCAACAAACACATAAAAACCAACTAATTATAAAATAATTTATTTTTCATTAAATATTTATTTAGAAATAAAAATATGGTCAAACAACAATAACACACTATTAAAATATTAACTTCTTAAAAAACTACATGAAAATTACGAACCTCTCTTTATAACTTTATCTTTTGAAGTGAGGCATAAAAGATGTTAGCTTAGCTATTAATAACAACCGTATAAAACTATCCTATAATTAATAAAATAAAAAAACCTGCAAAGTACATTGCCCCCAAAAAGTTAGACACTATTTGGGGGTATTTTTATGGGCAGAAAAGTCAAGTATGATTATGCATTTAAACTTGAATGTGTAAAATTAGTTTTAGAATCACACTATTCAGCAGAAGCTGTTTCTAAACAAAAAGGTCTAAATGAATCTAACATTCGTAAATGGGTTGGTTTTTACAAAATCCAAAGAGAAAAAGGATTATTACCTAGGAATAACAGGAGCTATTCAGCTACTTTCAAGTTAGAAGTTTTACAGTTAATCGATAAATAATTTTTATCGTTAAGAGATGCTTGTTTTAGATTCAATATTCCAGACCCTGGTGTGATTGTTAAATGGAAAAGAAGTTTTGCTAACTTTGGTTTTGAAGGGTTACAACCTAAAGCTAAAAAAGGCAGACCTAAATCTATGGCTAATTTTAAACGAAAAAACACAAATCAACTAAACCTTTAACAAGGGAAGAAGAGTTGTTGCAAGAGATAGAATCTTTAAGATGTGAGAACGATTTACTAAAAAAGTTTCATGCCTTAATTCAAGCAGAAAAAAAAGCAAGAAAGTAAAAATTATTATGGAATTAAGGCATAAGTATGATTTAGAATTACTTGTAACACACACACAAATATAGCTAGAAGTAGTTTTTATTATCATCAGAAACAAAACAAGTCAACTGATAAGTACAAAGTAATAAAAGAGTTAATAACAACTATTTATCACAAACACAAAGGGCGTTATGGATATAGACGCATTACTGATCAGTTGAACAATAATGGGATTATTATTAATCATAAAACTGTTTTAAGGTTGATGAAATCATTAGGGTTAAAAAGCCTTATAAGAGTAAAAAAATATAAATCCTATAAAGGCAAATTTGGAAGAATAGCACCTAATATATTAGAACGGAAATTTAAAGCATATACTCCTAATAAAAAATGGGCAACAGATATAACCGAATTTAATGTGTTAGGTAAGAAACTCTATTTATCACCTATAATTGATTTATTTAATCAAGAAATAATAAGCTATGAACTAACTGAAAGACCAGTGTTTATGCAAGTAGTTATGATGTTGAAAAAAGCTTTTAAAAAAATACCAGATAATACGAACTTAATATTACACACTGATCAAGGTTGGCAATATCAAATGAAACAATATCAATATTTATTAAAAGAAAAAGAAATTAAACAAAGTATGTCAAGAAAAGGAAATTGTTTAGATAATGCAATTATTGAAAATTTCTTTGGAATACTAAAATCAGAATTATTCTATCTGAAAAAATACAAGTCAATTGAACAATTAAAAAAAGAAATTAGTGAGTATATAATCTATTATAATTACGAAAGAATAAAATCTAATTTAAACAAAATGAGTCCGATAAAATATCGAACTCATCATTATCAAAATTAATTATAAATTTGTCTAAACTTTTGGGTGCACTCTAAAGGCAGGTTTTTTTATTAGTATGCCTTTGCAAAAAGGACTCTTTTAGAAGATGGATTGCCTGTAAAGACACACTTACCAACTTCTTCTTTAGCATCATTAGGAATGCACCTAATAGTAGCCTTTGTTAATTCTTTAATCTTATCTTCGGTTTCAATGGTTCCGTCCCAATGAGCAGAAACAAACCCCCCCTTATTTTTTATAATCTCTTTAAACTCTTCAAATGTATTAACCTCTGTTGTATGGTTACTTCTATAGTCTAAAGCTTTTTTAAACAAGTTTTCTTGAATATCTTCTAATAGTTTAACAGCAACGTTTACAACTTCATCAATAGGAACTGTTTTCTTTTCAAAAGTATCACGACGAGCAACTTCAACAGTACCATTTTCTAAATCACGATTACCCATTGCTATTCTTACAGGAACTCCTTTTAACTCATACTCAGCGAACTTTGCTCCTGGCCTATATGTATCTCTATTATCAAATTTAACAGAAACACCTTTTTCACGTAGCTCCTTAACAATTACATCAACTTTTTCAGTAATTGCATTTAATTGGTCATCTCCTTTATATATAGGAACAATTACAACTTGAATAGGCGCTAGTTTTGGTGGTAATACCAAACCTGCATCATCAGAATGAGTCATAATCAACCCACCTATTAAACGTGTTGAAACACCCCAAGAAGTCGCCCAAACATGCTCTTTTTTCCCTTCTTTAGAAGTATATTTCACATCAAAAGCCTTAGCAAAATTTTGCCCTAAGAAATGAGAGGTTCCTGCTTGTAATGCTTTACCATCTTGCATTAATGCCTCAATAGTCAAAGTGTCATCAGCTCCTGCGAAACGTTCACTCTCAGACTTAGCTCCTTTTATTACAGGCATTGCCATAAAATTCTCAGCAAATATTGCATACACTTCTTGCATTTGTTTTGCTTCAGATATTGCTTCTGCTTTAGTTGCATGAGCCGTATGTCCTTCTTGCCATAAAAACTCAGCAGTTCGTAAAAATAAACGAGTACGCATTTCCCAACGAACTACATTTGCCCATTGATTTATTAATAAAGGTAAATCACGATACGATTGTATCCAACCTTTATAGGTATTCCATATAATTGCTTCAGATGTCGGACGAACTACTAGTTCTTCTTCAAGTTTAGCTTCAGGATCTACACGTAATTTCCCTTCATTATCAGGATCGCTTTGCAAACGATAATGTGTTACTACTGCACATTCTTTAGCAAAACCTTCTGCATTTTTTTCTTCAGCTTCAAACAAACTTTTAGGAACAAATAGTGGAAAATAAGCATTCTCATGCCCTGTTTCTTTAAACATCCTGTCTAATTCAGCTTGCATTTTCTCCCAAATAGCATATCCGTAGGGCTTAATTACCATACATCCTCTAACCGCTGAATTCTCAGCTAAATCAGCTTTTACAACTAATTCGTTATACCATTTAGAATAATCTTCATCTCTTTTTGTTAAATGTTTACTCATAATCAAAAGTTTGGCACAAATATTGTTATTTAATCAACGTAAAATTGTCTATGCAAAACTACATTAAAAAGGGTACAAGCCCAACAAAGAAATACTATTTTGCGCTCCAATTTTCGAATTTATTTTTTATAACCTTAAAAATTTAAGCAATGAAGTTACATTACACCAAGACCAAACTTCCCTTTTATATACTTTCATTATTTATAATGACGACACTTGTTTCTTGCGGAACAATGCAAACTGTTGCTGGTAATGATGATGGAATCTATGCTGACGACGAACAACAAGAACAACCTCAGCGCAGAATTATTGTTGCAAACAATAAAGAGTATAAAGAGCACGAAGAAAACTACTTTACTAAAGAAGTTGAACGCTTAGAAGACTTAAATGAAACTGATATTATTACTGACATAGATGATTATTCTTCTGAAGATACCCTTTATAATAATGAGCAAGACTTAAATGAAGAAGAATCTGAAGTAAGTATTAGCTACAACAATAATGAACCTTGGGGCTATAACAATAACTCTAGTGATGTTGTAATAAATATTAACACATCACCTCAATGGGGGCACTACAATAATTGGGATACTTATTATGGCTATAATTATAATAGACCATGGTGGCGTTCACGTTACTCAAATTACGGAGGTTATAACAATTATTGGCATCCTTATAACTATGGAGCTTATTCTAATATAGGTGGTGGTTTTTACAATTCTTTTTATTGTCCTCCTTACTACAGAAATAATTATTATCGCTCAAATAGATATTATAACAACTCAAGATACAATAATCGCTATTACAGTTCATATAGAGGATCTAATCCATATAGAAAAAACAGAACCGCATATAATTCACGAAGAAGTTATAATAAGGCAAGACGAAGTGCTACAAGTTCAAGAAGATCTTCAAGAGTTTACAATAGAAATAACAGAAGTACTCGTTCAAGAGGTACAAGAAGCTATGACTCTAACAAAAAAAGAGCAACAAGAAATACGAGAAATACAAGAAGTTACAACAATAGGTCTTCAAGAAATACCAGAAGTACAGGTAATGCAAATCGTAGTTATAATACAAGAACTGTAAATTCAACAAGAAAAAGCACTAGAAGATCACAAAGTAACACTACTCCAAAAAGAAGTACCAGAACTTACTCTTCTAATAGAAATTCAGAAAACTCTAGAAACTCTTCTTATACTCCATCTAGACAAAGCTCAAACAGAAGTACTAGAAGTAGTTCTTCTCCATCAAGAAGCCGCTCTAATAGAAGCTCGAGAAGCTCTTCTTCTAGTCGTAGAAGCTCAAGAGGTAGTCGAAGATAATTTTAACCAAATTTTCTAAATAAGTTTTTAAACTAATTTAACGAAAAACATGAAACGAATTTTAATTTTTGCGATAGTTATCGCTAGTACTCATACTGCCTTTTCTCAATCTTTAGGATATAATGATTTAGGTATTTTATTTTCTAAAGACGATAATTATGGAACTGCTCGCTTTGAAGCAATGAGTGGTGCCTTCGGTGCTCTAGGTGGAGATGTTTCTTCTTTAGGAATTAATCCAGCAGGAGCTTCAGTTGCCAAAAAAAGTGTATTTTCTGCTACACTAAGTAATCGTAATACAGAATATTCTTCTATGTATTACGGAAATACAACTAATATACAAGACAATTACCTAGACATTAGTCAGGCAGGTGGAATTTTATCTTTTGATACAGCATATAATTCTGAATGGAATCGATTTGCTTTAAGTTTTAACTATAGAGTTAAAAAAGATTTTGATGGTTTTTACTCTGCTGAAGGAAATAGTAATAACTTATTTTATAACGAGCATGTTGCTGATAGCAAAACTGTAAAAACACAGTTTGATGGTAGTATAGAACAATATAATTCAAGTAGAACCCAAGGACAAACAAGTGTTTTTAACGTTGGTTTTTCTGCAGTACATCAAAATAAATTATTTTTAGGTGCTTCTGTAAATTTTCATGATATAGAATTTTATAGAGAAGCTTATTTTAATGAAGTGAACGATGACATTAATGGAAATATTTTAGATGTTGAGAGCTATTCTGAAACATCTATACAAGGAAGCGGAATTTCTCTTGGCTTAGGTTTCATTTATAAACTAAACCAGAACTTTCGTGTTGGATTAGCATACGAAACCCCAACTTGGTACCAAGAAGTTATTGAAGATTATTATGATGAATTGATAATGAATGAAGTAGAAAACTTAAATATTGATTCAGATATTGATAATATAACTCCAGAATCATATTTATACAAATTTAGATCTCCTAGTAGAATTACTGCTAGTGGTGCTTATATATTTGGTAAAAAAGGACTAATTAGCTTTGATTACACATATAAAGACTACAAAAACACAAAATTTAATAATGGTAATTTTTCTCAAGAAAATGCAAATTTCACAAACAACTACCGTAATACCCAATCGTTAAATATTGGTACAGAATGGCGTTTTGATAAAATGAGTATTCGAGGTGGATATCATTATGAAAAAGATCCAAACCTTCTTTTAGGAAGCAATACAAATAAAGATAATGTTAAAGGATATTCTGCTGGCTTAGGTTATAACTTTGGAAACATGAAGTTTGATTTAGCGTATAGCAATTATGAAAACAAACAATATTACACTATTTATAATACTGAAGATTTAAATATAAAAAACAACACCTCAAGAATTTCAGCTACTGTTACTTTTAGCTTATAATCGTATAGATAACAACTTTATATAAAAAGTCCTGCTTTCGCAGGACTTTTTATATTCACATATATCAGTTTTTTACCGTAATTTTGCACTTCATTTTACAACTTATGAGCTCAATTAAAATAAACACACAGGAAACTAATAACGAAACCATTCTTAAATTTGTGAGTAATACAATTTTAATAAACGGTGGTAGTTATGAATTCAACAATATAGATGAAGCTAAAGATTCACATTTAGCACAACAACTTTTTTATCTTCCATTTGTAAAGAAAATATTAATTACAGCAAACTTTATTGCCATTCAACGTTATGACATCGTTCAGTGGGATGATGTTGAAGAAGAGGTTCGTGAACAGATTGAAAACTATTTACAAGAAGGAAATACACTTGTAAAAGAAGAAACAAAGAAAAAAGACGCCGTTGAAGTATATGCCGAGGTTACACCAAACCCAGCTGTAATGAAATTCGGTTCTAACAAAGCGCTTACCCAGACAGATGTTGAATTTAAAAACATTGAAGAAGCGAGTAAATCTTCACCGTTAGCACAAGAACTATTCGGATTTCCGTTTGTAAAAGAAATTTTTATTTCTGAAAATTATGTGTCGATTACAAAATACGACATGATAGAATGGAATGAAGTACATCAAGAAATTCGTACTTTCATAAGAAGCTATATTCAAGATGGAAAAACAATTATACAAGAGCTTCCGAAACAACAAACCAAGCAAAATGTTGAAATACCTAAAGAAGATTTAACTGATACTGAAGCTAAAATTGTTGATATTTTAGACGAATACATTAAGCCAGCTGTTGCTTCAGATGGTGGTAATATTGCATTTCAATCATACGATAAAGAAACCAAAAGAGTTAGTGTAATTTTGCAAGGAGCTTGTAGCGGATGTCCTTCATCAACCGTAACTTTAAAAAATGGTATTGAAACAATGCTTAAAGATATGCTCCCAAACCTAATTAACGAAGTAGTTGCAATTAACGGATAATTCTTAAACTTATATGTCAAAAACAATCAAACCATACAAAGATTCTGAATTAGGGAAAAAAGAGCAGGTCGCTAAAATGTTTGACAATATTTCTGAAGATTACGATGGCTTAAATCGCATTATTTCTTTAGGAATTGATGTTAGTTGGAGAAAAAAGGTAGTAAAATTAATTGGAGAAAATAACCCTCAACAAATTTTAGATATTGCTACAGGAACTGGTGACCTAGCTTTAATGATGGCAAAACTGAATCCTAAAAAAATTATTGGTTTAGATATCTCTTCTGGAATGTTAGAAGTTGGAAAGCAAAAAATAGCAAAAGCTAACTTATCAGATAAAATTGAAATGATTGTTGGCGATAGTGAAAATATCCCTTTTGATAACAATACTTTTGATGCTATTACTGTTTCTTTTGGAGTCCGAAATTTTGAAAATCTTGACAAAGGTTTAACTGAAATATACCGCGTTTTAAAACCTGGAGGTAAATTTGTAGTGCTAGAAACCTCTAACCCTACCAAGTTTCCTTTTAAACAAGGCTATAAATTTTACACTAATTTTATCTTACCTGTTATTGGTAAAATATTTTCAAAAGACAAAGTAGCATACTCATATTTATCTGAAAGTGCTAATTCTTTTCCTTTTGGAGAAGCCTTTAACAATATTTTACAAAAAAACGGGTTTAATAGTGCTAACAATTTACCTGTAACTTTTGGTGTTGCATCAATTTATACCGCTTTAAAATAATATGCTAAAAAAACTCTTTCTTCTCGGATTCTTCGGATTTATTTCATACAGCTCTCAAGCACAACGTGAAAAAATACTAAACCTCCCTAGTTTTGATAAGGACCTTTTTCATTATGGTTTTTATTTAGGGACTAATAACAATAGTTATAAAGTATCTTATAAGCCGAGTTCTTTTAATAATGCGGAAATAGAAGTTACATCTTCTATTGGTTTTAATGTTGGTTTAATTGCCGATTTGCGATTACACAACAACATAAACTTAAGGTTTGAACCTGGATTAATGTCTAACACCAAAACATTAACATTTAAGCATATTTCTGGAGCAGATAATGTAAAAATTAGAGAAGTTGGAGCTACTTATTTACATTTACCTCTAGTCTTAAAACTAAGTACTAATAGACTTAATAATGTAAGGCCATATGTGCTAGGAGGTATATCATATGATTATAATTTTTCGAGTAATGAAAATAATAATAACGATAATTTTACTGGAGAGTTTAGAACAACAACAAGCAATATAATGTATGAGATAGGAGTTGGTGTAGATTTTTATTTCAGTTACTTTAAGTTCTCTCCTTCTATAAGAGGTGTTTTTGCGATTAACAATGAAATTGTACATGACAATAAAGCCTTAAGTCAATGGACAGATCCTATTGACTATCTAGGCACAAGAGGAGTGTTTCTACATTTATCTTTTGAATAAAAAAAAAAGCTACTATTAATTTAGTAGCTTTTTTTTATTCTAATAACTACCTTATAAACAGAAAATAAAATACAAAGAAAATGACTTCCGTTTCCGAAAGTCATTTAAATAACCAAGAAGGCAGGAGTCCCCCGAATTCTACCTTCTTGGTATGTGACACAATTATTTATTTCAAGTCACATATTTATATATCAAAAAAAAAATGATCATCTTACGATGATCATTTCAGTAAAGAAAAACTTTACTAATAAGATAGAAGTCCCCCGAAATCTATCATATTCTTTTAAAATTTTATACATCAAAGATATAAAAAAAACTTAAATTTATTTATTTTTTAACAATTATTTTACTATCTACAACGTCCTTGATCGGAAAGACTACTTTCTCATTAGCAGTTGTAACCGTTAAGCATATATTATCTATTGCTGTTATAACTCCCTCAACATCACCTATAATTACCTTTTCACCTATTCCTATGTTTTTTCTAGAGTAATAACCATAAAGTAATTTTGCTACAATATCTTTAGCTCCAAGACCAAATGCCAAAGTAAATGCCAAAAGAACTGAACCTATTAAAAGAGTTAAGTTACTCTTTATAATAGATGTATCTACCCCTGCTTGATCTAATGCTGTTATTGACAAAAACACTACTATTAAATAAAAAGCAATATTCCCTACTAAATTACCACCTGAAATTTCAAACGATTTAAACATTGTTTGAACAGCCTTCTTTACTACTGTACCTAAATAAGCTCCAACAACAAATATTGCAATAGCTGTTAATAATCTTGGTAGATAAGCAAAAAAGCTTTTTATTCCTTCTGATACGACTTTTAAACCAAACATTTCAGCGCCTACCATAACTAACACAAAAATCAAAAACCACTTCAATACTGCTAATATTACATTAGTTAATACAATATTTATAGTTGAATTTCCAAATATTTCTGTTTTACTTAATTTTTTTGACCATTCATCTATTTTTGTTTTTGATAGCGCTTTTTTAATAATATATAAAAAAACTTTTATCAATAACCATGAAGCTACAACAAAACCTATAAACCCAGCTACTGTAGGTAACTTGTCTATTATACTTTCAAAAGTATCTTTAAAGGGCTTAAAAAAATTAATTTGTAATCCGTACATAATAATTAGTATTAGTTCTTAATCTATTTTAGTTAATTTATTCTTTAGTCGAAATTTCTCCTCCACCCAATAGATCTACGATTGTACTGGGGTATTTCACTACAAATAAATCAGCCATATCTATAGTCAGTTTTATCATAGCCACATCATTAAGTACTTTTTCTTTAAGTACTTCTGGTAACTCTTCGTTATGTAATATTTTCTTAAATGGGTTATCCATAATTATTACAATTCGTTATAGGCTTTTATAACTTTTCCTTTCGCTCTTTTCAAACGCATTTTTACAGCACTCTCTCCCAGATCTAATGTTATTGAAATATCTTTAATACTCATATCATCTTGATATTTCATTAATAAAATCATTTTTTCGGAAGCAGCAATTATTTCTAGAGCCTTTGCTAATTTATCTGATTTTAATTCAAATAATGTAGCATCGTCAATTTCATCTTCGTTACTATTCTCTTTAATTTGATCTGTAACTACTGTTACTTTTTCTTTTCTTTTCTCTTTATTTCTTTGCACGTAATTTACACAGAAATTATAGGTAAAAGAATACAGCCATGTAGAAAATTTCGATTTACCTTTAAAAGTTCTTAATTTACCAAATAAAAGAATAAATACATCGTGCGTTAAATCTTGTGCCTCTTCTTTATTTTTAGAAAAACCATAACATTTATTATATACCACACCAGCATAACGGTCATATAAAACTGCGAACAAATGAGTATCATTTTTTTCTACAATTTTACTAACCAGCTCTTCATCGCTTAGTTTTGTTATATCAAGACTTTTCAATAGCTAAGTTTGGTTCTTAATTTATAGTTAGGCTTGTAATTAGTTAAGACCCTTTTATTTAAAAAAGTCACTTTTTATTCTTTTAGAGATTTGCAAATTTAACACTTCTTTAACTAAAAAAGAAATAAAATAAAAAAGACTATCTTATACTGCTATTTAATAATGCAATAAAATTAATGTATTACGCACAAAATATTGTTTAAAACAATAATGTTTTTATTGGTAAACCATATTTTTCACTCATAATTTACTGTAAACTTTTATAACTTTTTGTTTTGCTCTTTTTATTCGCATTTTCACAGCACTATGTCCTAAAGCTAATATTTCAGATATGTCATTAATACTCATATCTTTTTGATATTTCATTAAAAGAATATTCTTTTCTGAAACAGGTATAATTGCTAATGCTTTTTTAAGTTTTTCAGATTTTAACTCAAAAAAAGTTATATCATTAACTTCATCATTATTATCTTTAATACGATCTGTTATTACAGTAATTTTTTGTTTTTTCTTGTAACTATTACGGTTTACATAGTTTACACAAAAATTATAAGTAAAAGAATATAACCATACAGAGAATTTAGAAGACCCTTTAAAAGTTTTTAACTTAAAAAACAATCTTATAAATACATCATGCATTAAATCTTCTGCCTCATGTTTATTTTTGGAGAAGCCATAACACTTATTGTATACAAGCCTATAAAAACGCTCATATAATAGTGCGAATAATTCTCTATCATTTGTTCTAATTATTTCAAAAACTAAATCTTCGTCAGTTATTTTTATTGCTATACTATTCATTTTGGTTGTATTTAGATCATAAATTAAATGAATGAATAGCATTTAAAAAGTTTAAAAAAGTTTAAATAACATTATGTATCGATAAATAACCAAAAACAAACTTTTTAATAAAAAACAAACTTTTTTGTAACATAAACACCTTTTCTAACGTATAATATTATGTAGGGAGATTGATGAATTAAAAAAATATTACTTAATTAGATGAGACAACTTAAAATTACCAAGCAGGTTACTAATAGAGAAACCGCTTCTTTAGACAAATATTTACAAGAAATAGGAAAGGTAGATTTAATTACTGCTGATGAAGAAGTTGAATTAGCACAAAGAATTAAAGCTGGTGACCAAAGAGCCTTAGAAAAATTAACTAAAGCTAATTTACGTTTCGTTGTTTCGGTAGCTAAGCAATATCAAAACCAAGGATTAACATTACCTGATTTAATTAACGAAGGTAATTTAGGTTTAATTAAAGCGGCAAAACGTTTTGATGAAACTCGTGGATTTAAATTTATCTCATATGCTGTATGGTGGATTCGTCAATCTATATTACAAGCATTAGCAGAACAATCTCGTATTGTACGTTTACCGTTAAACAAGATTGGATCTATTAACAAGATTAATAAAATGTATGCTTTCTTAGAGCAAGAAAATGAAAGACCTCCAAGTCCTGAAGAAATTGCTAAGAAATTAGACATGACAGTAAACGACGTAAAAGAATCAATGAAAAATTCTGGTCGTCACGTATCTATGGATGCTCCATTAATTGAAGGTGAAGATTCTAACTTATATGATGTATTAAATTCAGGAGAATCACCAAACCCGGATAAAACATTATTACACGAATCTTTACGTATTGAAATTAATCGTGCCTTAGAAACATTAACACCACGTGAAGCTGATGTTGTTAAACTTTACTTCGGTTTAGGTGAACACCAACCAATGACTTTAGAAGAAATTGGAGAAACTTTCGATTTAACTCGTGAACGTGTACGTCAAATTAAAGAAAAAGCAATCCGCAGATTAAAACATACATCTCGTAGTAAAATATTAATGACTTACTTAGGCTAGTAATCGCAGATTACATCAGGTATCTCACTCATATTTTTCATAAATGAGTATATAAAATAAAAAAACTCTCGAATTAATTTTCGAGAGTTTTTTTATTAGAAGCTATTTCCTGCTTTTTGCTATATCTTTTTTTCATTCTTCAAAAAAGGATGCCGCTTCAATCAGGGCTAAAATAAACACAACAGCTATTATATATTTTTTATAACACTAATTATTTATATTTGCAAGCTAACAATACAACAACAAACTAATGAGTAATTTAATTGCACCTTCAGTGTTAGCAGCAGATTTTGCTAACCTACAAAGAGACATCGAAATGGTAAACAATAGTGATGCCGATTGGTTTCATATTGATATTATGGATGGTGTATTTGTACCAAATATATCTTTCGGAATGCCAGTTTTAAAAGCAATTACAAAACATGCTAAAAAAACAATCGATGTGCATTTAATGATTGTAAACCCAGATCAATACATTGAAACCTTTGCTGATTTAGGTGCAGATATTTTAACCGTACATTACGAAGCTTGTACTCACGTACATAGAACAATTCAAGCTATAAAAGCAGCAGGAATGAAAGCAGGAATCGCTTTAAACCCTCATACACCAATATCTGTTTTAGAAGATATTATTCAAGATTTAGATTTAGTTTGTATTATGAGTGTAAATCCTGGTTTTGGAGGGCAATCATTCATCGAAAACACTTACAAAAAAACAAGTCAACTAAAACATCTTATTGAATTTTCAAACTCTGAATGTCAAATAGAAATAGATGGTGGTGTAACCGATAAAAACGCTAATAAACTTATTGAAGCTGGCGCTAATGTACTTGTTGCTGGTAGTTATGTTTTTAAAAGCGATAACCCTACCGAAACTATTAAAAGCTTAAAAGAATTGGTAAATTAAAATAAAGAAAAGAGGAGGTTTAAAACCTCCTCTTTTTAGTTTAAAATTGTTCTAATAAATAATTAATTAAATCGGTTGTAGTTACAATACCAACTAATTCGTTATTATCAACAACTGGTAAAGCGTGAAATTCTTTTTTAGATAAAATTTCGGAAACCTCTTTTATTGTTGACGAAGAATTTACTGTTACTAATGTTTTTGCCATTACCTGATCAATAGTAAACATATTATAAACCACAGTATCTACATCTTTTTCATCTTCATCAGCAGCATCTGCAAAACTAATTCTTAATAAATCAGTATAACTTAGCATCCCTTTTATTTCAGTACCGCTTACAACAGGAATATGTCTTATTTTTTCTTTCTTAAATAACTTTTCAGCAAGTAATAAATCATCAGTACTACTTAATGTAATTACGTTTTCACTCATAATAGCTGATACTGGTGTTCTTTTTTTCATCTTTATTCTTTTTAATTACTTAGTTTATCTTTAATTTCTATATCAAATTTCAGCAATAAATTCAACTAAAAATCTGATTGAAATCATGCTTTATTATTTAATTTATTTGTAAATTATGCTTTATAAATAAGCATTAAATTGATAGAAAAACTAGAACAGCATTACGGTTATTTATTTGAAGACGATTTAATTAAAGAAATAGCTGAGGTTGCTATTTATAAGGAATTTAAAGCCAATTCAACTATTATTGATATTGATAGTTATCTAGTTTCTATTCCCTTAATAATTAGTGGTGCAATTAAGGTTTTAAGAGAAGATAAAGATGGTGATGATCTTGTTTTATATTATATAGAAAAAGGTGACACTTGTGCCATGACACTTTCTTGCTGTATGGGTGCAACCAAGAGTAAAATTAAAGCAATTGCCGAAACGGATGTTACAGTATTAATGATTCCTAAAGGTAAAATGTCTGAATGGTTAAGTAAATACAAAAGCTGGCAAGAATATATTTTACAAAGTTATCATTCTCGACTTAATGAATTTATTGAAGCTGTAGACTCTATTGCTTTTTTAAATATGAATGAACGCCTACATAAGTATCTAAAAGATAAAGCAATGGTTATTGGTGATGATACTTTAAATGTTACTCACCTACAAATAGCAAACGACCTACATACTTCTAGAGTTGTTATTTCTAGATTATTAAAAGCCTTAGAAAAACAATCTAAAATTGAACTACATCGTAACCAAATAAAAATACTAGAACTTTAATTGTATTGATTTATAATTAAGCTTCAAATAATTCGCTTTTGTACCCAAACCCATTCATTACCAAAAAAATATTACAACACCTTTTAGCACTTCTTAACCGAAGTGCTTTTTATTTTACTTGCCTTTGTTATTCCTAAAACTATTAGATTATGACTTTAAAAAAACTTTTGCCCGTGTGGTATGGTGGCGATATTGGAAACAATAGCAATACTCTTTATTGCAGTATAGGACATCTAAACTTATACGGGCTTTATATTTTCCTAAAAGCAATAAATTATGAGTACAGAAAACACAAAACAGCCGTTAACGCTAGAAAGAATTAATGAATTAAAAAAGAATATTTCACTTCATTAAAACCCACTAACAGCCCTAATAACAATGCTATATTTAAACTAAACATTAATAACGATTATACAGGGTTATTAAATACTGTTAGCTCTTTGATTTCGGTAAGTCAAAACGCACTAGTTACAATAAATCAGTTTCAATTACCTTATTGTACTACTTACGATATAGGTACTGTGTTAAAAAATAAATTTTTTATTTAAATTTTTAGGAAATAAGTTGATTTATCAAATTATTATCCTGTGCAGCAAGAGTTTTATGCTTTTGCTGCTTTTTATTTTCAAACTCAGCATCATAATTTTCTTCATTCTTCCATAAGGTAAACATTAATATTAAAAGTTTTCGCTGTACAGCTACTAAAGCTACCAATGGTTTCGCTTTCCTTGGTTTTAATCTATTGTAAAATTATTTTAAAGTAGGATTACAGCGAACACAGGTCATTGAAGGCATATGTAAAGCTGCTCTGATATGACTATTTCCTCTTTTACTGATTCTTGTTTTTCCTTTAAAATTACCAGACTCTCTTAATACAATATCATAACCTGCATAACTCGACAACTGTTTTGCATTAACCATTGATTCAAAACCCAAAGTCTCGCCAACAATCGTTGCTGCTGAGATGAAAGAGATGCCAGGAATACTCTCCAAAAAAACTAATTTTCTTTTCAATACTTCATTTTTTGAAATGAGTAATCGCATCTCTTTTTCTATGACTTCTATCTGATAATTGAGAAGTTTCAATCTCGCCACGTGTCTTTTTAACGCTTTAGTATTACTGTAAATACTAGATGCAATAGCTCCTTGACGATTATTTCCCATCGTTCTGTCTTTTAATAATGAACTTCGCTCTCTACTAAGTGCTTTTAATTCCTGTAAGTCTTCACTTGGTGGATGCCAGAGACGGATAGATCTTTCAAGACCTAGCATGCTGAGCATTCTGCTATCAAGAGCATCTGTCTTTGAACGTTGATCCAAACTCTGAGCATAACGTTTCACACGACCTGATTGCATTACGCTAACGGCATAACCTTTCTTATGTAGATAGTGTGCAATGCCTTGATGATAAACTCCTGTAGCTTCCATTACAACCAACAACTCTACATTAAAATCAATGGAGGCTTTCAACCACCTTAAAAGCTCTTTGTGACCTGATTCATCATTGGAAACATCAGAATGAACCCTAAATTCCTTAGATAATTTATCTGTTAAAAAACCTAGAGACAATGATAAATTTAATTTAGAAACATCAATCCCTAAACTTTATTTTAATCTCTTTTCCATTTTGTAGTTTTTAAAGCAATAATTCTCTTTATCATCTTTGCTCGCGTTTGATTCGATCTCTGTAATTAGGATCTAGGTACTGTTCAGGTTCTAAGAAAATTATAGAAGGGTGGGGTTTCTATGAAACGATATCAATTTTATGTATCTAGCCGAGAACTCGCTATCCCTTCTATTTTAGCTTGAAGTTAAGTACCTAAGCTACAGCTTTTAAAATAAGACATAAATTAGGGTTTCACTCTATGAAACGACATCAATTATATTGTATCTAGCCTAAACTCTAAATCCCTAATATTTATAACCCTTTATTTATATAAATTGATTACTTTCAATCTAAAGAACAAACATACGAGCCCGTTAGAAATAGCAAAAAATATGCTACCCTATTCAGAGGTTGAGTTTTTAGATAAAATTAAAGGTTAAAACACATTTCACGCAATTATAAAATATAAACCCCGACTTTATTCGTTGGGGTTTTCTAATTTATATAAACAACAAAAATTACAAATAAAAAAACCTCACAGGTTTTGAAAACCTGTGAGATTTGTAATTGACTGTAATAACATGTAGGCTATGGTTAACATGGGAATTAAAAGTAAATGATTTCTGATTAAGCACTTAGCCAAAGCTTTATATTTTGTTTTATCTTTTCTTCTTTAAAGCTAAATCAAAAGATTTGGCGGACTTGGTTTAAAACTCTAAGCTTTAAGTTATAAAACAAACCTGAATTAATTATAGTCATTATTCAAGGCATACGGCGTTAGCCTATCGTTACGCAATATGCTTAGTTATAGTACAACGTTATTTTTCGTTATGATTAGTATATTGCTATTCCGTAAAAATTGAAACAACTATCTCTTTCGCACTCTATTATGCTAATTTTCTTACTATTTACTGGAAGTTGCTCAAATATTAATTCAAAAGTAGTTTTAGTGTTATACGAAACAGGTTTTCTTTCAGGTGATACAGTAATATTTCGAACACCAATTAACTTTAAATTAAGATTGTTAGTCCCATCATATAAATATGTTTCCTTAGCAATAGTTATCCATCCATCACTTTGATATGGGGAAACGTATTCAATTTCGACGAAAGTTTTACCTTCTTTATTTATAATGTTTTTCACATCAGAATAACTTACATCCTTTTTAGTGGTACTAACAACACTAAAGCTCTTTAAGTTTCCTGTTGTTGAATAATTATTTATTTCCGTTTCTAAAATATCTAATTGTATGAATTGTCTATTCATACAAGAAACTACTGATGATGTCGCTCGGTTGCTAACAGTATCAATATTTCTCACACAGCCCACAATATTAGAGTTAATCGTTTGACGCATTTTATCAAGTACCACAGGGTTATTTAGTTTGTCAATTTTATAATATAAAAAATCTCTTCTTCTGTTAAGGTTATCAATTAATTTACTTAAAACCTCTCTATTGTGGTCTATTTTAGCTTACATACTTTTTAATGTAGAAGCGATATATTTATGATTTATACTACTTGTAGGTTTATTATATTTTCTTTGGCTATTGTAATTGCTATTTGAATAATATCCCGAACTTGGTTTTTTAATTTTCCAAATCCGACCATCTTGGTCTTTTCCTTTTATATAACCATTGTTGAAAATTGAAGTTATTGAAGGGCAACTTGTTTGGTAAATGCTATTAAAATTTGTAAAAAGTTTCACTTCCTGTTTTTTATCAAAACCAGATATAATACAATAAAGAGCATCACTTTCATAGCCAATGTTATTATTATTATTATTATTAGATATTTCTGAACCCGTTCCAAACTCAACTGTGACTTTATAGCTTTTTGAATAGGTTTGGTAGTTGTTATCATAATATTGAACATTAGTATCCTTTATACATTGTCCATTTACTAATGTAGAAATTAAAAAAATAATTATGATGGTTATGTATTTCATTATCGATTCGGTTTTATGATGCACAACAATATTATATAGCCAATATTAACTATATCCCTATATTTTAGTTAACTCTAAAATTAGCCATAATTTTTATCTTTAAAAAGATAAATTTGCAGTTTTATTAAAATATATGAAAAAATAAAACACTACTAACCAACTAGTTAAAGCACGAAAAGAACAAATCAATAAAAGACACCATCACCTATAATAAACAGGCTACTTGTTCACTTTGGTATAGTTTTATTCTCTAAAAAACAGATAAATGTTTTTTAGATTAATTGGTTTCCAATTTTTCGCATGATAACTATTGTTTTCCCAGTTTATAATCATATTTATATGACTCAATTTTACTGAATCTGTTCTTTGAATTATTAAATTTAAGGTGTCGTTATTTTGTGTGATGCCATTCATTCTAAAATGTCCGTTTATTTTTGAAATAAAATCACTCAATTTTTCAATTCTTTTAATTTCTGTTTGCTCATTATTAGAATTTTTAAGGTTAATCCATTTCTCTTTTAATTGTTTTTTAGAATCGCAATTAATAAAATTACAGCTAATTAAAATGATTAATAAAATTTTCAATACTCTCATTTTATTTCTTTACATTTAGTACTTCGTTTAACCATTTTAAACAACTAGAATCATGTCTTATTCTGGTTACCTCCCCTGAATTCATTATTGAATTCAAATCATCAATATGTTTAGAACTGGTAATATACTCATCGTCTAAACCTAGCATATGACCAAACTCATGAACTGCACCTCTTTGATATATATCAACAGATTTCAGAGAGGGTGTTAAATCCTCAGAATCAAGTTGTACTCTTCCAAAATAAGAATTCACAAAACTTTGTTCAAATTCTCCTCTTTTTATTTTTAATACATAAATCTCCCAGTGTTCTCCAATATTCAATTCATCAAAGGAAGAAAGGAATCTAAAATCTAAATAAACTTTTTCTCCAGAAGATAAATTTTTAATTACTCTCATGTTTCCCCATCTATGACTTATAGCACTTTCAAATTTATCGATAAATTATTTTTTTTCTAAAAAAAACCAAGTCAACTTACCATTATTTTCAAAGAAAAATTGAAGTTTCATGTAAACTATTAAAATATAATCTCCTAAAGGATTTTTTACTAAACATAACCCAAAGGCATTATTAACCTTACCACTAAATAATGGACCAATAGTACCAGCATGTATAGAAGGACATATTCTTATTATTGTTTCTCCATGTTTTATTATTGAGGTTCTTACTCTATGCTCTTCCATTTTTTAATTTCACTTAATAATGTTATATCATTAAAACTAAAAGTAGCTATAGTTATTATATTATAAATTTGTAGTTTTTTAAAAAAAAAGACAAATCAATGGTTATGAATACCTCACAGGTTTTAAAATCTATGATATGTAAAATCTCGTAGATTCATTTAACTTGAAGTAAAAAATATTTTTAGACAAACGATAGTTTTAATATTATTTATACATTTTTGGCAGTAATCTTTTTCCAATTAAGGTTTGACTAACATAAACTAAAAGTGAAATTAGAATAGCAGCAATTAAAGTTTTCTCTTTAAATAAAATATAGTTGCTTTTTTTTAGGCAGTAATCTAATAAACTATCATAATATTCAATATTATTTTGATAACCATTAAATACATCATAGATAATAAGCAATAATAGAAAAGTCAATAATGAAAAGAAAAAAATAATAAAATGTTTTCTATAATTTTTAAACTTATATATCGTAAAAGTAAACAACCAAGAAAATAGAAAGAGAGACGTTAGATATATTAAATAGAAATTTTCCTCGACTCTTATAAAAAATAAGTTATCAATAAATGTATCTATAATATATTCGTGAAATTTCAATAAAAATAAAATTAAGATACTATTGGTTATAGTAGTTATTAGATGAAATTTAATATTCTTTTTCATGTTATTATAATGCTATTTTTTAACTACTTTCTATATATCTATAATAAACTTAAACATGAAAGTAAGTGTGATTATCATTATCTAATTCTCTTTTCCCAAAAGAAAAAAATGAGTCACATTTAATAAGCCCCATATTACTTCTATTTCCTCCTCGACCAGCTCCGATAGAACAAAATCCATCATCAGCAATCAAGTTTTTTTGTATACTTGTAATAATTTCTACATGACCTGTTCCAAAAACACAAATATCTCCAGCTTCTACATCTTTATAACTATTTCGTTTTCTTAAAGAAGATTTGCCCATATAAATTTGTGATGGGTCATAATAGTGATTATTTCCAGAAGTAAAATTTTTACGATTATGCAAATAAATTGCATCTCCCACAAAAACATTACACAACCAACGTTTTCCATCACTAGCATCACTCCAAAAAACACTATACAAATCACTTCTCCATCCACTTACAAAAGCTTCTTGTAGTTTTGAATAGTGAGTAGAACTATCCAAATTAATACCTCTTCCTTCATAACCAAAACCTGCTAAAGTCGAAATAGTCATTCTTTGTTTAAGAGATAACCTATTCCATACTTTTTTTCTTTCTTCTGAAGTTTTCTTTTTCCAAGAATCACTACTTGGAAGACTGTGAGGTTTTGATGCTGCTCCTTCTAGCTGTGGATTAGGAGAGAAAAACCAATTTTGTTCCCGCTCATGATAAGCCCAATAAGAATCCATAATCTCTTTATCAGACCCTAATCGTTTAGCTGCTTTTACTAAAAATAAACTCATAAATACTGATTTTTCATATTTTTTTAATGGCTACTAATAAGGTTAAATAGCTGATACTAAAAGTAGTTATAAATTATATATTCAAAACATAAATTTGTAATTTTTTTTAAGCATGAATAAACATTTATTCATGCTTAAAAAAGAGTAATCATTGTAGTTCCCTTTTACAAATAGCAAACGATTTGCATACTTCTAGAGTTGTTATTTCTAGTTTATTAAAAGCTTTAGAAAAACAATTTAAAATTGAACTACAACATAATCAAATAAAAATACTAGAGCTTTAATAAATCTGTTTCAATTACCTTATTGTACCACTTATGATATAGCTGAAATTTTAGAAATAGCAAAAAACCTATTACCCTATTCATAAATTTAATTTTAGATATGACTCGTCCTGAAATAAGGCTGTATAATTTTAAACATTATGTACAGAAATGACAAAGTAATTAGACGCTACAGTGAACCTTTTAAATTAAAAATTTTAGCTGAACTTACTATCAGTAAACACACAGAAAGTGAACTTTGCAAACTCTACTCTATTGCAGCTACAACAGTAAACATGTGGATTAAAAAACACAATCGTAAAGACTTAATGAACACCAGAGTGAAACAGGAAACTAAAGACGAAATATCTAGAAATAAACACTTCAAAAAGAGGTGGAGCAACTTAAAAAACTACTACTAAAAAAAAGTTAAGTATAAAGCCTTAATTAAAGCTAAATAAAAAGCTAAGAGGTTTGCTTCTTTAACTACCATATCTAATTGTTTTGGACTTAAACATAATGCTTATTACAAGCATAAAAAAAGAGTTGATAAACGCTTAACCCTATCACAACAGATTATAAATATTGTTAGAAAAAGACGCAAATACCTTCCTAGAGAAGGTGTGCGTAAACTTATTCGATGTCTAGATAAAGAGTTTGTTAATATTAAAGTGACAGAGGCACGTTATTTAAAGTGCTAAGAAAACATAACGTGCTTACTCTTACAAAGAAAAATAGTGCCAGAACCACAAATTCGTATCATCGTTTTTACAAGTACAAAAACATAAAAATTAGTAGACCTAATCAAATTTGTGCACCTGATATCACATGTATTAGAACCATAAAAGAGTTTTATTATTTAGCTTTAGTATTCTAGGAAAATAGTAGGTTATTATCTTAGTGACAGTTTAGATTTAAAAGGGGGCGTGAGAATACTTAATAAGAATATTAAACAGCTCATTCATCATTCAGACAGAGAAATACAGTATTCTAGCAATATTTATACACAAATACTTAAAATAAAAAGATAGATATTAGTATGACTGAAGAAAATAATTGCTACGAAAATGCGATGGAAGAAATCGTAAACGGAATATTAAAAGACGAATTTTATCTCGATTAAACCTTTGAAAACGTAGCACATGTAAAAGAGGGCTGCAAAAAGTGCAATTAATTTATACAATGAAGTAAAATTACATTTATCTTTAGACTATAAAACACCAAATATGGTATACAAATTATCAGCGTAAAATCAATTTTAACCTGTAGCCGTATTTCAGGACAAGACAGCGAAGAACAAATACCTGAAATATAAAAACTAAGAAGTACTAAATGTTATTAAAGAATTATATAATCAATATTGCTATTATTTGTTTACTCTACGCTTTCTCTTCTTGCAAGGAAACCAATAAACAGATTAAAAATAATATTATAAGAGTTCCATATACGGAAATGGCACAATTAAATATAATTGGTAGATGGCAACTCGATTCTATTTGGAAGTTAGAAAATAATAAGCGAATAAAACCAAGCTTCGGTTTACTTAATACTTTTTGGGTGTTTGAAGAAAATCATCGTTGGCGTTTAGAAAGTAGTCCTATAGATACTAAATTAGCAGACCTTGATGTTAAACTTGAAAGCCCTGTTAATAATATAGAATCGAATTATACGATTAACGATAGTATCTTAACTATTAAACTATATAACCTTAAATATAAAATATTAGAAATCGACACTGAAAAAATGTATATAAAATCAATTGATTTACCTTATAATAATATTCATAAACTTATCTTTATTAAATAAAGATAAAACATATTCAAAACAAGAAATAAAACACTAATAATAAACAGATTAAACAATAGTTTTTTTTAAAAAAAAGGTGCGATTCCGCTGCCGAACCGTATTTCTTCTTTTTATATTTGAGGGAGGTATGGGCTTTTCTTTACTGAGAAAAAAACCATAGTATCATAATACTAGAATGAGCTAAAGGTTTTTGTAAATTCTCAACTCCTCCTCCTTTTATTAAATAATTTTGTAGCAAAAGAAAACCTAGATACGTGAAAAGTTAAATATTTTTTAATATCACTAGTTGCCTATAATTTTTAAATCTTTAGGATTCAAAGGGGTTTTAATACCTTTTGAATAAGCTATGTTAAGGAACTTCTTTAATAAGGTTTCCAAAGTAATATCTTGATTCTTTAAATTTTTTTTTGACTAAATTTTAAAATAATTAATAAAATCAACATTAATTTCTTGAAAAAAATTTGTTACTTGTATTCCTTATTTTTTTTAGCGTTGACTTTTTTTGTTATAAGTACTATCTTTTATTAATCCTTTTTGTTTTTTTAATTCTTAGTTATAGAATAAAATCAGATTTTGAAGTTGGTTTTGTAAGTTCTTCTATAAGTTTCTCAAGACTTAAATATGTCTCACTCTACCGATAGCTCGCGGATATTTTATTAATATCAGCTAGTTTTTTGCCTATAATTAAATTGTAATCTTTAGCTATTTCACTTCCCCCTTTAATTAATTCCTTTTTTCATCAAAACTAGACAGCTTAACATTAATACCTAACGGTATTCTTTTTCTTTTACCATTATGAAATATTTGTATATAAAAAGCACAAGTTCCATCAATACAGTTGTAGTCTTTCTTAACACTAAACTTCCCAGTACTTTTAACTGGGTAGTTACCTGGGGCGTTCTCTACCTCAATTAATGTAATAAATTAAAAAATAGACGCAATAAATTAAAGTAAATAATAAAACCTAGTGACCTCGAAGGGATTCGAACCCCCAACCATCAGAGCCGAAATCTGATATTCTATCCAGTTGAACTACGAGGCCAATATTATTTTAAGCTAAAGTTTGCTTAACAATGTTTGAAATGGTTTTTCCATCAGCCTGTCCTGCCAATTCTTTAGATACCATACCCATAACTTTACCCATATCTTTCATACCCGAAGCACCTACTTTAGCAATAACTTCTTTTACTACTTTCTCAATCTCTTCATTAGATAAAGCTTCTGGTAAAAACTGTTCTAAAATAGCAGCTTCTGCTAATTCAGGTGCAGCTAAATCGTCTCTTCCTTGCTCAGAGAAAATAACTGCACTATCTTTTCGTTGCTTTACTTGCTTTTGAACAATCTTTAACTCATCTGCTTCAGAAGTATCTCCAGAACTTGTTTCGGTATTTGCCAACATAAAAGCAGACTTTAATGCTCTAAGAGCGGTTAAAGCTACTTTATCTTTCGACTTCATAGCTTCTTTCATCTTATCAATTACTTGTTTTTGCAAACTCATAGTTATAGTTGTTTTATGAAAAAATTCCCGACGAATCGGGAATTTTAAAATTTTTATTACTTTTTTATTAATCTACATTATCATGTAAAAATGAATTGTTTGAACGTAATAAATCGTTATTATCTGTATTTAAAGCAGTATCTGATTTACTTATTTCTGAATCTGTATTAATATCTACCCCTAATCGTTTATATGCTGGTTGACGTTCAATCTCATCAATATTTTTACTTACTTGATCGTTGAATTTATAATTAAAACCTTTCATTTTATCACGTCTTTCTTGCGTTCTCTTCTGTAACTCAGAAATCGTAATACTTAAAGGAGAAACCTCTTCACCTGAAGCTTCAATATTATTACTATCATCTTCAGTTTTTGTTTTTACTTCAAACTGTAACGCCTCTTCAACCTCTTCTTTTATAACAGGCGTAGAACTCTTTCCAATAGTTGGTTGTGCATTAAAATCTTCTAATACATAACGCTTTTCAACTTCACGTACTTGAGGTTTAATTTCTTCAGCTGTTACATTAATATTTTTTATTTCATTCGTAGTTTCAGGAACTTCGTTAACTGGCGTTATTTCTTCATAAGAATTCACAGGTAAATCAAACAATAAATCTTGTTGAATTGGTTGCTGTTTTACTTCTTTTTGAACTATTTTTTGCTCAGTAATATTAGTGATTATAAAATCGTCTTCAGAAATTGTTTCAACAGCAATCTCATCATATACTACATTTACGTTTTTTAAAATTTCTGTAGTTGGAATTAAACCTAATCTAGGCTCTTTAACTTCTTCTTCTAATACATGAACAACTTTTATTGGTGCTGTTGGTACTGAAAGAGGTTCGTTTATTGTTGGTGCAACTTGAACTTTTTGTTCACCAAAATTATACGTTGCCTTTTGTTCGTCTTCTAAAGTGTGAACAATTTTTTTTACTTCAGTATTTGTAATAGTTCCTTGTTGATCAGCTGTAAAACCTGTAGCAACAATTGTTACTGCGATACCATCTTCTAATGATTCATCTTCACCAACTCCCATGATGATGTTTGCATCATAACCTGCTTCATCTTGAATGTAATCATTAATCTCTCCGATTTCATCTAAAGTTACTTCGTTAACACCAGAAACGATTAATAATAATACGTTTTTAGCTCCTGTAATTTTATTATCGTTTAATAACGGAGAATCTAATGCTTTTACAATAGCGTTCTTAGCACGATCTACACCTGTTTCTTTAGCAGACCCCATAATTGCAGTTCCACTATTAGAAAGTACTGTTTTAGCATCATGTAAATCTATATTTTGCTTATAGTGATGTGTTATTACCTCTGCAATACCTTTTGCTGCTGTAGCTAAAACTTCATCAGCTTTAGAAAACCCAGCTTTAAAACCTAAGTTCCCATAAACTTCTCTTAACTTGTTATTATTTATAACAATAAGTGAATCTACGTTTTTACGTAATTCATCTATTCCGTTTTGAGCCTGCTTGGTACGCATTCTTCCTTCAAACTGAAATGGCATTGTAACGATACCAACCGTTAAAACGTCCATATCTTTTGCTATTTTAGCAATAATAGGTGCAGCACCAGTACCTGTACCACCTCCCATACCTGCAGTGATAAACACCATTTTGGTATGTGTACTTAACATTTGCTGAATTTCTTGTATACTTTCAGCTGCTGCTTGTGCACCAACCTCTGGATTTGCTCCTGCTCCTAAACCTGATGTTAAGTGCGCCCCTAATTGAATCTTATTAGGAATCGGACTATTTTCAAGTGCTTGTGCATCTGTATTACAAATTACAAAATCCACTCCGTGAATTTGCTGACTAAACATGTGATTTACTGCGTTGCTACCTCCCCCACCAACTCCAATCACCTTAATCGCATTCGATTTTGTTTTTGGCATGTCGAATGAAATGTTGTTTAACTCTGTGCTCATACTCCTATTTTTTTTTATTCTTATTCACTAACATTCCTATTTTTAGGGGACAAAAAAAAGAATGTCTATTTATATTTATTTATTCAGCGTTGTCTAAAAACTCTTTGAATCTTTCTGTAAATTTTTCGAAAATAGATTTAGACTTATCTTTTGTAACGTGCTTGTTTTCATTTAAAACTTCTTCTGATTCGAATACCGTTTCAATAATTTCTTTATCCTTAACTCTTACATCTTCATCTATAATTTCTACCTTTTCATTCTCATAAGAATTCTTTTGCAAACCTTCCATCAATAACCCTACTGCTGTTGCATACGAAGGACTTGATAAGACTTCATCAGAATCACCTGCTAAATGCTCATTAGGATACCCAATACGAACGTCCATTCCAGTAATATATTCTACTAACTGACGTAAATGCTTTAACTGAGATCCTCCTCCTGTTAAAACAATACCAGCAATTAACTTTCCTTTTTGTGTTTCGTGTCCGTAATTTTTTATTTCTAAGTATACATGCTCAATAATTTCTTGAACTCTAGCATGAATTATTTTTGATAAATTTTTAAGCGTAATTTCTTTAGGCTCTCTTCCTCTTAACCCAGGTATTGAAACTATTTCTGTTTCTTTATTTTCTCCTGGCCATGCAGATCCGAACTTAACTTTTAATAATTCCGCTTGTTTTTCAATTATTGAACACCCTTCTTTAATATCTTCAGTAATTACATTTCCTCCAAAAGGAATTACTGCTGTATGACGAATAATACCGTCTTTAAATATTGCTAAATCAGTAGTACCACCACCGATATCAATCAAAGCGACTCCTGCTTCTTTTTCTTCTTGACTTAATACTGCTGATGCTGATGCTAATGGCTCTAAAGTAATGTCTGATAAACTTAACCCTGCACTTTTTACACATCTACCAATATTTCTAATAGACGAAACTTGACCAACCACTACATGAAAATTAGCTTCTAATCGCCCACCATACATCCCTATCGGCTCTTTAATTTCCGATTGGCTATCTACTTTATAGTCTTGTGGTAATACATGAATAATTTCTTCACCAGGAAGCATTACTAATTTATGAACTTGACCTACTAAACTTTCAATATCATCATCATTAATTACTTCATCTGATTTTTCTCTTGTAATATAATCACTATGATGTAAACTTCTAATATGTTGTCCTGCAATACCAACAACTACATTTTCTATTTTCTGTCCAGAAACACTTTCTGCTTCATCAATGGCTTGTTGTATAGATTTAATTGTTTGCGTAATGTTATTTACCACACCTCTTTTTACACCTAAACTTTTGGCTTTACCAATACCTAAAACCTCTAATTTATCGTACTCGTTCTTACGACCAATCATGGCAACAATTTTTGTTGTACCAATATCTAAACCTACTGCTATTTTATTGTTCTCCATTTAGACTTTGTTTTGTGCACACAACTTGGTTGTGGTATTTTACATTTATTGTCTTATAATTTTTAATCGTTTTATCTACCAATGCTTTATTATAAAATGCAATAAGTTTTTTTATTTTCTCATTTTCATTTTCAAGCTTTCCAAAAATAATTTTATACGACCCGCTACGAACAGTAAAAACATATTCGTTTTGAGCATTTTTTTGAATTGCAATAACTTCTTTTACTAAAAAATCATTGCTTTCAATTACTTTTATTAGCTTTATTAGTTCGTTGATATCTTCAGACTCCTTTATACCTGAAACTAATGGCACTCTTGCTGAAAAATTTACTGATAACGGAATTTCTATTCCGTATTTATCAATATAATAAGATTTACTCTTATCAACAATACGCGCTATTGGTTTACGCTGTTTTATCACCGTTTTTAACACCCCATTTACGTTTAAAAAAACGACTGCTTTTTCAACATATGGGTTCGCCGAAACATTTGTCTCTAAAAAGTGTAAATTTACTACTCTTTTTGGTTGATTTTTAACAAATTCTTTATTTTGTATTAACAATTTATCAACTATACTGTGCGTCAAAAAGTTATTATCTCCAGCTTCAAACTCAACTACCGTTTCTTCTACCTTTCTTACACCATTTCTATCAGTTGTGAAGCTATATAAAAAGCTCAAAAAGATTAACAGCAAGAAAAAAAACAAATATGTAGCTACTTTTTTCATTTCTATATTTTAAATTTATTTTCTAAATTAATCTTTACTTCATCTACTAACAATCCAATATCTCCGGCCCCTAACATCGCTACTATTTTTGACTCAGATTTTAAAATTTCGTCACTTAATTTCTCTTTAGATATTAATTTTTTATTTACTAAATTTACTTTTTCTAACAACCAAGAAGATGTAACCCCTTCTATAGATAACTCTCTTGCTGGATAAATATCCAACAATAAAACTTCATCAAATTTTGAAAGTGCTTTTGCAAAATCGTCAGCAAAATCTTTTGTTCTACTATATAAATGCGGTTGAAAAACTGCCAACACTTTCTCATTCGGGTACATTTCACGTATTGAATCTGAGACGGCACTTATTTCTGTTGGATGATGTGCATAATCATCAATTAACACAACATCATCTGTTCTAATTTTATATGAAAATCTACGTTTAACTCCTATAAAAGTTTTCAATTGAACTTTTATATCATTCAATGAAACACCATAAACATCTGCCATTGCTAATGCCACTAAAGCATTCATCATATTATGCTTTCCTGGCAAATTAAACTCTATATTTTTTATTTCAGCCGTTGGAGTTTTTACATCAAAAACATACTTCCCTTTACCAACCCTAACATTATGCGCTTCATAATCTGCTGATTCATTTACTGCGTAAGTCAATCCTTCTAATGGCAATCCTTTTGCTACAATTAAAGTATCAGAAACCATATTCGAAAAATCTCTAAACGTTTGCTGCAATATTTCATTTTCACCGTAAATATCTAAATGGTCTGCATCCATAGAGATAACGCATGCAATATTTGGTGACAACTTTAAAAAAGATCTATCAAATTCATCTGCCTCAACAACCGATACTTTATCCTCCCCTAATATCAAATTAGAATTATAGTTCTCTGCAATTCCTCCTAAAAAAGAAGTTGCTTTATGAGGCTGCATAATATGCCCTAAAATTGATGAAGTTGTCGTTTTACCATGAGTTCCCGCAACAGCCAAACAGAAAGTGTTTTTAGTTATTTCACCTAAAACATCAGCTCTTTTTAAAAGCGTAAACTCATTATTTATAAAATAATTTAGCTCTTTATGATCACTTGGAATTGCTGGAGTGTACACTACCAATGTTTTCTCCTTATTTAAACACGAAATAGGTATATTTTTAACGGCATCATTAAAATGAATTTCCACCCCAATATCTTCTAAACCTTTTGTTATTGGGCTTGGTGTTTTATCGTAACCAAAAACTTTTTTTCCGTTTATAGAAAAATAACGAGCAATAGCACTCATACCAATACCCCCAACTCCAATAAAATAAACGCTATGTATCGTTTTAAAATTCACTAACCTATTAATTTTTCTATTTCGTTAACTATATCATTCGTTGCATTTGGCAACGCTAATTCATTTATACACTCACTTAAACTTTGCTGTTTTCCCTTATCTTTTAATAATGTTTCAACTACAATAGGAAAAGTTTCTAGTTCATTTTCTTTAACTAAAATTGCCCCATGTTTATCTACTATAGATTTTGCATTTTTAGTTTGATGATCTTCAGCTACATTAGGCGAGGGTATAAAAATTGTTGGCTTCCCAACTACACACAATTCTGAAACAGAACTTGCGCCTGCTCTCGAAACAACAAAATCTGTTGCCGCATAAGCTAAATCCATTCTATTTAAAAATTGATGCACTTGCACATTATCAACTTCATTATATTTTTTATATTCCTCAAAATACAACTTACCGCATTGCCAAATTAATTGAACTCCTTGCTCTTTAAAAAACGTCAGATTTGCTTCAATTAATTGATTAATTTTTCGAGCACCTAAACTTCCTCCTAAAACCAAAATTGTTTTTTTTGTTTTATCTAACTCAAAAAACGTTCCACCTTCTTCTTTTTTAGCATGAACAAGTAACAAATCTTGCCGAATAGGGTTTCCTGTTTTTATAATTTTATCTTCAGGAAAAAAACGCTCTAAATTATCATAAGCTACACATATTTTACTTGCTTTTTTACTTAGTAATTTATTCGTAATCCCTGGATATGAATTCTGCTCTTGTATTACTGTCGGAATACCTTTTCCACTAGCAACCATAAGTGTAGGTCCACTAGCAAAACCACCAGTACCAACAACAATATTTGGTTTAAACTTTTTAATAATTCTATAAGCACTCCATAAACTACTTAATAACTTAAAAGGAAATAATAGGTTATTAAAAGTAAGTTTTCTTTGAATCCCTGATATCCATAATCCTTTAATATCATACCCTGCTTGTGGCACTTTTTCCATCTCCATCTTATCACTCGCTCCCACAAACAAAATGTTAGCTTCCGGATACCGCAACTTTACTTCATTTGCAATTGCAATTGCAGGATATATATGTCCTCCCGTTCCACCTCCACTTATAATAATGTTAATCGATTGTTTCATGTAAAATATCTAAAGGATTATCATCTAAAATTGTTTCTTCAGTTTCATTCTTAGAGGCACTTACACTTAATATCATTCCCAACGCAAAACAAGTCATCCAAATAGAAGTACCTCCACTACTAATTAACGGAAGTGTTTGCCCTGTTACTGGTAATATATTTACTGCTACCGCCATATTAATCATCGCTTGAAAAACAATCGGAACCCCAACTCCTACAACCATTAATGTCGCAAAAACTGTAGTTGCTTTTTTTGCTGTAATTAAAATCCGAAGTAACAATAAAAAATAAATAAACATAACCACTACAGCTCCCACAAATCCATATTCTTCTACAATAATTGCATAAATAAAATCTGACGAAGATTGTGGTAAAAAATTTTTCTGTACACTTTTACCAGGACCTTTACCTATCACTCCACCCGTAGCTATCGCTATTTTAGCTTTTTCGACTTGGTAATTTTCTTTTCCTTCTGGCCTAGAGAAGCCTTCAATTCTACTCTGCCAAGTATTTACACGATTAGGCATTGCATCTGGAAAAGCTTTTGCTACTAATATAAAAAACAACAAAGAAAACAGCCCCATACTAACTATGTAACCTATATACTTTAACGGATATCCTCCTATATAAGTTAACAACAATATCATTGAAAAAACAATAGCTGTTGTCGAAAAATTTGCAGGAAGCACTAAAACCAATACCAAACCTACTGGCAACCACAACTGCAACAAACTCTCTTTAAATACAATTACTTTTTCTTTATTTTTTGCTAAATACCTAGAAACGTAAACCATTAACACCAAGCCCGCTAATGTAGAGGTTTGAAAACCAATACCAACAAACGGAATCCGAATCCACCGACTTGCATTTGCCCCTCCAATAACTTTTCCTTGCGCCAACGTAAACACCAGCAACAAAATTACTACAGGTATCATTAAAACAGCACCCCCACTAAAGTATCTATAAGGAATTCTATGCACCCCATAAATTACAGCAAAACCAGTAATTAATAATACTATATGCTTTACTAAATGCCCAAAAGTAGACCCATTACCAACCACATAAACTAAATTGGTACTTGCACTATATATTGGCATAAATGAAAATATAGCCAATACAGCAACAATTGCCCATATAGCCCTATCTCCTTTTATATGTTGAAAAATGGTTTTCATTAATCAATTTACTTTTTTATAAACTTTTAACTGCTTCCTTAAATTTATCACCTCTATCTTCGTAGCTCTCAAATAAATCGAAACTAGCACAAGCTGGAGATAACAAAACTACATCTCCGTTTTTAGCTACCTTATTTGCTACTTTTACAGCCTCTTCTGCTCCTGCTGTCTCTACCAAAATATCTACAACATTACCAAATGTTTCAATGATTTTTTGATTATCTAAACCTAAGCAAACAATTGCTTTCACTTTCTCTCTTACTAACGGTAATAAATCTGCATAATCATTTCCCTTATCAACACCACCAACAATCCAAACTGTTGGACCATCCATACATTCTAAAGCATAAAAAACAGCATTAACATTCGTAGCCTTACTATCGTTAATAAACTGTACGCCATTAATTTTTTGCACATTTTCTAAACGATGTTCAACACCTTCAAAATCAGACAAACTCTCTGCAATTGCTTCTTTTCTTACTTTCAACAATCTCGCAGCCATAGCCACAGCCATTGCATTTTTAGTATTGTGTTTTCCTTGTAATGTTAATTCAGAAACATTCATCAATATATCTTCTGTTTTTAATTTCATAATTATTTTATCTTGCCTTAAAAAAACTCCATACTCCAATTCTTTTTCTACTGAAAACGGAATTTTTTTTGCGTTAACTTTATTTTTACCTAGCCAATTCTGCATGGCTTCATCATCTGCATCGTATATTAAAAAATCGTTTTCTGTTTGATTTTTTGTTATTCGAAACTTTGATTTTATATATTTATCGTAATCATAATCATACCGATCTAAATGATCAGGCGATATGTTTGTCATAATCGCTATATGCGGCTTAAAATCAATTATTCCATCTAACTGAAAGCTACTTAACTCTAACACATATTCTTCATAACTTTGCTCAGCAACCTGCTTCGCAAAACTGTCTCCTATATTTCCTCCAACACCTATTTTTAGCCCTGCTTTTTTAAGCACATGCCCCAAAAGCATCGTTGTTGTTGTTTTTCCGTTTGAACCAGTTACACCAATCACTGTTGCATCAGTAAATTCAGATGCAAATTCAATCTCAGAAATTACACTTATCCCTTTTAAATTTAATTGCTGTATTAAAGCAATCTTATCAGGAATACCAGGGCTTTTTACAACCACATTAGCATTAAAAATTTTATTTTCGGTATGCTGATACTCTTCAAAATCAATTAAATTAACTACTAATACTTTTTTATATTTATCAGAAATACTTCCTTTATCAGAAACAAAAACATCAAATCCTTTTTGTTTCCCCAGTAACGCAGCTCCTACACCACTTTCTCCACCACCAAGAACCACTAACCGCTTCATCTTATCTTAATTTTAAGGTTACAATTGTTAATACTGCTAACAAAATTCCTACAATCCAAAAACGGGTAACTATTTTAGTCTCGTGATAATTTAATTTTTGATAATGGTGATGTAATGGCGCCATTTTAAAAATCCTTCTTCCTTCTCCAAATCTCTTTTTTGTATATTTAAAATAAAAAACTTGAAGTATTACTGATAGGTTTTCAACTACAAAAACACCTGCTAAAACAGGTAATAATAATTCTTTTCTAATGGCTATTGCAATAACCGCTATTACACCCCCAATAGTTAAACTTCCTGTATCCCCCATAAACACCTGAGCAGGAAATGTATTATACCAAAGAAACCCTATTAAAGCACCTGCAAAGGCAAAAATAAACACCGTCATTTCTCCAGAGTTAGGAATGTACATTACATCAAGATAATCAGCGAAAATTATGTTTCCAGAAATCCATGCTAGTATTGCTAAAACAACAACAATAATTGCTGATGTTCCTGCTGCCAACCCATCTATACCATCAGTTAGATTCGCTCCATTTGAAACTCCTGTTACAATAAAAACAACCACAAATATGAAAACAATCCATCCATAACCTGCGTAATCATCTCCTAAAAAATTAAACACTTTTGCATAGTCTAATTCATTGTCTTTTAAAAATGGCACTGTTGTTTTTGTTGATTTATGAGCTTCTCCAAATACTTTTACTTTTCCACTCTCTTGCACTATTTGCTGTGAAGTAGGCAACTGTTCTTTAATTGTTACATCTGGATGAAAATACAACATCGCTCCTACAATTACACCTAACCCTACCTGACCTAAAACCTTAAACTTTCCTTTTAGTCCAGCTTTGTCTTTTTTAAATACTTTTATGTAATCATCTGTAAAGCCTATTAAACCCATCCAAACAGTGGTTATTAACAAGATTATGATGTAAATATTTTCTAGCTTCGCCATTAAAAGAACCGGAACCAAAGTTGCAAGAATTATAATAACCCCTCCCATAGTTGGGGTTCCTGCTTTTTGAACCTGACCCGCTAATCCTAAATCCCTTACCGTTTCTCCTACCTGAAGTCTTCTTAAATAATTAATGATTTTTTTTCCAAAAATCATTGATATCAATAAAGACAATATAAAAGCTGTAGCTGCCCTAAACGTAATAAACTGAAACACACTTGCTCCCGTAAGATTAAATTCACTTTCTAAATATTGAAATATATAATACAGCATTTTATGAGTTTATTAATTGATTAAAACAATTCACCACTTCTTCCAAATCATCAAAATGATGCTTTACACCATTTATTTCCTGATAATTTTCATGTCCTTTTCCTGCAATCAATATTATATCTCCTGTTACCGCCAATTTGCATGCTGTTTTTATAGCTTGCTTTCTATTTAAAATTGACAATGTTTTTTTATAATTTTCTGCTGACACTCCTTTCTCCATCTCATCAATAATAACCTGAGCATCTTCATTTCTTGGATTATCAGAAGTTAATATTGCCTGACTACTTAATTGAGAAGCTATCATTGCCATTTTAGGTCGTTTTGTTTTATCTCTATTACCTCCACAACCAACAACAGTTATTACTTTTTCATTTCCTGTACGAATATCATTTATAGTTTGCAATACATTCTTAAGTGCATCTGGCGTATGTGCATAATCAACAATTGCTGTTACCCCTTCTTTTGAAATAGTATATTCAAAACGCCCACTAACACTTTCTAACTCACTTATAAGCCTTAGCGTTTCAATTTTTTCTAAGCCTAATAAATCTGCGACTCCAAAAATTGCTAATAAATTAGACGCATTAAACTCCCCTATTAACTTCGTCCAAATCTCAATATTATTTATCGTTAACAGACTTCCTGAAAAACGTTTTTCTAAAACCTTTGCTTTAAAGTCACCCACCGTTTTTAAAGCATAGGTTTGTTTATTAGCTTTGGTATTTTGCAGCATTATTTGCCCGTTTTTATCATCTATATTCACCAAAGCAAATGCTGTTTTAGGTAACGAATCAAAAAATGATTTTTTCACATCTCTATACGCTGCAAATGTCTCATGATAATCTAAATGATCGTGAGATAAATTTGTAAAAACACCTCCTGTAAAGCGCAAACCCTCGGTACGCTTTTGATGAATTCCATGAGAACTCACCTCCATAAAACAATAATCCACTCCTTCTTCAACCATTAACGATAAATACTTATTTATCGCTAGTGAATCTGGCGTTGTATGTGTCGCTTTATGCTCTTCATCACCCACCATTACTTTAACTGTTGATAGTAAACCGACCTTATATCCTGCTTTTTTAAATAAGTTATATAATAATGTAGCAATAGTTGTTTTACCGTTTGTACCAGTAATACCAACCAACTGTAATTTAGCTGATGGATTTTCGTAAAAACCAGCAGCCATAACTGCCAAAGCTGTATTAGAATCTTCAACTTCTATATACGTTACACCTTCTTTTTTATTTACTGGAACGATTTCACAAACAACAACAGTCGCACCTAAACTCAATGCTTTCTCTATGAATTGATGTCCATCAACGGTAACTCCTCTTTGAGCAACAAATACGTCTTTATCTTGTATCAATCGACTATCAAACTGAATCTTATTGATTAGCACATTTGTATCTCCATAAATTTTATTTACAGATACTTTAAATAATATGTCTTTTAAATTCTTCAATTATGATAACTTTAAATAAACTGTTGCTCCCTTTGTTAACTTTACTCCCTTACCTATAGATTGCTCAGTCACTTTTCCCATTCCAGAAAACTTAACTTTCATCCCCATATTTTCTAACAACGCAATTGCATCCATCCCACTCATTCCTATAACTTTAGGCATAATTGTTTTATACTTTCTTAATTTTTCATAATAATTCTGATATTCCTTATCAACACTTGCTGATGATATTTTATCAGATACCAATTGATTATTTACCGGAGTTGTTGTGTAAATTTTCTGAGCAATTTCTTTAAAAACTGGTGCTGCAACTATACCCCCATAATAACCTTTTTCTTTCTTAGGACTATGAACAACTACAATGCATGAATATTTAGGATTCTCTGCAGGAAAAAAACCTGCAAATGAAGCCACATATTTTTTATTGGAATAATGACCGTAAATTGTTTTACCTGTTTTATCCTTATGCTTAGGTATCCATTTTTTAGCTGTCCCTGTTTTTCCTGCCATAGAAAAATTAGAAGAATATATTCTCTCAGCAGTTCCTTTAACGACAACGTTCTTCATTATTTTTCGAACTTTATCTATAGTAACCTGAGACGCTATCTTTTCTTTTAAAACCTCAGTTCCAAAGCTTTTCTCTACTTTCCCTCCAACTCTTAATTCTTTTACAAAATATGGTTTCACTAATTTTCCGTTATTAGCCACCCCGTTATAAAAAGCCAACATTTGTAATGCAGTTACAGAAACACCATATCCTCCAAAAGCCATCCATTCTAATGAAATCGGACTCCAACTCTTTTCTGAAGGGTTTGGAATATACGGCTTCCCTTCTCCTTTTATTTTAACACCTGTTAATTGATCTAAACCAAATGATTTTATTCGTTTTATAAATTTTTTCGGATTCTTATCATAATGCTTTTGAATTGTTTTCACAATACCAACATTTGATGAAACTTCAAAAACACGAGCTAATGAAATTTTTCCATGCCCTCCTCTTCTACTATCCTGTACCTTTCTATTATTTATAAAAATCTTCCCTTTTTCACAATCAATAATATCAGATGTATCAGCTACTTTATCTTCTAATGCAGCCATTAAACTTGCCAACTTAAAGGTAGACCCCGGTTCATGACTTTCCCAAACCGCATAATTTCTTTTCTCGTAATACTTCCCTTTTGAAGTTACACCAAGATTTGCAATAGCTTTTATTTTTCCAGTTTTAACCTCCATCACAACCGCACAACCATGATCTGCTTCAAAATACTCTAACTGCTTTAACAATGCATGATGCGTTATGTCTTGAATATTCACATCAATTGTAGTTATAACATCACTACCATCAATCGGCTCCTTTTCGTTTACATCATTAATCGGTCTCCATTGCCCTTTAGCTATCTTCTGCTTTAATCTCCAACCGTTTTCTCCTTGCATATAATCAGCAAAAGCACCTTCAATCCCTGCACCTCCTTTTGAATTATCATAACCGATTGTTCTCGCTGCTATTTTCCCTATAGGATGTACTCGAATCGTCTTTTGATCTGCAATAAAACCACCTCTATAAACCCCTAATTTAAAAATAGGGAAGCTTTTCATCTTTACATAATCATTATAACCGATACCACGAGCAATTAATAAATAACGGTTTTTACGCGTTTTCGCTTCTCTTATTTTTTTCTGATAATAACTAGTTGGCTTTCCTAATAGTTTTGACAAAGCCTCAGAAAGCGCTCGTATATTTTTCTCAAACACTTCTGACTTTACCGCCACAGCATCCATTCGAATCGTGTATTTTGACATTGAAGTAGCCAATAAATTACCATCAGCAGCATACACATTACCTCTATTTGCAAATATGGTATCGTTTCTTTCAGTTTTCTCTTGAGAAAGCTTACGGTACTTATCTCCCTCTACATACTGAAGATTAAAAATCCTAAAAACAATAACCACGAAGAAAAGCGTCATTAAAACCACAACCACATAGAGTTTGTTTAATATACTTTTCTTTATTACCATTTCTATTTACTCTTTATTAGTTGTTACTTTTATTTTTTGCGGTGGCTTTTCTGCAGGAAACAACCCTTTAGACTTAACCCTTTTCCGAATATTACTTTCTAATTTCATCCTTGTTAATTCCGTGCTCGTATCAAAATCCTCAGCCCGAAACTCCCTTTTCATCTTATTCAACTCAGCTATCTTAACCACCTTAGCATCTAAACTATGTGAGCTTGATATCATTATTAACAATAGCGCTACAACAAAAATTAATATTCTCCAATTATTAAAAGAGCTATCATCTGTTAAAAACCGCCCTTGTAATATCCCATAAATACTATCTTTTACTCTAGACATTACTTTAATGTTGCCGCTCGTAGCTTCGCACTTCTCGCTCTATTATTCACTTTTATCTCCTCCTTGGTTGGAATAATCATTTTCCCTACCTTCTTTAAAGGAACACTAATATTTCCGTAAAAATCTTTTTCTGGCTCCCCTGCAAACAGTCCTGTTCTTATAAATCGCTTTACCAACCTATCTTCTAACGAGTGATACGAAATAACACTTAAACGTCCTTCTTCACTTAACAAACCAGGCATTTGCTCTAAAAACTCCTTCAACACCTCCAGCTCTTGATTCACTTCAATTCTTACCGCCTGAAATATTTGCGCCAAAATCTTATGCTCTTTTGCTTGCGGAAGAAACTCTTTTAACACTTCTTTCAACTGAAAACTAGTATTAATTTCTTCTTCTTCTCTAGCCGAAATAATTTTTTTAGACAAAGCTCTTGCATTCCTCAACTCTCCGTACAAAAACAATACATCAGCTAACCGCTCTTCACTGTATTTATTGATAATTTTCTTTGCTGACAAATCAGATTTCTGATCCATCCTCATATCCAAGTCAGCATCAAATCGAGTAGAAAAACCTCTTTCAGCTTCATCAAACTGATGCGAAGACACGCCTAAATCTGCCAAAACACCATCAACTTTCCGAACACCATAAAAACGCAAAAACCTCGAAATAAATCGAAAATTCTCACCTATTAACACAAATCGATCATCCTCAATTTTATTCCCTTGCGCATCTGGATCCTGATCAAAAGCAAACAACTTTCCATTCACTCCCAACCTGCTTAATATTTCTCTCGAATGACCACCGCCACCAAAAGTCACATCTACATACACACCATCTTCTTTAATATTAAGTGCATCTACACTCTCTTTCAATAAAACCGGATTATGATAACTCATCTACATCTATATTACCCATCACCTCTTCTGCCAAATCTGCAAAATTAACAACAGCATCGTCTATTACTTTTTCATACCTATCCTTATCCCAAATTTCAATAATATTAACAGCTGACGAAAACACCACCTGCTTAGCTATACCTGCGAATTGACATAAGTCTTTTGGAATTAACACCCTACCAGCCGTATCTACCTCAACAGGTTTTACACCTGCAGTAAACCGCCTAATAAAATCATTATTCTTCTTTACAAATCGATTTAACTTATTAATCTTTTGCATCATTAAATTCCACTCACCTATCGGATACAACTCCAAACATGGTTGAAAAACTGATCTCTTTACAACAAACCCATCCTGTAACACAGAAGATAGCTGCTTCTTAAAAGCTGATGACATCATCACCCTCCCTTTAGCATCTATTTTACATTCATATGTTCCAATTAAATTTACCACACCAAGTATTCATAGTTTGCATCAAAAATAAAAAATATTTACCACTTTTTACCACTTTTAACCACTTTGTTCATAAGTTTTGGCTTTTTAGCTAAAAAACTGAATACAAGGCGTTTTAATATCTTAAACATGCAGCAAATAATAAAACCAAGAATTCAACAAAAAAGGACTACATTTGTGGTTGAGTCAAATCCTATACATTAATGACTGAATTTTTAAAGAAAGAAGGTAATTTTACATATGCAGAAGCAGGGAAAGGAAGAGCATTAATCGTATTACACGGTTTAATGGGAGCCCTTAGTAATTTTGATGAAACTTTTAAATATTTCTCAAAAAAAGGGTATCATGTTTTAATTCCTGAACTACCTTTATACACGATGCCTTTGTTAAAAACAAATGTAAAAAACTTAGCAGAGCATTTACACGATTTTATTGAATACAAAAACCTTAAAGACGTTGTTCTTTTAGGAAATTCTTTAGGTGGTCATATTGCTTTGTACTATACAAAACACTACCCCAACGATGTAGATGCACTCGTTTTAACTGGTAGTTCTGGCTTGTATGAAAAATCTATGGGAGATAGTTATCCTAAAAGAGGTAATTACGAATATATCGAAACAAAAGCTCAAGAAGTTTTTTACGACCCAAAAGTAGCTACAAAAGAACTTGTTGATGACATTTATGAGATTGTAAATGACAGAATTAAGGCTTTAAAAACATTATCTATTGCCAAAAGTGCGATTAGGCACAACATGGCAAATGATTTACCAAACATGCACCAACCAGCATGTCTTATTTGGGGAAAACAAGATGGTGTAACTCCTCCTGAAGTTGCTGAAGATTTCCATAAATTATTACCTGATTCAGATTTATTTTGGATTGATAAATGTGGGCATGCTGCAATGATGGAAACTCCTGAAGAATTTAACGCAATTTTAGAAAACTGGCTTTCTAAGCGAAATATATAATAGCGCAAACAGCTTAACTTATTTTTATGAAAATAAAATCTGCAGATTTTGTGATGAGTAACAGCAATGTTATGAAAGCACCCAAAGACAGAATACCTGAGTATGCTTTTATAGGTCGTTCAAACGTTGGTAAATCTTCATTGATCAACATGTTAATGGCTCGTAAAGATTTAGCAAAAATATCTGGAAAACCTGGGAAAACACAACTTATTAACCATTTCAACATCAATAAAGAATGGTTTTTAGTCGATTTACCTGGTTATGGCTACGCACAAATATCAAAAAAGAAAAGAACTATTTTTCAATTTTTTATAGAAAACTACTTTAAAGAAAGAGAGCAATTAGTTTGTACTTTTGTACTAATAGATTCTCGTCATGATCCGCAAAAAATAGATTTAGAGTTCATGCAATTTTTAAGTAAAAATCAAATTCCGTTTTGTATTGTTTTCACCAAAGCAGACAAATTGGGTAGTTCTAAGATAAATACTCAAATTGTTGCTTATAAAAAGAAATTATTACAATACTGGGAAACATTACCTACATCGTTTCTTACCTCTTCTGCTACAGGATTAGGTCGTGATGAATTCTTAAGTTTTATTGACGGAATAAATCAAGATGTTGCTAAAGATTTTAAATAATCTCTTTTACCGTGCTTAACGTTATATTTAAAAATGCATTCTACTAAAAACAATTTACAAGTTTTACACGAAGACAATCATTTAATAATTGTTAACAAAAGAGCTGGAGACATTGTACAAGGCGACAAAACTGGTGACAAACCACTCTCTGACGTTTTAAAAGAATATATTAAAGATAAATATAATAAACCTGGTGCCGTTTATTTGGGTACTGTTCATCGCTTAGACAGACCAACTTCTGGCGTTGTTATATATGCTCGTACTTCAAAAGCATTAGAACGGTTAAATAAAATGCTACGTGAAAAGACCATCAAAAAAACGTATTGGGCTGTTGTAAAAAATCAACCTAAAAAATCAGCAGATACCCTGATTAACTTCCTAAAGAAAAATCCTAAAAATAATAAATCTACCGCCTATTTAAAAGAAATTGACGGTAGCAAAAAAGCAATTCTTCATTACACTGTTCTTAAAAAACTAGAAAACTATTCATTAATTGAAGTTGATTTAGAAACTGGTCGCCATCATCAAATACGAGTACAGTTATCTAACATAGGCTCAAGTATTAAAGGTGATTTAAAATACGGTGCAAAAAGAAGCAATAAAGATGGTAGTATTCATTTACATGCACGAAAAATTGAATTTATTCACCCAGTAAGTAAAGAACTTATTAAAGTTACCGCACCAACTCCAAAAGAACCTATCTGGGACGCTTGCTTGTAACACCTAAAAAACATCTTTAAAACAATCAGTTAAATTTGTACCTTTAAACAAATTCTAACTATGCGTATTCCTGAATTAGCTCAAGCACAAAAAAACTTTTTTTCGACACAACAAACTAAAGATATTTCCTTTAGAAAAAACGCTTTAAAAAAGCTTCAAAAAGAACTTATAAGGAGAGAAAGAGATATTGTAAAAGCACTGTATGATGATTTTAAAAAATCAGAATACGAAGTTATAATGACTGAGACTTCTATCGTATTAGCTGAATTAAAAATGACTCTAAAGAATCTAGATTCTTGGTGCAAACCAAAACGAATCTTACCTTCTCTATTAAATTTTCCATCTTCAGCAAAAATATATAAGGAACCATACGGAACTGTATTAATTATCGCTCCCTGGAACTACCCTTATCAGTTGGCTTTTGCACCTCTTTTAGGAGCAATAGCTGCAGGAAATACTGTAATTTTAAAACCTTCAGAATTAACACCACATGTAAGTAAAATTACCAAAGAAATTATTGAATCTGTTTTTGATAAAAACCATGTTTCAGTAATAGAAGGAGGTGTAGAAACGTCTCAAGAACTACTTATGCAGCATTGGGATTATATTTTCTTTACAGGAAGTGTTCCCGTAGGAAAAATAGTAGCCAAAGCGGCTGCCGAACACCTTACACCCGTAACCTTAGAGCTAGGCGGAAAAAGCCCTTGTATTGTTGACGATACCGCCAATATTAAACTTACCGCTAAACGATTAGTTTGGGGTAAATTTATTAACGGAGGGCAAACCTGTATTGCTCCTGATTACTTATTAATTCACTCAGATATAAAAGAAGCATTTGTAAAACATTTTAAAGAAGAGTTAATTAAAGCTTACGGTAAAAACCCTCAAAAATCAGAAGATTACCCAAGAATTGTAAATACTCGTAATTTTGATCGTTTAGCACTTATGTTAAAAGGCGAGAAATATTTAGTTGGCGGTAAAACAGATAGAGATGATAATTATATTGCTCCTACCATTATAAACGAACCTAGTTTAGATAGCGAAGTAATGAAAGGAGAAATTTTTGGACCAATATTACCATTAATTTCATATAAAAACGAAGAAGAATTTGATGCTATTATTACTAAATACGACAAACCTTTAGCATTGTATGTTTTTACAACTCGTAAAAGTTTTGCTAAAAAAATAATTGAAAAATATTCTTTTGGTGGTGGAACAATTAACGACACGATGGTTCATTTTGCAAATCATCGATTGCCTTTTGGTGGTGTTGGAGAGAGTGGAATTGGTAGCTATCACGGAAAAAAAACTTTTGATGTTTTTTCTCATAGCAAAGGCGTAGTTACCAGAGGTAACTGGCTAGATGTACCAACTCGTTACGCTCCTTACAAAGGAAAACTAAAACAATTAAGAACTTTACTAAAAATAGGATAAGTAACCACCATCTCTATTCAAAAAAACATAAAGCATGTCTAAAACTGTTTCAGAAGCTATTAATTACCGCCGTTCTGTTAGAATATACGATACAGAAAGAACCATTGATACTAATATTGTAAAGAAGTGTATTAAACAAGCAAGTTTAGCACCTACAAGTAGTAACATGCAGTTATGGGAATTTTATCATATTACCTCTAAAGAAACGATTGTCAAAATTGCTCCTTTATGTTTTAATCAGAGTGCAGCGAAAACAGCGCAACAATTAGTTATTTTTGTTACGCGAAAAGATTTGTGGCGTAAGCGTGCTAAAGCTAATTTAGCTTTTATGGATACTACATTCGGAAAAAACAATCTGGAAGCTAAACAAAGTAGTAGAGAAAAAGTAGCTCGTAATTATTATGGGAAAATTATTCCTTTTGTATACTCCGATTTATTTGGTATTTTAGGCTACCTAAAATACTTAATGGTTTTAATTGTTGGATTATTTAAACCAATGTATCGTGAAATTCGTAATAGCGATATGAGGATTGTTTCTCATAAAACTGCTGGCCTTGCAGCACAAACTTTCATGCTATCAATGGCTGCCGAAGGCTACGATACCTGCCCTATGGAAGGTTCTGATACTTGGCGAGTAAAACGCCTATTAAATATTCCACGAGGTGCAGAAATAAACATGATTGTTAGCTGTGGTATCAGAACAGAGAAAGGTGTGTATGGTGAGCGTTTTAGAATTCCTTTCGAAGAAGTTTATAAGGAGATTTAAAAACCTTATTCATTTATAGATACGAAACAATGTAAAAAGTTATTTTTCTATAAACTACAGATCACTTCGTATCTAGCAATGATAAACATAATTTTCAGCAGAACAACAACAATTACTTCTTCGGTAAAAGCACCAACATATTTTTACTTTTTTCTATTTCGGACTGATTAATTTTCATTTTCTCAAACTTACCGTCTACATATTTTTTAGCTTGATCTTTATAGTGCTCACTAAATACATTACCTGATTGACCTGTTGGTAAAATTGCCAAGCTGTTTTCTACATCAGAAAAATCTACAATTCTTCGCGTTGAAGGGCCTGCTTTTACCTTATATATCCCCGTACTATCAATATCATAAATTTGGTTATTTATTACCTGATCACCTCCATTTGTTTTAAAAGGACCTACATTAAATAATTTTCTCAATACTCCCCCAGCTTTTCCTATTGGATGCTGATACTCTACAGAAGCAACTCTATTCCATTTCCAATCATCAACATTTCCTCCCAATTGTTTTTGTAAAAAAGAGAATGTATTTTTAAACGATTTAGTAATAATATCTTTTCTCGTTTCTACTTTTTCTTTTGTTGAAATATCATCCCACCAAATAGATTTTATTCTTCCCGCTTGAACAGGGACTACTTTTTCTACGAAAGGGGTATTTACAAATTGTACATATGCCTCACCCATTTCATCTTTAAAAGTATTCTTTTGAAATTCGTATAATAAACGATTATAAATTACAGGAGCAACCTCATCTTTACCATAGTAACCATTCCATTTCTTTAGTATTTCAATTGCTTTTTTATCACTTGCTGAAAATTCAGTAATAGTTAATGCTTCAATTAATTTCTTAGCTGTTTCAGGAGCTGTTGGTGAGGTTACATCATAAATCATTTTTGTAACATCTTCTTTTGTCCAATCATTTTTAGGCGCTAACAACTCCACAATTCTTCTTGCTCTATCCTCTACTAAATAATACCCTGGGTATAAAATACCTGCAATAGAATCTGGTTGATTGTTTGCAGAATACACATAATTTAATTTAGGATTTATTGCTTGCGGATTCTCTTCAAAATCTAACCATCTTTTTATTTCATCTTTACCTGAGGCTCCATCTAAAATTAACTTCGTATTTATACCATCTCTGTATTTATATAATTTACCTGAAGCAAACCATGCAATATTATTTTTAGCATCTCCATACATTATATTTAAGCCTGGTGCATGTAATTTACTTGCTCCTTTTTTAAATTCAGATAATGATTTTGCATGTGACATCTCATAACTTGTTTCTAATAATTGATTATTTAACTTAGTGTAAATCCATTGCATTGCAATAGGACGTTCATCTCTAATAAAATCAATTAAATTATTCATTATTGGACCATGTTTAGTTACCTTAATTTGAAAAGTAGTATCAACACTATTTTTTACTTTAATCGTTTTATCAATTAATTTATATTTTCTATAACCATCAATAGTTTTATATTCTTGCTTATTATCAGGATTATTCTGTTCGTAATAAAAATCAACATCATCATTCTCAAACATTGTTAATCCGTAGGCATAACTCCTATTATGACCTAATAGCGGAAATGGCGTTAAAGCTAAATTAAATCCATAAATTTCATAGGTTGGTGTTTTAATATGTGATTGATACCAAACAGAGGGTTGTGAAAAACCAATGTGTGGATCGTTTGCAAAAATAACTTTCCCATTTTTTGTTTTTTCAGGCCCTAAAACCCAAGAATTACTTCCAATAAATGGTGAAATTGGCAATTTATCAAGTAAAGTATTCATTGCTTTTGCAAACGCTCCTTTTATTTCTGAATTCTTTTCATTCTTAATAAGAGTTAAGTTCTTATAATTTGCTCCATTTAATTCATCAAAATAAGCATCTCCTAATTTTTCTTTAACTTCTGTTAATAATGGATCTGTTTTGTGGGCGACAGCAAAACTAAATGCCATATAACCAAAAACATTATATACATCTTTAATTGTATATTTCTCTTTTTTAATACCAGTCAAATAAAACTCTAATGGTGTTGCACCTTCATTTATAAACTGATTCACCCCATTTAAATAAGCTGCGGTCATTTTATAAGCTTCAGACGTTTTATCTAAATTTTCAATTGTTTTTTCAGCAGCTTCTTCAATCCCTAACCCTAGGAAAAATCTATCTGTACGTACTAGATCTTTTCCGAAAACCTCTGCTAATCTTCCTGCTGATATTCTTCTAACCAATTCCATTTGCCACAATCTATCTTGTGCATGCACATACCCCAATGCTGTATAAGCATCTTGTTGATTTTGAGCATTAATATGCGGAACACCAACTTCATCATAGTGCACCGTAACTTTATCAGAAATATTAGCGAACTCTAATGTCCCATTATATGTTGGATGCAATGTCAAAGAAAACAACCAAACTCCAACAATTATTAAAACAAAGAGTAATAATACAATTTTAAAAAGTTTTTTAAATAACTTCATTAACTAAGGGTTTTCTTCAAAGATAATAGAAATATGGTTCGTCTATACAAATCAATAATATTCATTAATGGAGTAATAATTACACAATACACCTACTGGATTACACACTCTTTACACATAGTTACTTAAAAGAATAAACACCCGAAAAACCACAAACAACTAACAAGCAATGGAATAACCATTAAAACATATTTAAAAAAAACAAATGGCACATTTATTTCTATATATAAACCGAACAATAAAAACTTAAATCATGAGAAAATTATTTTTAGCAACAGCAATCTTAGCAAGTGGAGTTTCAACATATGCAACTTCTAACAACCTATTCCCTATCGAAATCACTTCTTCTATAGTAAACGACGACTTTAAAGAGGTTTCTATTAAAAAAATACCTGCTGTAGTAGCAAAAACCATTAAAGAGTATTTTCCGAAAGCTACTATCAGTAAAGCTTTTGTAAACAGCAAGGAACAGTACAAGTTTGAACTTCTTTCAGGTAACAAACCAACAATTGTTTACACAAATAAAGAAGGTAACTTACTAGATGAAAAAGAATTGAAAAATAAAAAATAAAAAACGTATTTTTATTTGAATTTTAATTGAAAAAGAACGTTCTTTTAAAAAGCGTTCTTTTTTATTTTAATAAAGAGTTGCTTTAAAAATTAAACACTTTTTATGAAAAAAATTTTACTAGTAGAAGATGACATTACTTTTTCTAATATCTTAAAACGTTTCCTTGAGCGTCACGATTACATTATAGATGTTAGCTATACAATAAGCAGTGCTTCTTCCTTATTAAAAAAGGAAAACTACAATTTAGTGTTTACCGATTTACGTCTTCCTGACGGCGATGGCATCACCTTTTTAAAACAAATCAAAAAAAACAATAATGATATCCCCGTAGTTTTAATGACTAGTTATGCTGAAATTTCAACAGCAGTTCAAGCAATAAAACAGGGTGCATTTGATTACATTTCAAAACCTTTTAATCCTGATGAAGTTTTAGAGGTTATTAATAATGCTTTAGAAGAAAAACCTACTAATAACACCTCTTCTTTAACAAATAAAACAAAAGAACAAAACGCTAGTATTAAATTTGTTTCAGGAATAAGCGCTACATCAAAAACACTGTATGAATATATTCATTTAGTAGCCCCTACCGATATGTCTGTTCTTATAACAGGAGAAAGTGGGACAGGAAAAGAAGTTGTTGCTCAAACAATTCATACAGAAAGCACACGAAACAACAAACCTTTTATTGCTGTAGATTGTGGAGCTATACCTAAAGAAATTGCTTCAAGTGAATTTTTCGGACATAAAAAAGGTTCATTTACTGGTGCTACAAATGATAAAAAAGGACATTTTGAAGCTGCTAATGAAGGCACTTTATTTTTAGATGAAGTAGGGAATTTAAACTACGAGAGCCAAGTACAATTATTACGCGCCTTACAAGAAAGGAAAATTAAACCTTTAGGAAGTAGTCAAGAAATAAAAGTTGATATCCGTTTAATTACAGCTACAAATGAAGACCTATTACTCGCTGTTGAAGAAGGTAACTTTCGAGAAGATTTATATCATCGTTTAAATGAATTTTCGATAAAAGTACCTAGTTTAAAAGACAGGAATGATGATTTAATTTTATATGCTGATTTTTTTTTAGATAAAGCAAATAAAGAACTCAATAAATCTATTGTTGGTTTCTCTAAAGAAGTACTTGCCTTATTTCAAGGCTATCAATGGCCTGGTAACTTACGTGAGTTATCTAATATTATAAAAAGAGCAACCTTATTATCACAAACTGAAATCATCGAAAAAAATGTACTTCCAGAAGGGTTATTTAACGTTAAAAATCAATCTAACGTTTCTAAAAAATTTTCTACCAAAGAAAATGAGAAAAAACTTATTATAAGAGCTCTAGAAGAAGCAGATAATAATAAAACTCAAGCTGCAAAATTATTAAGCATTACAAGAAAAACACTTTATAATAAAATAAAAGAATACGATCTTAACTAAGGTAATTTTCTAGCTCTAAAATAAACTCATTAAATATTTTTTTAAAATCAGCAAAAAGAATACTATCAATTTTTTCACCAGTTTCAAACACTTCTAAAAAAGGAACGAGTGTTACAGCATTTATTTGCCTAAACATACTTATCATTTTATGGCTAACGTCATTAAATATTTTTAAATCATTATTTATTTGTGCTTTCTCTAATAGTAAAAAATCATTTTGAGTCTCTTTTAAAAAGAGGCTCAACGTACTCTGTATCAAAAGCGCATCATTATCTAGAAAAGCCCCTAAAGAAACAACATCAAAAAAACTTGTTTCTTTTACTTTATTCTCGATTTCACTAATACTATTGGGTTTTAAAATACAACTACTGAAATATTTTTGTAAAATACTCTCTAATTTATTAAGATGAAATGGTTTTATTAACACATCAGAAAAACCTGCTTTAACATACTCCTTCATAGATAAACTAGTCCTACCTGTCATCGCTATTATTGGTTGATTACTGTATGAATCATGATTTTTTAGAGTTTCCATGAAATGAAAACCATTCATTTTCGGAAGTTGAATGTCTGTTAAAACCAAGTCGTAATATATTTCACTAACACTTTTTAAAGCAGTTTGTGCATTATTAAAAAGATAAACTTTTACTCCTAATTGTTCCAGTTTCTCCTTTAAAAGCGTTCCCATAGCTACATCATCTTCAACAACAATAGCTTTTAAACTAAAAACGGCACCTTCATTTGATATCGAAGACTCATGTAATGATTCTTCTGAAAAAGCTACAGGAATCTTTAATGTAAATACACTTCCTTCCCCTAAATTACTACTTAAAGTTAACTTCCCTCCTAATAATTCAGCAAGCCGATTAGAAATAGTTAACCCCAAACCAAAACCATTTCGGTCATTACTTCCTGTTTCAATCTGAGTAAAAGCTTTAAAAACATTTTGTTGTTGATCTTTATCAATACCAACACCTGTATCACTCACTATTATTTTTAAATAAGTTTTAGCATTCTCTTTTTCAATACTACTGTTAATTGTAATAAACCCTTCTTCTGTAAATTTACTAGCGTTAGTTACTAAATTATATAAAATTTGCTTTATTCTAAACGGGTCACTAATAATAGGCGAAGCTATTGTTTCATCATGTTTTAAGATCACAGAAACAGGCTTATCTTTTACTAAATTTTCGGTATTATCTACAACTTCTGTCAAGTATTTTTTTAAATCAAAAGAAATAGACTCTACGCCAACTTCTCCACTTTCTAATTTAGAAAATTCTAAAAGATCGGCAACCAACTGCCTCATATATACAGATGCATTCTGAATATGCTCTATATAATTTTTCTCTTTAACATTTTGTGCTTCTTTTTGAAGTAACTCGCTATAACCAATAATGGTACTTAAAGGGGTTCTTAAATCATGACTCACCATAAACATCAATTGTTCTCTACTATTTAAAAGCGATGAAGCTATCGAATTTGCCTGCTCTAATTCCTTTCTATAATGCTGGCTTTTCCAGAAATCGTCTAAAATAATAAATGAAAAAAGAAGTATAATAATAAAACCAATTGCCGCTGCAAATAGAATAATATTCTTACTTCGGTTAAGAGTTTCTTCTCGCTCTTTGTAAATATTTTTTGTATAAATGATAACATCTTTCTCTAAAACATTTAACATTTCTCTTAATTTCCTCGAAATAATTAAATCATTTTTAATCAATACTCTCTCTTTTGCACGTAAAGATCTACGTTTGTTATTTGTTTCCCTCTGTGCCTTTTTAAGTATATTTTTAGAAATAGAAACTAGAGAATCTATTTGTTTTTGATCAACTTTATTAATATTAACATTGGCATCTTGTTGATTTATTGTATGAAGATATTCTTCTAAATTCTTAAGGGTTTTTTCATCTAAAAATGAAGAGTTCTCTACAATTTTTTTAACTGAACCACCACCTAATAATAAATCTATAGACCCTAATTTATCTAGAGCTTCATTAATAGATTCATCTGAATTCTTTTGTAATTTTAACCTCTTTAAACCCGTAATGTTTTTACGCTTTCTGGTTAAAACTAACTTAATACTGTCTAGAATAAATTTTTGAGAGCCATTATTTACAATAAAATTAAGTGAATCAATTTTCAATAATAATTGTTTATTCTCATAAACATACTCCTTAAATCTTTTAGTTGAGTTTAACTGAATAGCTGCCCTACCTAAATTTTCATTTTCATAGACTTTAGCAATTAAACTTCCGGTTTGTATAATTTTCTTTCCGTCTAAAACCCCTTGTCTTTGTAATTTTGTAAAAGTTTTAATTTCGGAGAGTAATAACCCCCCTGAAATAGTAGCCAAAACACCAAGTATTAAATATCCTATTAAAACTTTAAAAGCAATTTTCTGTTTTGATGATTTCATAAAAATAAATACCTCTTTTTAATACTCATAATCTCTTTTACTAAATTTACAAAAACTCTTTTTTTAAAATTTTGCTGTTCCAGCCACACGACCATTTTTGAAAATTACTAAAAAATTCCAAAGGTAAAATTAACATTTAATTAAACTTAATTTGTGACTCTTTATTTAAAAAAGTGTCTTAAAAGCGTAAGTAAAAAATAAATTACGTTTTATTGAATATTTTATTGCATACTTTTGCAGCCAAAAAAAATTATCCCCTTAATTAATTGTATTGTATATAACATTAACTCATGAACAAGAGGGTATTACTTATTACCGAGGGAACTTACCCTTATAATTACGGAGGTGTTTCTAATTGGGCACATACTTTATGTAATTTAGCCAAAAATATTGATTTTCATTTATATTCATTAAACTCCAATTTTGAAAATAAATCTAAATATCTGCTTAGTCCTAATATTAAAAGTATTACTCAACTTCCTCTTTGGACTACTGACCATCCTTTTGATCTTATTGATTATAATACTTCTTATACAAGAATTATAGAAAAAAAGTTTAAAACTACAGATATTATTATTAAAAATAATTTTATAAATCATTTTAGATCTTTTATAAAAAATTTAATTAGTAATAATTGTGATTTAGAGGTCTTAGAAACTTCAATTTATAATTTATATGATTATTTTCAAGAGTATGACTTTGATAAAACCTTAAAAAGCTTAGATGTTTGGACTGAATTTAAAGTTATTTTAATAGAAGAAGAATCATTAGAAACCTTAGAAACAACAACATTAAATGATATTACATTTTCTCTAAATTGGATTAGTAAAATTTTAATGACACTATCTATACCAATTCCTAAAATAGATATCGCTCATATTACAATCACAGGTTCTCCTATTATTCCAGCTTTAATAGCTAAAAAAGAACATGGTAGCTCAATTTTAGCTACCGAACATGGCGTATTTATTAGAGAACTCATGATTTACACAAATAGCTCTACTCATTCTTTTTTTCTTAAAAATCTTATGATTAGATCCTCCAAATCCATAACAAAACTTGCTTTTGCTAAAGCAGATAAAGTTGTGTCTGTTAATAAGTTTAACACAAAATGGGAATTTAATTATGGCTTATCAAAAGAAAAATCGAAAATAATTTACAATGGTGTAAATGAAAATGAGTTTACCTTTGGTGACAAACCTAAACACCTAAAAAACATACCTACTGTTGTCGCTATTGCTAGAATTTTTTCTTTAAAAGACATTTTCACAATGATTAGAACATGTGGTTATGTAAAAAAGACTATTCCAAATGTACAATTTTTGGTTTATGGAGATAAAAACGCAGATCCAGAATATACTCAAGGATGTAATGACTTAATTAAAGAGCTTAAACTTACAAAAAATTTCATTTTAGCTGGACATCACGGAGCTCCTCACAAAGCGTTTCTAGAAGGAGACATTTCTATTCTTACTTCTATTTCAGAAGGTTTTCCATATACAGTAATAGAATCTATGAGTTGCGGAATACCAGTTGTAGCAACAGATGTTGGTGGTGTAAGTGAAGCTATTACAGAATCTACAGGATTTATATGTGAACCGAAAAAATTTGAAGATTTAGGTGACAAGGTAATTTACCTGTTACAAAATAAAGATATAAGACTTCAAATGGGACGAAATGCAAGAAAAAGAGTTCTTGAGAATTTTACTATAGATAAAATCATCAAATCATATGAAGACCTATATGAAGATCTAATGGTAAAAGAAAAAATTGAGGACTATGCCGAACAATTACATTAGAAACTACACAATAATACTTAAACAAGTTCAGCATAAAATAGGAAAACCTGTTTCTGTTGATGTTGTTATTGCTATTATTGAATCTTTTGGTATAAAAGATAAAGACACTGCTGTTTACTATAATTTTAAAGACATTAAATCTTTAGCTATTGGCATTTTTAAAGAGCTTAGTTTAGATATATATAATGATCTTAAAAATGAGCAAGAAATTCAAGAAGAATTAAATATAAAAAAAGAAAAAGAAGGCTTTTTTTATGAAGCCTCTCTTTTTATTAAATCTTATTTATCAAATACTTCTTATTTATTAGCTTTTGTTATTCAACTAATAACCATCATCTTGTTTGGTTCTTCTCTTTATGCTTTTGTTGGATTTAATAAATTACAATCTACAACCGTTATTTTAGGTGTTATTTTAGGAATGGTATTAAGTGGTGGTACCATACAAGTAATTGGTAACGAAATATCTAAACACTATTATTTAAATGACTTTTCTATGGTTAGAAAAATGACTTTCTACCTAATCAAGCAAGGTCTTTTTATTTTAATAAGTGTACTCTTATTTTTAAATATTTTAAACTATTTAATTCCTTTCTATCCCCATAAAATGGTTCTTTTTACATCAATTTATGCATTTTTAATTGGCTTTCTTTTTTTAGTGTTTGCTCCTCTTCATGTGTTAAAAAGCCGCATAATAATCTTTATATCCACAACTTTCCCAACCTTTTTAGGTATCTATTTAATTAAAGAGAGTAAATTAAATATCTATCAAATACATTTTATAGGATTACTACTGGCTATAGCCATCGTTATAATTTTCATACTCATATATTTTAAATTTAAAAAAGCAAAAAAGAGTAAAAATAAAAAATATAGAATAGGAGTTCTTTTTTATAATAATTTTTATTTCTTTTTATATGGTCTTCTTATTAATCTATTCTTTTTTATAGATAGAATAATAGCATGGTCTAGCTATAAAATAAGTAACTTCTTTTTTCCTGTTTATTATGAAAAAGACTACGAGATAGGTATGGATTTAGCTATTATATTCTTCTTATTATTAGCTGGTTCTATAGAATATAACAGTACTTATTTTATTAGAAATTTAAACAAAAAACGTAAAAACACTAAGCTTACTGATATCATATCATATAAAAAAAACGTACACGATTTATACTTAAAAAATGTATTGTTATTATGTAGTACTGCAATTCCAATTTTTATACTTGTACAATATATTATTTATGGTAAATGGGGGTATAATTATTTTTTCTCAGAACCAATTAAGTACACAAACATAAAAGTAGCGCAAATAGGTATGCTTGCTTATTTTTTTATTTGTTGGGGTATATTAAACACCTCTTATTTAACCGTATTAAAACGACAAAAAAAAGCGCTCGAAATACTTTTCATGGCTTGCGTCTCCAATATCATATTTGGTTTTACATTAAGCAGGTTATTTTCTTATGAAGATAGTGTTTATGGATTATTAGCAGGCGCTATTTTATTTGCGGGGCTTACATTAAAAGAAAATATTAACATCTTAAAAAACATCGATTATCATACACCTTATTAAATATTACATTCTACCTATAAGCCTTCTTTTTTCTACAAAAAGCTTCTGTAATTCAAACATTGATACTATTTTTCTATGTTATGGAAAAGTACCTGTACATCAAATCACCAATTTCAAGTATGTAATTCTTGAAGAGGTTCATTATACAAAAGAAGAAATAACACAACTAAAACAAAAAAACGAGAAAGTTTTATGCTATATCTCTCTAGGAGAAATCCATAAGTACGTTTCTTTTTTTAAAGAAGCCAAAAACTACACATTAGAAGGAAAAAACACTATTTGGGACAGTTATTATCTTGATTTAAATCAAAAACCTCTTCAAGAAATTTTACTAAAAAACATTCAAGAAAAGCTAACTAAAGGCTTTGACGGCCTTTTTTTAGACAATATTGACAATTACGGTCCTTATGGTAAACAAAAAAAACAAACAAAAAAATTAGTTGAATTTCTAACAACTATTAAAAGCCGTTTTCCTGAAATATACTTAATGCAAAATGCAGGGTTAGCTATTATAAAACAAACACATACTTTTATTAATTCAGTAGCTATAGAATCTGTTATAACTAATTATAATTTCGAGAAAAAAAAATATCTATTTCGAGAAAAAAAAGAAAGTAAAAAAATTATAGAGCGATTAAAAAAAATAGAAGAAGATTATAAATTACCCATCTTATTAATTGAATACACCGAGAGTAAGAGAAAGTGCAATAAAATAAAAAGGAAATTAAATAAATACGATTGGCCTGTTTTCATAGGTCAAATTAATCTACAAAAAAAACCAACCTTCAACTAAAATGGAAACTTTTGAAATTGCTATATATTATAATTTGATAAGATTTCTTTCTATTGCTCTTTTATTCTATTTTTTTAAAAAAAAAATAGATTCAAAAAAAGAAATTTTATTTTCAGATTTTCTAATTATTAATACTAGTAAATATATTAGTATTAGTATAATTACAGTTTTCTTACTAGTACAATTTAATAATTATAATCTTTTAATTATTTATTTCTTGTTTCTTTATTTTTTATTCTTGACTTCAGAAACTTTAAAAACCTAACTAAAATTTATGGTTCAATAAAAATTGCGGTTAATAATTTACTAATTAAATCAATCTCTTTTATAGAAGAACCTGAAAAAATAAAATACCTTAAATCATATAATCAAAAAAAAAGGTTTTCAAGAAAAGAAATTTCAGATATATTCTCAATAGTACTAATAACTATTGCTACACCATTATTGAGATTTTTTTTTTATAAGAACGATGTTTATCTTTTTTCTGAAAACTGGTTCGATAACTTTAAAAAAACAAATTCACTGCCTAGTAATCAATGGTTTAACAGCAACTACGTAGAAACTGGAGAATTTGTTCTTATTGATTTATTCAGTAAAATATCAAAAGTTAGTACAGGAATGTCTTTACAGTTTTTTGGAATTATTCAAACTATACTTTTATCTATAATTATATATTGGGTTGTAAAAAAATCTAGCCCTAAAAAAGAAAACTTAATTTCTCTCCTTTTTTCTTTTGTTTTCATAGGTGCAATTAATTTATCTCCTTTAGATGTTAACTACATTTTAAAACATCATAATATTTTTTCCGCTTTATTTTTATTACTCCCTCTTTTAATTGTTTTAATTAAAACTCAAGATTTCCATTTTAATAATAAAACAAAATTAGTTTATATACACGCTATTTTAATAGCTTCTTTTTTAATCTCTTTTTCAGGAGTTATCATTGTATTCACTCTTTTCCTCTTACTTATTTTCTTATACGATTCTAATAAGCACATTAAACAAAAAGCACTATTATTATTTTATTTTATAACTTCTATGATATTCGTTTTATCTGCATACATGATATTTTATAATCATGGAGATTTTAATATTTGGTTCTTTATTAAAAGTAGCTTTATTCAAATATCTGCCTTTTCAAAAACGGCTAACTTACTTTTTCCTTATATCAACCTTATAAAAATAACGATGCTTTTATGCTTTATAGGTATTGTAAGCACTCTTCTTATAAAGAAAAATAGTATTTTATTAATCACTTCTTTATTTTATCTCCTCTTAGCAATACTATATCAAGTAGACCATTATTTAATAGATCATAGTTTACTTTTTTTAATTTTTAGTGTTTTTACACCAATGGTAATTGGTATAAATGTAGTTAACATTATTAATCTATTACCCTTAAAACTTATTAAAACAAGAAATATTGTTACGGCATCTTTTATCTCACTGTCTTTATTTTACTTAGTGTATACTCAAAAAGATCTTTTCTTAAGTTTAAAAATCTCGAATGAAACAAATAGAGAACTTTTAAATGCTTACAGCAAAATAACTAGCACACATTTACCATATACATATGCAATAATTAATCATGACAAAGCAGCTTTATTTAGTGAAAACAGCCACTTTTTTACTACTTATACTGATTTTAGTATAAATTATTTAAAAAGAGATTCTATCTATTTTTCCCATATAAAAGATAAAAAATTTCTAAAAAAAAAGCCAGAAATAATTTTACCACACAGTGTATTTCTTTTTGAAATTCTTGGTGTTGACAAAAATGTTAATAGAATAGGAATTCTAACAGGTTTACCACAATTAAAAATAAATAAAACGATAATAAATACTTTAAAAAATAGAAAAAGAAATATTAAAGTATACATCGAAACAAACAGACTTCGAGTCTATGAAATAGTTAATAAAAAAGGTAGTAGTAATATTAACGAAATATTATTTTACGATAAAAAATCATGAAAAAAATATTTTTATTCATACAAGTCACAGCCACATTATCATTTGTATTTTTAATACTAAACAATTACTTTATTGTAGATAAGGGTTCAATCGAAAATATAAATAATTCTTCAAAAAAAGAATTCTCTTCAAGTAATTTCTATAATGAAACATCTCAACCTATAATTAGTTATCTTATAAAAGAAGAAGACTTAAATACAAATATTACTTATAAAAACACAAAAAAACTATGTGATTATACAAAATTTCCATTTGGTATTATTACACCCAAAAAAATTAATAAAGACAATTATGAAATTGCTCCATCTATCAAAACAATTTGCATTAATAAAACAACCGATTTATCTAATAATGCTATTCAGAAAATATTAAGTTTTGTTAATAATGGAGGTTCTATTATAATAACTAATACAATTAATGACAAAAGGTTTAATTATTTAATAGGTCTTAAGAAAAATAGAAATCAACACGTTTATAATAACACTGCAAAAGGCTTTTTTTTTAAGAATGATTTTTTACCTAACCTTAATACATCTACACTATATGAAGATGTAATACATTATGGTTTTAGTAAAAAAAGTTTTACTAAAAACATAAACGTAATTATTCCATCTGTTAATGAAAAAACATATCCTGTGATTCTTGAAAACAGTATAGGTTTGGGGAAAGTTATTTTTTATAACTCTAGTTTAGAAATATCAAAATTCGAACGAGGAATTTTATTTTCTTCATTACTCTCTACATTAGAAGAAGTTCCTTACCCTATAGCCAATGTAAACACAATTTTTCTAGATGATTTTCCAAGTCCAACTTATCCTTTTAAAAGAGAACCTGTCGTAAGTGAATTTAATGTATCAAATCAAGAATTCGTGAATAAAATTTGGTGGCCAGATATGCTAAAATTAGCAAAAAAACATACGCTGAAATATACTGCAACTATTATTTTTGATTACGAAGAAAACACCGTTCCACCTTTTTCACTCAAAGAATGGAATAGCTCAAAGCTAAATAACATACCAATTCCCCATTTACTAACAAATGCATTATTAGACAATAATCACGAATTAGGTTTTCATGGATACAATCATGTTTCACTGCTCAAAAAAAACTGGACCCCTAAAAACACAGAAATTGCGCTTCAAACTGTAAAAAAAATATGGACCCTAAACGACTATAAAAAACTACCTACCTCATATATTCCTCCATCAAATTACATTGATAAATTTGGAATAGCGTCTTTAAACAGACACCTATCATCAATAAAATACATGTGTAGTCTTTACACTGGTGAATTTATTAAAGGTGGAGGTAGAGAATACGATCCTGAACCTTATTCAAGAAATTTGTTTGATTTCCCTAGAGTAACATCAGGTTTCTATTTAAATAACTCAAAAAAATATTTAAAAGAATCTGTTTATTTATTCACAGGTATTTGGTCACACTTCGTTCACCCTGATGATATTTACCAAATCCCGAGTGAAGATAATGCTAAAACGAGGGGTAAATTTAGCTATAGAAATAGTTTAAATCTTAATTGGAAAGAAAAGAATAAAAAAGGGATTGAAGGAATGTATCAACAATTCGATAATCTAATAAAAACACATAAGAAGAATTATCCTCTCACAACATTTCCGGATGTAAGAACTGCTGGAAAAACAGTTACAAACATAAGAAGCAATAGTTATAAACATACAATAGAAAAACATTTTTATACTGTTAGTAATTTAAAAAAAGAAAAACATAAACAAGATTGGTTTTTATATATTTCCAATAAAAAGAAAGGAGCTTTAATAACTTATTTAAAGGAAAAAAATATTCTTTTTTCATCTTTACCAATTCATAAAGGAGTGTTACTAAATATTAAAACAGATACACAAGAAATTAAAATACCTCTTTATAAAAACAAACTACAAAAAGATAGAATAGGATTCTATAAAACACTACAAGACTACAATACCTACATTAATTTTAAAGAAAAGGAGGCTTCTTTTATTACCGTAAGTCAAAAAATGAAACTGCTTCGTAAAGAATTGCTTTCAAGTAAAAAAATTGACAAAGAAAAATGGAAAACATATGCTAAATATTGTAGCTGGGAAAAGAAAGAACATCAATTTTGGTCTGATTTAGAACAATACTATTACATAAATAAAAATTATGAAACGGCGATGCTTTCTGAAGAATTAGCTAAGGTAATATGGTATTTCTCTAAAGGAGATAGAGAAAAATGGTTAGGCAGACAAATTTTAACAGCCACTACTTCTAAAATAAAACTAGCACTCATAAATATTTATATTAAAAATTTTAATACCAAAGATAATTTAAAAGCTATTATTGATAAATTTAAAATAAGAGCAACATTAAACCCTACTTCTAAAAACAAAGTAGCATATATATCATTGCTTTTATGGAACAAACAACCAGAAACCATAGCCGTTTTAAATGAACTCCCCCCTTCAAATGATTATAAAGAAATAGCGAAGGATATTGCTTGGCACTTTCATAAAAAAGGAAATATAAAAAAAGCTTTAGCATGGGCACATTTAACAAATGAAATACCAATAAACACTAAACTATATTGGCTTTTTAATTCAAAAAAATATGCTGAGTTAGAGAACTATTACAATACTTATATTCAACACAATAAAAATGATGATTTAGCAAAAATAACAATGAGTTATTTTTACTTATCTAGAAAAAAAATTAAAGAATCATGGATAATAGCCTCCACAATAAACAGTGATTATTCTGATTATAATAGTATTCAAAAAGAGCTTAATGGTATACTAAAATATCAAGACATTAATTTACAAGAAGATATAATAAACAATTATGACACCTCTTTTCTTTTAGATAAAGTAAAAGAAAACATAAAACGTTTAATTGTTTTACAGACAAACAATTCAATAAGTTTTACATCTTCTTTAGATACTTATAGAAATGATATAGCTTATTTTGATAAATCAATTACATATAGTAAGGTTTCTAAAAAATTACATGTACATAGTTTATCAGCAACGAATACCTTAATAGCGTCAAACAATAAAGTAAGTAGAGGTAAAGAATTATATGGTCTTCAATATAAGTTTGAAAACTCAAGAATGCTAAATAATAAGCTAAATTATTATACTAAATTAAGAGTTGAAACTGATAAAGGAAAGTATTATTACAAATTTGGTATGGGAGGTAGTTACAATTTAAAAAAGAATTTTATTTCTTTAAGTTATAATGTTTTTCCTGTAAAAAATAGTGTTGCCTATAATGAAAATCTTTATAAAAATCAATTTGGTATATATGCCGAAAGAGTTTTTAAAAACAGGGCTAATTTACTTATGTATATAGAGTCAAATTATTATTCTAATCATCAAAAAAACATTTCATATAATGTAGCCGCTAATCAGCCGATTTATAAATTTGGTTCTCAACAAATAAGAGCAACAATAGAAGGATCTTATGCTTTAGGCTCTACCAATTTCACAAGTGGTTTGCCTTTTTTTATGCTTAAAAAAAGACTTTTTGGTGGTGGTGGTTTTCAATATCTATTTAATACAGATGTAGATAAGACTAATGTTTTTATAGATGCTTTAACTTTTTCTGACAGTCATGCAGGTCTTTTTACAAGGTTTAGATCTCAGGTTAATTTTCAACTTAAAAAATATTTTATTGTAAACTTTAAAGGAGAATTGTTTTTAAATAAACAATACTACTCAAACTCTTTTAATGTTGGTTTAACTTACTATATCAAATAGTAAAAATTATACTAAGAATATCGTATTTTTGAACTCTAAATTTTCGTTTTATGAAAAAAATTCAAATGGTTGACCTACAAGGTCAGTACGCAAAAATAAAACCACAAGTAAATAAAGCTTTTGATAGTGTCTTAGACACAGCCTATTATATTGGTGGCCCCGAAGTTAAAGGGTTTGGAAGTGATTTAGAAAAATATTTAGATGTAAAACATGTAATTCCGTGCGCTAACGGAACCGATGCTTTACAAATTGCAATGATGGGATTAGGCTTAGAACAAGGTGACGAAGTTATTACTGCCGATTTTACTTTTGCTGCAACCGTAGAGGTTATTGCTTTATTAAAGTTAACTCCTGTTTTAGTTGATGTTGAACCAGATACTTTTAATATTGATATTGAAGCATTAAAAAAAGCAATTACACCAAAAACAAAAGCAATTGTACCTGTTCATTTATTTGGGCAATGTGCTAATATGGAAGCGGTAATGCAAATTGCTAAAGAGCATAACTTATTTGTTATTGAAGATAACGCGCAAGCAATTGGAGCTGATTATACATTCTCTGACGGAACAAAAAAGAAATCTGGAACTATTGGACATATAGGAACAACTTCATTTTTCCCTTCTAAAAACTTAGGTTGTTATGGTGATGGTGGTGCTATTTTTACAAATGATGATGATTTAGCTCATACAATAAGAGGTATTGTAAATCACGGAATGTACAAACGTTATTACCACGATGTAGTTGGGGTAAATTCTCGTTTAGATAGTTTACAAGCTGCTGTTTTACAAATAAAATTACCTTTATTAGATAATTTTTGTGATGCGCGTAGAAAAGCTGCAATGTATTATTCTGAAGCTTTTTCTACTAACTCGAATATCATTACGCCTGCTATTAGCGTTTTTACCACTCATGTTTTTCATCAATATACTTTAAGAATAACAAATGGTAAACGAGATGAATTACATCAATACTTATTAGATAATAATATTCCGAATGCAATTTATTACCCAGTACCTTTACATGCACAGAAAGCATATAAAGATGAGCGCTATAATGAAAACAATTTCGCTATTACCAATCAATTAATTGACGAAGTAATTTCTTTACCTATGCATACTGAATTAGATGAAGAGCAATTAATGTTTATTACAAAAACAATTAATGATTTTGTTTCTTAAAAATAGCTATGAATCAAAAAATAAAAACACTTAAAATAATTCACCTTGCATTAGTTGCGGGAGTAACTTTAGCCTATTTTTTAATAGGTGATTTTAAAAATATTTTAAATTTAGAAATAGATGATTCTTCTTTAATATATTCTTTTATTCCTGCAGTTGCTTACGTACTAAGTAATTTTATATTTAAAAAAGTTTTAAAAAATATAAAGAAGGATACTAGTGATGATGAAAAATTCATGATCTACCAAAATGCTTCTATTTATAAATGGGCAGTATTAGAAGTCGCTTGTTTCTCTATTCTTTTTTTAAAGCCTGATTTTATTCTTTTTGGTGTAATTCTTTTATTTTATATGATTCTTTTAGCTCCTAAAGAAGAGAAAATATTTCCTCTTTTAGAAATTAGGAAATAACTAAACTAGCATTATATTAAAAATTGAACTATGAAATTAATAAAAATTATTTATTCACTTTTCTTTGCAACTTGTCTTTGTTCTTGTAATATTCTGGAATTCCCTCCTACTAAGGACTCACATAGCTGCGAAGAATTATTAGATTTTAAATTAAATGAAACTATTAAGTTTAAGAGTAATCAAAATATTCTGGAATTCAAAGTTATCGATTTGTATGTAAAAAAAGTTGAAGGAAAAGATGGAAAAACATCAGAATTTTGTCAAATATCACAAGGATATGAAACAAATATAAATCAAGGTTATAAAATAAAAGAAAGAACTAGTCAAGGGAGTAATTATATAGATGAGGAAGATGCATATATAGAAATTTCACTGCTAGAAGCTCCTTTAGAAGAAGATTTTTTTAAAGTAAAACAAATAAGTGATGTTAATTATCATACAAATGATTTAAATGTAGATTATTACTTTAAATATGAATTAAATAATAAAACTTATGACAAAGTTATAGTTATATCTAAAGATACTATTAATGCTAACCCAAAAATTGGGTTTATAAAACGAGCAATACCAGGAGGAATTATTGAGTTTTATGACTTTCAAAGTAAACAAACCTGGAAATTAGTAGAATAGAAATAATTCTAAAACTTTGGAATATTTTTATTTAATTCTTTTAGTTCCGTAAAGAGATAAAATAAATCAACTTTTAAAATTGAAAATAACTTAAAAAGCGAACTTAATTAAGTTCGCTTTTTAAGTTTTATATATCTCTTATTGAGATATATAAAATAACAATCTAAAGTTTTATCATTACTCTTTACCAACTATTAAATGTGGCACTTTATTAACGTCCCAATCTATCACCAAACCACCTGCTAAAGATTTTGTTATTTCTTTACCATATAAATATTCACATAAATATAAAGCAGCTTCAAAAGACTTTGCTCCTCCTGCTGACGTAATATATTTACCATCATGAACAAAAAGCACTTCTTTTTTAATATTTAAATCAGGAAACATCTTGCGCATTTTATCAATATCTGAAGGAAATGTTGTAGATATCTTTCCTTTTAAAACACCAGCTTTTGCAAGTACAAAAGCGCCGTCACAATGAGAAGTTACAAACTCAGCTTCCTTATCAACTCTTTGCACAAAACTAATCAGATCCTTATTCTCTAAATCAGAATCTAAATGATGTTCTGCACTTGGTACTACCAAAATATCAATCTTAGGTAAACTATCTTTTAAATAATTAAAGTCAGGAAGAATTCTCATTCCTTCAAAAGTTGTAACAGGGGCGTTTGTATTTGCAACAGTAAACACATTCATTTGTTTAATTCCTTTTCTAAATATAGTGTGCTGAAAAATATCGAAAGGAGCTGTTAGCTCTGTATTAAAAGTTCCATCCATAATTAAAAAAGCAACATTATACCTACCTTCTTTTATATCTGGGAATACTTTTTCTTCTTTACTCTCTTTAGTTACACAGCTAAAAGTAACAACTAATACACATAAATATAATATACGTTTCATATCGTTTATTTAATAATGTTTAAAAATACATATAAAATGTATGTTGTGTCAATATTAAGAGTCCCCTTTACCCCTTTAACATTTAATTATGATTTTACGGGTAGTAATTCAATAAATTCGACAAAATTTTTTAAAAACATATTCATGACTAAAAGATTACTTTCTAAAGTACTTCTTACTGTGTTTCTTATAATTTTTTCGTTAAACTTAAATGCACAACGTAAAAAAAAGAAAAAAAACAGTAAAGAAGTAACTCAAACAAAGCCTAAAAGCAAACCAGATAAAAATGCTATTAAGCCATATGCTAAAGTTGTTACTAAAAAGCATAAAACTGACGAAGGATTATTTAAAGTACATTCTAAAGACCAACAGTTTTTATTCGAAATACCAAATTCTCTATTAAATAGAGAAATGTTAATGGTGACTCGTATTGCTAAAACAGCTAACGGCATTGGTTTTGGAGGTGGTAAACAAAACACTCAAGTCTTGCGTTGGCAAAAAAAACAAAAAAAAATATTATTAAAAGTCGTTTCTTATAACGTTGTAGCCGATACATTACTTCCTGTTCATAAAGCGGTTGTAAATTCTAATTTCGAACCTATATTATATTCTTTTCCTATAAAAGCTTTTAGTAAAGATTCTACTGCTACGGTAATTGACGTTTCTTCTTTATTCAACTCAGACGTAAAAGCTATTGGCTTTCCTCAAAATAAGAGAAAACAATATAAAATTTCTAAAATGGATAAAAACCGTTCTTATATAGAACGTATTAGTAGTTATCCTAAAAACATTGAAGTTAGAAATGTGAAAACATACATATCTAGCGCTGCCCCTTCAAACAGAAGTGTTGGTGCCGTTTCTATGGAATTAAGTAATTCTATGATTTTGCTTCCAAAAACACCAATGAAGCGTCGTTATTTCGACCAACGAGTAGGATGGTTTGCTAGATCTCAAACAGATTATGGATTAGATGCTCAAAAAAGCAAATCTGTTAAATACCTTGACAGATGGCGTTTAGAAGTTAAAGATGAAGATCTTGAAAAGTTTAAAAAAGGTGAATTAGTTGAACCTAAAAAACAAATAGTATATTATATAGATAACGCTACTCCTAAAGAATGGCGTAAATATATAAAACAAGGTATAGAAGACTGGCAAGTTGCATTTGAAGCTGCTGGTTTTAAAAATGCAATAATTGCAAAAGATGCTCCTACTAAAGAAGAAGATCCTGAATGGAGCCCTGAAGATGTTCGTTACTCTGTAGTTCGCTATTTAGCTTCGCCTATTCCAAATGCAAACGGACCTCATGTTAGTGATCCTAGATCTGGTGAAATTCTTGAATCTGACATTAACTGGTATCATAATGTAATGTCTTTATTACATAACTGGTTTTTTATTCAAACAGCAGCAATAAACCCAGATGCTAGAAGTAATAAATTTAAAGAAGAAGTAATGGGACGTTTAATTCGTTTTGTTTCTTCTCATGAAGTTGGTCATACAATCGGATTACCACATAATATGGGAAGTTCTGTTGCATACCCTGTAGATTCTTTACGTTCTGCGTCTTTTACTAAAAAGAACGGTACTGCTCCTTCAATAATGGACTATGCTCGTTTTAATTACGTAGCACAACCTGAAGACAAAGGCGTGGCATTAATGCCAAACATTGGGCCTTATGATAAATACGCTATTAGCTGGGGATACCGTCCTATATTCAACACCACTGCTAAAGAGGAAAAAGAAACTTTAAATAAATGGATTCTTGACAAAGCAGGAAACCCTATATACCGATTTGGTCATCAACAAGTACGCAATGTTATAGACCCTAGTTCTCAAACTGAAGATTTAGGTGACGATGCTATAAAAGCAAGTAAATATGGTATTAAAAACTTACAAAGAATTTTACCTCGTTTAGAAGAATGGACAACTAAAGATGGAGAAACGTACGATGAGTTAAAAACAATGTACGGACAATTGTTAGGTCAATTTAATCGCTATATGGGACATGTAAGTTCTAATATTGGTGGTGTTTACGAAAACTATAAAGCGGCAGGACAAAATGGAGCAGTATATACACATGTAGATAAAAATCATCAAAAAAATGCAGTTCGTTTTGTTAATGATGAATTATTTAAAACTCCAACTTGGTTGTTAAACAAAACAATTTTCAGTAAAACTGAATTTTCTGGTTCTGAAGAACGAATTAGGTCGCTACAAGTAAGAACCTTAAATCGTATTTTAAAAACGGGTAGATTGGCTCGTATGATTGAAAACGAAACATTAAACGGAGCTAGCGCATATACTCTTTTAAGTATGATGACCGATTTACGTAAAGGTGTTTGGAGTGAATTATATAATAACAAAGCTATTGATACGTATCGTAGAAATTTACAACGTGCGCATTTAGACCGTTTAAATTTCTTATTAAACAAAGCTAAAAGTCAAAAAGGATCAAATAACGGTGGTTATTTTAAGCAAACTGCTGTTAACATTAACCAATCTGATATTAAGCCTGTGGTAAGAGGTGAATTAAAACGTTTAAAACGTGATATAAAACGTGGTCTTACAACTACAAAAAACACGCTAAATCGTTATCACTTACAAGATGCTATTGATAGAATTGACAGCATTTTAGATCCTAAATAAAGAATATGCTTTTTTAACAAAAACAATCCTTTTAAAAAACTTCTTTGAAGTTGTATTATCTCCGATTTTTTAAATCTGCTTTAATACAACTTCATTTTTTTTATATTTACCTTTTCAAACAACAAAATTCTATGAAATACCTTTTTAAACTATCAATAATTCTTTTACTTTTTATTAGTAGTTGCACTCCAAAAACAGCAACTGAAAAAGAAGCAAAAGCAACTATAAAAGATACTTACGTTAAAGATAATTATAATAAAAAAGAAGTAAATATTCCCATGAGAGATGGTAATAAATTACATACAACTATTTATTCACCTAAAGACACTAGTAAAGTATATCCTATTTTACTACAACGTACCCCTTATAGTTGTAGACCTTATGGTGACGATAAATTTAGAACCAAAATTGGTCCGAATTTAAACTTAATGAAAGAAGGAAATATTGTAGTATATCAAGATGTTCGTGGTCGTTGGATGAGCGAAGGCGTGTATGATAATATGCGTGCTTATATTCCGAATAAAACAGCTAAACAAACTGATGAGACTAGTGATACTTATGACACAATTGACTGGTTAGTAAAAAATATAACAAACAATAACGGTAAAGTAGGTACTTGGGGAATTTCATATCCTGGGCATTACGCTACTATTTCAACGATTGATGCACATCCTGCTTTAAAAGCAGCCTCACCACAAGCATGTATTGGAGATTTCTTTTTTGATGATTTTCATCATAATGGTGCTTTTTTACTAAGCTATTTTAATGCGATTCCTTTATTTGGTACTTACAAAGACCAACCAACAGATTCTGCTTGGTATTCTTTTCCAGAAATGAAAACCCAAGATCAATATCAATTTTTCTTAGATAAAGGTCCTTTAAAAAACTTAAACGAATATTTTCAATATGATAAATTAGATGTTGCTACTGCTGAAAATAAAGACAGAATTGATGATTTTTTCTGGAAAGAAATGGTAGAACACCCTAATTACGATTCAATTTGGCAAAGCAAAGGTATTATTCAACATTTAAATAAAGTACCATCTACAGTAGCAACAATGATTGTTGCAGGAGAATTTGATGCAGAAGATTTATACGGACCTTTAGAAACCTATAAAAATATTGAAAAACATCAACCAAACAATTACAATACCTTAGTTTTTGGTCCTTGGGATCATGGCGGATGGGCTAGAAACAAAGTGCAAAACAAAGTAGGAAATTATTATTTTGGAGATTCAATTTCTTTAAAATTTCAAAAAGAAATAGAAACGAAATTCTTTAATCATTTCTTAAAAGGAGATGGTTCTAAAAATAGTGGGTTACCAGAAGCTTATGTTTTTGATACTGGTAAAAAAGAATGGAAATCGTATGATGTTTGGCCTCCAGAAAACACTAAAAAAGAAGTGTTCTTTTTATCAGAAAATCAAAAATTAATAATTGTTCCTCCTGTTCATAAAAAATATATTAAACCAATCAACTTCGTTAGTGACATTAAACATCCTGTTCCGTATTCTGAAGATATTAAAACAATTTTTACACCTCGTAAATACATGACCGATGATCAGCGTTTTGCAGCAAGAAGACCTGATGTTTTAGTTTTTCAAACTGAAGAGTTAACCGAAGATTTTACACTTTCTGGAGATATTTTAGCAAAACTGAATGTAGCAACTACAGGTTCTGCTGCTGATTGGATTGTAAAAGTAATTGATGTACATCCTGCTGATTTAAAAAATGACAATAAAGAAATGCAATCGCATTTAAAACTAAGTAATTATCACATGATGGTTCGTAGTGAAGTAATGCGTGGTCGTTTTAGAAATAGTTTTGCAAAACCAGAACCGTTTACTCCTAATAAGAAAACTGCTGTAAATATAAAATTACAAGATGTCTTTCACACGTTTAAAAAAGGTCATAAATTACAAATACAGGTACAAAGCACATGGTTTCCGTTAATTGATTTGAATCCGCAAACTTATGTTCACAATATTTACAAGGCCACTGAAAAAGATTTTAAAACGCAAACACATACTGTGTTTTCAGACTCTAGTATTGAATTTTCTGTTTTAAAATAAAAATAATGAATTGTAAAAACTGTAATGAAATAATAGAAAATAATGCTCTTTTTTGTGACAATTGTGGAGCGAAGATTATTAAAAGCCGAATTACTTTTAAGTTTTTAATGGTCGAACTTTTTTCTATGTTAGGCTTTAATAGCATGTTTTTTAACACCTTAAAAAAAATGTTTTTAGCACCGAATGAGGTCCTAAATGAATATTTAAACGGGATAAGAAAACGTTATGTAAATCCATTTGCATATCTAGCTGTTGGTGCGGCATTGTCGTTAATTATTTTTAATTTCTTTTCTAAAGATTATTTAAAAATGCAAGCAACAGTAAACCAATCTCAAACTAAAGAGATTAAAGAACTAGCTAATAAAGATTTATCTACAATTAAAAACTTATCTACAGAAGAATTTAATAAACTTAAGGTCAAACAACAGTTTGCAAAAAAACAATTACATTATCTGGATAGCTGGGCTGGTTTTATACTACGAAATTTTAATATTATTACATTCCTGTTCCTTCCCTTTTATGCATTATTAAGTAAGTTTACTTATACTAAACCTCACAATTTCGGAGAGCATATTGTAATAAATTCCTATATTCTAGGAACAACAATGTTTCTAACTTTACTTTCTTTTATTTTAGGTATGCTTATTCACCCTAGTCTTTTAACCTATAGTATTCTAGCTACATTAGTATATTACCTTTACTGTTTTAGCAAATTATATAAACTTGGTTTTGGAAAATCCATATTAAAACTATTACGTTTTATAGGCGTGTTAATTCTAATGACTATTATTATTTTAATACTAGGAAGTATTATCGGGGTTATAATTGGTAAATTTTTCCCTAACCTAATTAATCTAAAATCTTAAAACACATACTTTTTTTCTAAGATTCTAACATCAAATTTTATGTTCTAAAATAACCGTATTATAATCACTCTTATTCATAACAAACCTCATAATTTAATTATGAGGTTTTGCTTTTAATTATCCTTTGATTCTTGACCTAAAAACGACTAAATTCGTTATCGTACGATACCATCATTAAAACAACGGATATCTTAATCACTAACTGTGACTCCAAAAAAATTAAAGCCTAATATGAAAAAACACATATTCCTTTTATTGTTAGTAGTTATTTCAATTCTGATTTACAACTACTATAACGAAGATACAAACGAACTGAAAATAGCTCAAGACAGTTCAGGTGACGAATATTTAAATTTGGAATTAGGAAAAATGCGTTACAAGGTTTATGGTAGCGAGAACCAGAATACTTTAATTTTAATACACGGATTCAATGGTTATATGGAATGTTGGAATCCGAATATAGATTCGCTTGTGCATGCAGGTTATAAAGTTGTTTTATATGATTTATGGGGAAGAGGACTCTCTGATAGACCTAGAGTTGATTTAAAAATTGAAATTTTTAGAAATCAATTAAACGACCTAATTGAATTTATTGATTCAAAAAAAGTTAGTTTAATTGGCTCATCTTTTGGTTGCGTAATTGCATCTGATTATACACTTAAGTATCCAAATAGAGTTGAAAAATTAGTCTTTGTTGGACCAGCTGGTTGGCCATCTGACGAAAACAAGCCTTCAAGCTTGATTAAAGTTCCTATTTTATCGCAAGCAGTTTTTTACTTTTTTGGACAAAACATTCTAAAACCAAAAGTTGAGAATTACCTCTATGATAAAAAGAATTATAATTGGGCTGTTGACTATTGGGAAAAGTATGCAAATTACGATGGTTATACTCGTTCTGCTTTATCAGCGTTAAAATACTCACCTGTTATAGATAATTTAGAAGGTTGGAAGAAAATTGGAAAAGAAGGAAAGCCAATTTTATTTATTTGGGGTGAAGATGATGTTAGTTTTCCTTTTTCAAATGCAAAAAAGGCTAAAAAATTAATTCCTGGCTCTAAAGTTATCGGAATTAAAAATTCTGCACATTGGGTAAATATCGAAAAACCTGAATTGGTTAATAAAGCAATTATATCATATCTAAACGAATAAAAACCACACCATCTATAAATTAATTACTTTGACAAGTACTTAACTGATTGCCTCTATTGATTATGATGATAATTAAAACACATGCCATACTTATGGATTCTAGCATCCAATTTTATGTTTTAAAACAACCGTATTATAGACACTAATATTCATAACAAACTTCATAATTTAATTACGAGGTTTTACTTTTTAGGTTAGTTTGATTATTGATTCAAAAACAGCTAACTTCGTTATCGTATGATGTTCATTATTAAAATGATGGACATCTTTATAGTGATTTATCAAATTAAAAATTATGCAAAAATGCAAATTATGTTTAACGAAAAATGCTGATAAAAAAAACTCTCATATTATTCCAAAATTCATGGGTAAAAGATTGTTTGAATCTACAAATCCTAGATATGGGGTTAAAATAGATGTTAATGGTAAATCGAAAAAAATACAAGACTCCCCTAAAGAAGATTATATTTTCTGCTCAGACTGTGAAGAAAGATTTGCTAAACTTGAACATTATTTTTCGTTGAAATTAAAAAGCATACATAATTACAGTAATGAAAAAGATAAATTTAAAATTCATACCATTCAAAAAAACACTATTCTAGAGTGTTTTAAAGTCCCATTTAATGCAATAAAACTTTTTAACTATTCTTTAGTCTGGAGAGCGAGTATCTCTAACAGACATGAATTTTCAAACTTTAAACTCCCTAAACTTAATGAAGAAATTTTAAGAACTTTCTTAAATTCTAATTTAACATTATCACATAAAAAACTAACTGAAACATTAAAGAATATTCAGGATGAAACCAATTTTGATTCGTATTTCTTCAAATGTATTGTGAAAAACGAATATTCAAGAGGTATTTTTACAGCTTACGAATTTTCAAAGCATTCTTTTGGACTCTTTTTAGTCGATATTATCATTTTTTTATATATTGATAAATCAAAAATCCCAAATGAATTTCAAATAATTTCAAACACGCAAAAAAACAACGCATTAATAGCTATGGCCGATATTCCTAATTGGAAAAAATTAAATTCGGGACCATTGAAAAGTATAAGTAATGTAATCAACTAACTTAAATGTTTCTATTAAAATCTTAGTAATTATATCATACTGTATTTTCGGATTCTAGTAATGAGTTTTCTATTCTAGAAAAATCGTATTATAAATACTCTTACTTATAACCAACCTCATAATTTAATTACGAGGTTCAGCTTTTAGTTTGATTCTTAGCTCAAAAACTGCTAACTTCGTTATCGTGCCATATCCATCATTAAGACAACGGATATCTTAATCATTGTAAAACATTATAAATTGAGATACTTTATAAAAATAATTTTTACATCGTTAATTCTAATTTCTTGTAAAAACAATGAAAAATTAATTTCACAAGAATTTTATTATCCTAATAAACCTAAATTTTCTAAAAATAAAAATCATCAATTTATAGACATAAAAACATTTGAAAATTTTAATCAATTAGTTGATAATCTTGAAATTTTAAATTATCATGGGAAAAAGGCTTATTTAAAAATTGAAAGTAAAAATATAATTATTTAATTTCAACAACTTTTGGCCAATGTTTCCCTGTACTTTTGAAATTTAAAAACATTTTAAGTATATCAAAAGATAGTATAAAAAAAGAAAAAGACTATCCTATTCTCGAGTTAAAAACTGTAATGAAAAAAGATTTACTCAATTCTGGAGAAAATGATAGATATTCTGACTCATCTGAAAAACTTGTAATTTCATTAACAAGTGAAATAAATGAATTGGAAAATTTAATTTTGAAAGTAACCAAAGTATTTAATGAAACTCAAGAAGTAACTTCTGACTCTTTAAACCTGAACATATATATTAATAGGAGAATGGAAATATATCCACCAACACCGAGAACAGAATATATTGAGTAAAACCTTTTTACAACACTATATATAATTTTTTATTAGTGTTCTAGCCTAGCGAATTTTCTATTCGGTTTGTATTTGCTAATTTAATTACTGAAATACACAATTAAATCTTACTCAAATACAATAACTAAACATCTACAACCATTTCAAAAACTCACTTCTATCAATCTCACCAGCGCCCAAACTTTCTAGATGTTCATTGTGTACTTGGCAATCTATCAATTTATAACCGCAATTTTTCACTAAATATATAAAAGCAACTTTACTCATATTACTTGCTTTGCTAAACATACTTTCGCCACAAAAAACACCGTTGTTTAAATCAACACCGTATAAACCAGCAACTAATGTATCATTCATCCAAACTTCAATAGATTTTGTAATTCCTTTTTCGTGTAAATTAATATAAGCATGCTCCATATCGTCAGTAATCCAAGTACCTAATTGATCATTTCTATCAATATGGCGGCAATTAAAAATCACCTCTTTAAAAGCCTTGTTTTCTGTTATCGTAAAATTATTTTTTCGCAATACCTGACGCATCGATTTTGATACTCTTAACTCATCAGGAAATAACACCATACGTTCTGGTGGCGAATACCAAACAATAGGTTCCCCTTCGTTAAACCAAGGGAAAATTCCATTTTTATAAGCATAAATCAAACGTTCAGCAGATAAATCTCCGCCAAAAGCTAAAACACCATCTTCGTTTGCAAATTCGTGGGGTGGAAATACTATTTCTTCAGGTAACCAAATCATATAAATACAATAATAAAGCCTACAAATATAGCATAGTTCTTATCACTATAACTGATAAAACGACAACGTTCATTTCATTTTTATAATTCTTAACAAAATGAAAACGTATCAATTCAAATTTCCATAATTTTGCAACATGGTAAAAGAACTTCAACTACGTGTTAATTTAATAGAAGAAAAGAAAGAAGATATTCTAAAAAAGAAAGCTTCTAGAAAATTAGACATCGCTCTTTCTACGATAACAGCTGTAAAGGTGTTGCGTAAATCTATTGATGCTCGTAAAAAAGATGTTATTTTTAACTATAAAATAGCTGTATATATTAACGAACCTTTGCCTGATACACCAGATTATGTTTTCGAATATAAAGATGTTTCGAAAGCAAAAGAGGTTCACATTATTGGTTTTGGTCCCGCAGGTATGTATGCTGCGCTGCGCTGTATAGAACTAGGTTACAAACCTATTGTTTTAGAACGTGGTAAAAATGTACAAGATCGTCGTAGAGATTTACGTGCTATTAATCAAGAACACTTTGTAAACGAAGATTCTAATTATTGCTTTGGCGAAGGTGGTGCAGGAACGTATTCTGACGGAAAACTATATACGCGTAGTTTAAAACGTGGTGATGTTCGTCGAATCTTTGAAAACTTAGTACATCATGGTGCTGCTGATGATATTTTAATTGATGCACATCCTCACATTGGAACAAACAAACTGCCTAAAATTATTCAAAACATTCGTGAGAATATTATAAAATATGGTGGTGAAGTTCATTTTAACACACGTGTTACAGATTTCGTAGTTAAAAACAATAAAATACAAGCCATACAATTACTAAACGGAAATGAAATGACAGTAAATGCTGTTATTTTAGCAACAGGGCATTCCGCTAGAGATATTTATGAGCTACTGAATAAAAAAGACATTTTATTAAAAGCGAAGTCATTTGCAATGGGAGTTCGTGTAGAGCACCCTCAAGAAATTATTGATCAGATTCAATACAGTTGTTCTGGACAAAGAGATGAGTTACTGCCTGCAGCTGCTTATAGTTTAGTACAACAAGTAAACAACAGAGGTGTATATTCATTTTGCATGTGTCCTGGTGGATTTATTGTACCTGCTGCAACCGCAAATGGTGAAGTTGTTGTAAACGGAATGTCTCCTTCTCGTAGAAATAACAAGTTTGCGAATTCAGGAATTGTAGTAGAATTAAATATTGATAAAGATTTTAAGAAATACGAACATTTCGGAGCTTTAAAAGGATTAGAGTTTCAAAAAGATTTAGAAAAAATAGCTTTTAATGCTGGTGGAAAAAGTCAGGTTGCACCTGCACAACGTTTAACCGATTTTGTTGAAGGTAATTTATCTTCATCTTTAAATGAAACTTCATATCAACCAGGATTAAAATCTTCTCCGTTACATTCATTACTTCCAAAAATAATTGGAGGTAGGTTACGTAAAGGTTTTGATGCGTTCGGAAAAAAAATGCACGGATATTATACTGCTGAAGCGAATATTATTGGTGTAGAATCTCGTACTTCATCGCCCGTAAACATTCCTAGAAAAGAAAATTTAGAACATCCTGAAATTGAAGGTTTGTTTCCTTGTGGTGAAGGTGGTGGTTATGCTGGAGGAATTATATCAGCAGCAATGGATGGTGAACGTTGTGCTGAAGCGGCAATTGCTAACTTATAATTAACGATATTTCTTTGATTTATCTCTAATTACCTTGTATTTTTGTCTTCTCTAAAAGATGTTTGGAGAATCAAGTAAATAAAAGTGGAGAAAAAAAGAAACAAAAAAAAGAAAAACCCGCACGTAAAACGTTTACACAATTACTATCAACGTACTGGTTTTTATATGTTTATTTGGGAAAGTTTAAAAAAAGCTTTTTTACCAATATTAATAGCGGTTACAGTTGTATTTTTATTCAACAGATACGTGTACAACCTCAACGATGCTTTACAAGTAGTTACCGAAACTTTTTCTATACTTGGTATATTAATTACTTTTTTTGTTTCTGAAACTATATTAGGCTTAATACCTCCAGAGATTTTTATTGCTTGGGCAAAAAAAACGGCAAATCCAGTTTTAAATTTATCAATTTTAGCAACCTTATCTTATTTAGGTGGCTTAACAGCTTATTTTATAGGAAGGGCTTCTTTAAAAATTAAGTCAATAAAAAACTATTTAGAAGTTAAAATGGCTAAAAACCTCAAAAACACGAGTAAGTGGGGAGGTATTTTAATTTTGGTTGGTGCATTACTGCCCTTACCTTTTGCAATCAGTTGTTTAACAGCAGGTATGATTAAGTATCCGTTTAAAAATGTAGTTATTTTTGGGCTATTCCGTTTTTTACGTTTTGCCATCTATGCTTTGGCTATTTTCAGCATCGTTAATTAAATTAATAATATTAAACACAAATTTATGGGAGGCTTATCAAATAACGATATTTTTAAAAAATTAAGAGTAGCACACAAGTTACGTGATACAGATATTGTTGAAATTTGTGCTTTAGTAGACTTTAAAGTTTCTAAAGGAGAATTAGGTGCGCTTTTCAGAAATGAAGAACATCCTAAATACATGGAGTGTGGAGATCAAATTCTTAGAAATTTCTTAAATGGTTTGGTCATTCATTTGAGGGGGCCAATGCCTAAAAAAGAAAAACCAAAAACTACTTAATAACAAAAACCTTCTGATTTAAAATCAGAAGGTTTTATTTTCTACATAAAACCTTCATTCAACATGATAAACCTGAATGATAATTTTACAAATATATGCGTAAGCGTTACATTAAAAAACGTAATTTCCGTAAGAATAAATACAGATTTCTGCAAAATAAAAAAGAGAGCTAAAAGCTCTCTTTTTTATTTTTATATCCTTTTTTATTAAAAAGGTAAATCGTCTGGTTCGTTAGCTGATAAATCTGGAGCTGGTTGAAACTGATCTACAGGTGGTGTATTTTGAGCAGCAGCTTGTGCTAAGCTTTCAATTCTCCATCCTTGAACAGAGTTAAAGTATTTTGCAACTCCTTCTGGGTTAATCCATTCTCTACCTCTTAAATTAATAGAAACTTTTACATCTTGACCAACAGCATAAGTATTTAAAATATCACATTTATCCTGTACAAACTCAATCATGATCATTTGTGGATATTGCTCATCAGTAGTTACAACTAATTCACGTTTTCTAAATCCGCTAGCTCCAAATGTTTGTGCTTCGTTAATTAATTTAATCTTCCCTATAACTTCCATTTTCTTATCTATTTAATTAAAAGTACTTTCCAAGCACTCTCTACATCATTACTCTTTAAATAATCTTGTGCAAATGTATGTTTTTTTTCAGTTGAAAGCGAAACATATTTTGGGTGTTCTACGGCAAAGTTATTAACACTTTCTTCACTTGGCAATTGCTCTACATTACCTAGCATACCTAAATTATTACCTGTTAAAACAGCACTATCTCTAATTTCTGTTGGAATTTGATCTACTCCAATACCTAGTGTAGAAATTGGTTTAGGTATCTCAAAAAAACCATCTCTAGCACGCGTATAATAACTACCTCCTGCCCTAGCGACTAAATCTATTTTGTGTTGATCTATACTTCCGTCTTCTGCTAAAACAGCTTCATTAACATGTAATTTAACTACTTCACAAACTATTAAATTACCAGCTCCACCTTCGGTTCCTGTATAAATAATATCTGTTACTTTACATTCAAACTGCACTGGCGATTCTGCTACTCTAAAAGGTTTTACCTCTTCAGATGGTAACATTGTAAATCCTGCCTTTTCAAACTCATTTACTCCTTTAGGGTACATTGTACTACTTAACGACATTTGCTGTACAATATCATAGTTAACAACATTAATCACAACCTCTTTAGTATCTTCAGCATTATCTAAAGTATGTTTTGTTTTATTACCTCTTACACTTCGTGCTGGAGAAAAAATTAACATTGGTGGGTTTGCTCCAAAAACATTAAAAAAACTAAAAGGTGATAAATTCGGGTTTCCATCTTTATCAATTGTACTTGCAAAAGCAATTGGTCTAGGCGCAATAGCTCCTAACAAATAAGCATGTAATTTACCTACTGGTAACTCTTTTGGATCGAGTGTTAACATATTGTTTTTTTTTAGTGTAAATATACTACGCTTTTACAAATTAAGTTATTCTACATAATAGTTTATATTTGGCTAATGACATTTTTCAATAATACTTACTGGATAAAACGAATTATTGTTTTTACTTCTTTAATAATTGTTTCATTTATTTTATGGAACACCTACGTATTTTTTCAAAAATTTAAAGAAGAAGAAAGAGGCAAAATAAAAATTTTCGCAGCTGCTTTTAAAGAATTAGCTTCAAACCCTGATTTAAATGAAAACACCAATTTAATTAATAAGGTTTACCAAACGATTGAAAATGTACCTACAATTCTTGTTAATAAAGATGGAACTATAGATATACATAGAAATTTAGATTCTATAAAATCTAAAAAAACAATATATTTACAAGAGCAGTTAACAGTAATGAAAGGACAGAACGATCCTATTATTATTGAATACTTTGGAATTACTCAATACTTATATTACAGAAACTCTGATTTACTATACAAGCTAAAATATTACCCTTTAGCATTACTGTTAATTTTAGGGCTCTTTTTAACCATTGTATATATGGTTTATAAATCTAGTAAAGTAGCTGAACACAATAAGCTTTGGACAGGTATGGCTAAAGAAACAGCACATCAAATTGGTACTCCTTTATCTTCTTTATTAGGTTGGATCGAAATTTTAAGATCTGAAAATGTTAATGAAGAATATATTATTGAAATTGAAAAAGATGTTGATCGATTAAGTACTATTGCCAATCGCTTTTCTAAAATTGGCTCTTTACCCAAACTAAAAAAATACAATATCGTTTCTGAAACAGAATTAGCTTTTAATTATTTAAAATCAAGAAGTTCTAAACAAATTAAATTCTCTTTCTCTTCGGATAAAATAGAACTTTCAACACTGCTAAATATTGAACTGTATGGTTGGGTTATAGAAAATTTAATTAAAAATGCTATTGATGCTATGCAAGGAAAAGGTAGCATTAGTTTGACTATTAAAGAAACAAATAAACTTGTAAAAATTACTGTTACCGATTCTGGTAAAGGAATTAACAAATCGCAATTTAAACAAATATTCAAACCTGGGTTTACTACAAAAAAACGTGGTTGGGGATTAGGTTTATCACTTTCTAAACGTATTATTGAAGATTATCACAGTGGAAAAATATTCGTACAAAAATCAGATTTAGGAAAAGGAACTTCTTTTGAAATTCAATTGAATAAAATATAAATAACTTATTTTTTAATCATTTATACCTTTATTTAATTGTAGTAATAGGAGTACCTTTAATACCTGCATAAAAAACAATTATTTCAGCAGACTCATTTTCATTATTTTCTCCATAATGCCATTTATCTACTAACTCAACAATTGGATCACCAGCATTTAAATATAATGTATCCTTACTTTCACTAATAACCTTTAGCTTCCCTTTTAATAAAACACCTGCATTAATCTCAGAATGTTTATGTAATTCTAATTTTGTTTTAGCTGGAATTGTTATCTTTAAAATAGTAATTTCTGGTTTACCTTCAAGGTATTTCGGAAGTGTATCTCCATTCCAACTATTAGATGTCTTAACTAATGTTACTACTTCTATTTTCGTTGATTTTGTTTTACACCCTAATAAATAGATTGCTGTAAAACATAATAGTATAATTTTAGTATTCATTTCTTGTTTTTAAATAAATTTACCTTACCTATTTATTAAACTTCACATCAAAAAGGGCTTAATACATTATTCAAAATTACTAGAAATTGCTTTAGTTACTTCAATAAATTCTTCATTAGATAATTTTACTTTTTCTATAAACTGAATATCTGCCATTGTATTTAAAGGAATTAAATGCACATGTACATGCGGCACTTCTAATCCTATTACACTCATACCAACACGCTTGCATGGAATTGTTTTTTCGATAGCTTTTGCTACTCGGTAAGAAAAAGACATCAACTTACTATATTCTTCTTTCGATAAATCAAAGATTTTGTTTTCTTCTCTTTTAGGAACAACCAACGTATGCCCTTTTGCATTCGGATTAATATCTAAAAAAGCAATAAAATTATCGTTTTCTGCTATTTTATATGAAGGAATTTCTCCTGAAATTATTTTAGTAAAAATACTTGCCATGTTTCTTGTTTTATCGTTTAGTAAAAATAAAAAAAGCGTTGCAAATGCAACGCTTTTATCTAAAAATATTTTCAAAAATATTAGCGAGAAATATTCATAACTTCAAACTTCATAACTCCGTTTGGCACTTTAATTTCTGTAATATCACCTAAACTCTTTCCTAATAAACCTTTTCCTATTGGAGAATTTACTGACAGTTTTCCATTTTTAATATCAGTCTCAGAATCTGCAACTAAAGTATATGTAAACTCCATCCCATTAGTTGTATTTTTTAATTTCACAATAGAGTGGATTAATATTTTAGAGGTATCTAACTGACTCTCATCAATAATACGTGCACTCGCAACTACATTTTTAAGTTTAGCTATTTTAGTTTCTAATAAAGACTGCTCTTCTTTTGCTGCATGATACTCTGCATTTTCACTTAAATCTCCTTTATCTATAGCATCACCTATCTCTTGAGATACCCTTGGTCTTTCAGTATGCTCTAAATGTGATAATTCATCTTTTAATTTTTTTAATCCTTCTACACTATAATATGATACTTCACTCATAATTTTTTAACTTTAAAAATCTCATACCGATAGGAATGAGATTGCTTTACAAATATACAAAATATTTGTAAATTCGTAGCGTTAGAGATATAACTCTATTTTAAAACAATGAGAAAAATACTTTATTTATTAAGTTTAGTTACAGCTTTAAGCTGTAGTGACAACACAACTGTTAACGACTGTTTTAGAGGAATAGAAATGAATGCTATTGTAGATTTAACACTACCTGAATTTCAAGGGTTATTAGTTCCTAACGGAAGTTCTAAAAACACAATTCAAGGAAGAAATGTTTATCTTTTTAGAACAGGTAATAATAGCTACAAAGCTTTTGACAGACAATGTCCTGAAGCTAATTGTAGCGGTTTAATGATTTTTGACGGTATTTATATTACAACACCTTGCGATAGTGAACCATGTGATAATAAAAAGTATAATTATTTAGCCAATGGTGCACCAATTGACAATAAAGGTTGTGCTGCCCTAATGTACTTTGTTACTAAAATTAGTAATTCACAATTAAGAATATCTCGTTAATTGTATTTATACTATACTTTAGATTCTTATTTTTGCGGTAACAACAACACATTAAAATATTTATCTTGAAAAATTATTTTTCTTCTGACTTTAAATTGGGCGTTCTTGGTGGCGGGCAATTAGGTAGAATGCTACTTACTGAAACACAAAAATTTGATATTTATACTGTTATTCTAGACAGTAACGCTGAAGCTCCTTGCGCACAAATTTGTAATGAATTTCATCAAGGAGATTTATTTGATTTTGATACTGTTTACAACTTCGGAAAAAAAGTAGATGTATTAACTATCGAAATAGAAAATGTAAATATTGATGCGCTGGACAAGCTAGAAGCTGAGGGTTTAACTATTTACCCAAAACCTTCTAACTTAAGAGTAATTCAAAACAAAGCACTTCAGAAAAAATTTTATAGCAGCAACAATATTCCTACTGCTGATTTTTCTCATTATGCTTTCCTAGAAGAATTAAAACATTCATACGAGAATAATAGTATCGAGTTCCCTTTTGTTTGGAAAGCGGCACGATTTGGTTATGATGGTACAGGTGTAAAAATTGTTAGAAACATAAACGATTTAAATAGTTTACCAGCTGTAGAGTGTATTACTGAAAAGCTAATTCCTTTTAAAAATGAACTTGCAGTAATTGTTGCTAGAAATCCTAGCGGAGAAATTAAAACATACCCTGTTGTTGAAATGGAGTTTCATCCAGAAGCAAACCAAGTTGAATATGTAATTTGTCCTGCAAGAATTAATGATTCGGTAGCTAAAAAAGCACAAGAAGTGGCTTTAAAAGTAGCTGACACTTTAGACTTCGTCGGATTATTAGCTGTAGAAATGTTTCAAACTTCAACTGATGAAATTTTAGTTAACGAAGTAGCTCCTAGAACACATAATTCTGGCCATTACTCTATTGAAGCTAGTTATACTAGCCAATTCGAACAACATTTACGAAGCATCTTAGATCTTCCTTTAGGAAATACCGAAAGTAAGGTTGCAGGTATTATGGTAAATTTAGTTGGAGAAGAAGGTTACACAGGAGATGTTGTTTACCAGAACATGAACGAAGTTTTAAAAATTAATGGAGTTACACCACATATTTACGGAAAAAAGACAACCAAACCTTTTCGTAAAATGGGACATGTAACAATCGTTAATCAAGATATAAACGAGGCTCGAAAAATAGCACAACAAGTTAAAGAAACATTAAAAGTTATTTCTAAGTAAAATCCTTAAGAAATTGATCACAATTGCATTTTTACATACTTCGAATGTTCATATTGAAAGATTTGAAAATTTAGTGAAAAAGTTTGATAAAAACATTCAAACAAAGCATTATGTAAATGAAAAATTACTTAATTATGCTTTAAAAAATAGTCAATTAGATTCTGAAGGTTTTAAAAAAGAATTACAAAATATAAAAAAAATAAATCCAAATCTTATTATTTGCACATGTTCTACTTACGGTGAAGAATGTGATAACAGTAATGATATTAAGAGAATAGATTTCCCTATTACAAATTACTTAGTTTCAAAATATAAAAAAATAGCACTCGTTTATACTGCTAGTTCTACCGAGAGAGTAAGCAGCAATTTAATACAACGTATTGCTAATGATAAAAACAAAGAAATAGAAATACTAATTTGCGATTGTTCTGAATCTTGGATTCATTTTGAGAATAATAATTTTGAAAAATACGAAAAGACGATTGCTTCTAAAATAAAAAAAGTAGCAACAAAAGCGGATGTTGTATTTTTAGCGCAAGCGTCAATGGAAGGAGTAAAAAAGCATCTTTTAAATTTAGGTATAGAAATTTTTTCAAGCCCTGAATTTGGTATTAAAAATTATTTAAATAAATAAAAAACATACACAACAACACATAATTATGGTAGGAATTATAATGGGAAGCGATTCAGATCTTCCAATCATGCAAGAAGCAATTGATATTTTAGAAAGTTTTGATATTCAAATTGAAGTAGATATTGTTTCTGCACACAGAACACCTGAAAAATTAGTTGAGTATTCTAAAAACGCACATACTCGTGGTTTAAAAGTAATTATCGCGGGTGCTGGTGGAGCTGCTCACTTACCAGGAATGGTAGCAAGTATGAGTCCATTACCTATAATTGGAGTACCAGTAAAAAGTAGAAATTCTATTGATGGGTGGGATTCTGTTTTATCAATATTACAAATGCCAGGAGGTGTTCCAGTAGCTACAGTTGCTTTAGATGGCGCAAAAAATGCAGGTATTTTAGCTGCTCAAATTATTGGAGCTTCTAATAAATCTGTATTAGATAAAATCATTGCATACAAGGAAGGTTTAAAACTAAAGGTTGAAAAAGCTTCAGAAAGAGTTCGTAAATAAAACCGAACACTAAAAAATCATCAAACCTCATCAATTTTAATATTGACGAGGTTTTTTTAATCCGATTAACCACTTCGCTATCTGTTTTTATGTAAAACTGAAATAAATTCAGCTTTATATTGCTAAATTTTTCATTATTTTTACTTTTTTATTCATTTTAAAACGCACCTATTTAATGAATCCATTACTACAAGATTTTAATACGCCTCCTTTTTCTAAAATTACAAATGCTGATTTTAAACCAGCGATTGAAGAAGGAATAAAAATAGCAAAATCAGAAATTGATGCAATTGTAAACAATTCTGAAGATTCAACTTTTAAAAATACCACTGTTGCTTTAGACTTTACAGGTGAAAAATTAAATAAAATTACATCAATTTTCTTCAATTTAAACTCAGCAGAAACTAATGATGAAATTCAAGAAATAGCAAAAGAAGTTTCTCCTTGGCTAAGTGAATTTAGTAATGATATGATTTTAAATGAAGCATTGTTTAAAAGAGTAAAAACAGTTTACAATACTAAAAACAGCTTAAATTTATCACCAGAGCAAACGATGTTGTTAGAAAAGCAATATAAAAGTTTTGCTAGAAATGGTGCTAATTTAAATGATACTGATAAAATTGAATTACGTAAAATAGATGCAGCCTTATCTAAACTTTCTTTACAATTTGGTGAAAATGTATTGGCAGAAACCAATGCTTTTGAAATGCACTTAACTAACGAAAATGATTTATCAGGATTACCAGAAAGCGTAAAAGAAGCGGCAAAAGAAGTAGCAAAATCAAAAGAAAAAGAAGGCTGGGTATTTACTTTAGATTACCCAAGTTATATTCCTTTTATGACCTATGCTGATAATAGAGAATTACGTAAGAGCTTCGCTATATCGGCTGGTAAAAAAGCCTTTCAAGATAACAAATACAATAATGAACAAATTGTTTTAGATATTGTAAAGCTTCGTTATAAAAGAGCTAATTTATTAGGGTATAAAACGCATGCTCATTTTGTTTTAGAAGAACGAATGGCTGAAACACCCGATAAAGTTTTATCGTTTTCTAATGATTTATTAGCAAAAGCCAAACCAGCTGCACAACGTGAGTTTACTAATTTAGAAACTTACGCTAAGAAGTTAGATGGAATAGATCAACTTCAAAAATGGGATGGCGCTTACTATTCAGAAAAACTAAAGAAAGAACTTTTTTCTTTAGACCAAGAACTACTAAAGCCTTATTTTAAATTAGAAAACGTAATTGACGGTGTTTTTGAAATAGCAAGTAGATTGTTTGACCTACAGTTTGAAGAAATTACTTCTATAGATAAATACCATGAAGATGTAAAAACATACTCAGTTACTGATGTGAAAGGAAATTTCATTTCTCATTTTTATGCAGATTTTCATCCAAGACCAGGAAAAAGAAACGGTGCCTGGATGACCTCTTACAAATCACAACAAATTAAAAACGAAATTAATGAGCGACCACAAGTTTCAATCGTTTGTAACTTCACAAAACCGACAGAAACTAAACCATCTTTATTAACATTTAACGAGGTTACTACGTTATTTCATGAGTTTGGACATGCACTTCACGGAATGCTAGCTAACACAACTTACAATAGTTTATCAGGAACTTCAGTTTCTTGGGATTTTGTTGAATTACCAAGTCAGGTTTTAGAAAACTGGTGTTACGAAAAAGAAGCATTAGAGTTGTTTGCTAAACATTACGAAACAGGTGAAACCATTCCGATGGAATATGTAAAAAAAATAAAAGAATCTGCTAGTTTTCATGAAGGAATGCAAACTTTACGTCAGTTAAGTTTTGGTTTACTAGATATGCAATGGCATGGTGGTGAATCACCTGAAAAAATCACTTCAGTTAAAGAATTTGAATCAAAAGCTTTTGCTGATACTCAATTATATCCTGATGTTGCCGAAAACTGTATGAGCACAGCTTTCTCTCATATTTTTCAAGGAGGATATTCTGCAGGATACTATTCATATAAATGGGCTGAAGTTTTAGATGCCGATGCTTTTGAGTATTTCTTAGAAGAAGGAATCTTTAACAAAGAAGTTGCCGATAAATTTAAAGACAACGTTTTATCTAAAGGTGGTACAGAAAAGCCAATGGAATTATACAAACGTTTTAGAGGAAAAGAACCTAAACCAGATGCGTTATTAAAACGTGCTGGATTATTATAATAATTACAAAAGCCTTTCGAAATTCGAAAGGCTTTTCTTTTATAACTAATCTAGCAAGCATAAAAAATAAAACTTTATTTTTTAACGTACTAAGGTTCTATATTTTTTTTTGGAAAAATTTAACAAACATTCACAACTTAAAAAAGCAATTATAAATTACTTTTGCTTTTCGTTTACATAAAAGATAAATGATTTCAAAAAACAATAATATACTAAGTAAAATAACATCACTCTTTTTGGTGTTTTTACTTATGCTTCCTATTATTGTTAAAGCTAGTCATGAGCATAAAGATGAAGGCCATCAAAATTGTAAAGAAAAATTAACTCATTTACACGAGTATGAAAATGAACATTGTGATGTTTGTTACTTTTCTTTTGCTTCATTTAACTTATCGCCTAAAACTTTTATACAAGTACTCGTTCTTACCACTAACAAAACGATTATTGATAATTACAAATCGATTTCTTTATCTTTTTGTTATTCTTCAATTAAAAGACTAAGAGCACCTCCAGTAATTTCTTAAGTATTTTTTTCTTTATTTCTATACAAACCATATAGAACACATATGTCTTATAATTAATTTTATAAGAGCATTTAATAGATATATTTTAAAACTTACCTCATTCAATAAACCTGTAATTAAATACTAAGTTATTTCATTACAAACCTGAACCATCCATTTATTTATTACAACAATGACAAGACTAAGCCTAAGTGCTTTATTTTGTGTATTGTTTCATACACTACTTTTTAGTCAACACACACATAGTGTTACCATAAAGGTAATTGATGAAACAACACAGAAAGAGCTACCCAATGCCCACGTAAATATTGGCTTAAAATATGCATATACAAACTTAAAAGGTACTACTACTTTTTACAAAATATCGACTAAAAATAAACAGCTAAGCATTACTCATGTAGGATACATCTCTTATAAGAAGCTATTTAATTTCGCTTCAAACACACCTGTTATATCAATCGTTCTGAAACAAGAGAACTCGGTCTTAAATGAAGTGATTATTGCACAAAAGCATAAACAAACTTCTGTAAAACTCTCTAAAAACAAACAAAAGGTAAGTAAATTATTTTTAGCAAAAAACAGAGATAACAGCTTAATGCAAACGCTAAAAAACATACCTGGAGCTAGTGCTATAACAATTGGTTCTGGGCAATCTAAACCAACAATAAGAGGATTAGGTTTTAATAGAATTGTTGTAGTTGAAAACGGAATAAAACATGAGGCTCAACAATGGGGAGCTGATCATGGTTTAGAAATAGACCAATACAATATAGATAACATTGAAATTACCAAAAGAGCAACATCTTTAATGTATGGATCTGATGCTATAGCTAGAGTAATTAGTTTAAAAAACAACTTATTACCTAATGTAAACTCTTTTTCTAGAGAACTTAATCTTACCAATAGAAGCAAGAATAACACATGAAGATTATGGTGATTACCATTGTCAAATTTCAGTAATAGATATTACTGGATGGCAAAGCAGAACTTCTGTTGATCTTAAAATTTAATAATTGAAACTCAAAACATGACCCAATGATAAAAACGAACAATCTAACCAAAAAATATGGCGATTTTACGGCATTACATAATTTAAATATAGAAATAAAAGAAGGTGAAATTTTTTGCTTACTCGGAGCAAATGGAGCCGGAAAATCAACAACTATAAATTTATTATTAAATTTTATTACACCTTCTTCTGGAGAAGCTTCTATTAATGGATTAAATGTTGCTAATAATGCAAAAAAAACAAAATCTTTTTTAACCTATATACCAGAAAATCTAATGCTCTACCCTACACTAACAGCATTAGAAAATTTAGATTATTTTTTAGGAATTGGAGGTAACAAATTTTCTAAAATAGAATTAGAATTCTTTTTAGAAGAAGCAGGTTTACAGCAAGAAGCTTTTCATAAGCGAATCCAATATTTCTCTAAAGGAATGAGACAAAAAGTAGGTATTGCCTTGGCTATTGCAAAAGATGCTAAAGTATTATTATTAGACGAACCTACATCTGGTTTAGATCCAAAATCAAGTAATGAATTTGGAAAACTCCTAAAAAAAATGAGAGCAGACGGAGTAGCTATACTAATGGCAACACACGATATTTTTAGAGCAAAAGATATAGGTACACATATTGGCATCATGAAACAAGGAGCCTTAAAACATTCTTTTTCTAACAGCGCTGTATCGCTTCATGAGTTAGAAAATTTATATCTAGAAACCATGAATTTAAATGAAGAAGTAAAATGATTTTATATATAATAAAAAAAGAATTTAGAGAAATATCTAGAGACGGACGTTTTAAAATATCAATAGGTATTGTTTTAGCTTTATTGGTTACTGCTATTTTGGTTACTACTAATCAATATAAAACTACCATCAATCAATATAACAAAGCAAAAAATAGTGAACGAACCGTTTGGGAATCTCAAGGAAAAAAAAATCCACATTCTGCCGCTCATTATGGAAATTATGTGTTTAAACCCAAATCGCCATTATCCCTAATAGACCAAGGTGTAGATAAATATACTGGAGTTTCAATATTTTTAGAAGCCCATAGCAGAAACGAAGCATTGTTTAGTGATGCCACAGATCAAACTACCTTATCTCGTTTTGGAGAACTAACCCCCAACTTTATTTTACTATATATACTCCCTCTAATTATTATTTTAATAGGGTATAATACTTTTACTAAAGAAATAGAAGGAAATACGTTCTACATTTTAAAAAGTCAAGGAATAACTGGATGGAAATTACTATTAGGTAAATGGGTTGCTACATTAATCCCCGCAATAGTTATTACAACATTATTATTTATTTTTGGAGGTATTATATTTTCTAATATTAAAGATTATGGAGTTCTTAATTGGAAAGCATTTGGCATGCTTTACCTTATTTACCTTGTTTACTATTTAGTTTTTACTAATATAGTTTTACTAATATCTTCTTTAGTTAAAAAATCAGGAGTAGCTTTAGTTACTAGCTTATTCTTTTGGATTTTAGCCTGTTTTATTGCCCCTAAACTAGCTAGTAATATAGCCGATACTAAATACCCATACCCAACCCTTCAAGAATTTTCTGAAAAAGTACATCAAGAATACAAAAAAGGATTAGATGGACATAGCCCATCGAGTAAACAAGCAAAAAAATTAGAAAAAGAAATTCTTAAAAAATATAATGTAGATAGCGTACACAAGCTTCCCTTTAATTTTAGTGCCTATAGAATGCAAAAAGGAGAAGAACAACAAGCAGAAATATACGCTAAACATTATGGTTTATTAAAAAAAATAGCTATAAAACAAAATAATGTTTATAAAACATTAGCCATAATTTCTCCTTTCTTGCCTACACGATTTTTATCAATGTCAATAGCAAAAACCGATTATCAATACCATTGGAATTTTTCAGAAGCTGCAGAAAAGTATAGAATTGAAACACAACGATTTTTAAATGGAACTACCGAAAAAAACTCTAAATATAGAGAACGCTATATCGCTCCTGCTGATACTTGGGCCAAACTACCAAAATTTAAATACGAAGCACCTTCCTTTTCAGAAACTTTTAAGGAGAATTTACCTTTACTCTTAATACTATCACTTTGGTTTGCAATTACAGCTGCTATATTAATATTCACTAACAAAACTTATTAAACATGTTTACACATAATTTTAAACACGAACTAAAAATTCTGTTACGTAGTAAATGGCTCTTAATATTATTTTTCACCATTTTAGTTACATTTTTATATGCTGGTTATAATGGAAAGCAAAAGACCAATAAACGAATTTCTAATATTGAAAAAATAAATAGTATTGTTAAAAAGAAGGATACAAAAATGCTACAGGCATTAGATTCTATAGAAAAAGGCTTTAAAAAAAATGACGGTAACCCATGGAGAGCACCTACACGACCTATGACAATTGGGCAATCACACCCAAGGGTAGCTTCAATGCCACCGCAAGCACTGTCGTTTCTTTCTACAGGTCAAAGCGATTTGTACACAAACTACATACAGCCTAAAGCTTATGGAGATAGTTTTTTATTAAGCTACACCGAATTATCTAATCCAGTTCAATTACTTTTTGGAAGTTTTGATCTTGCTTTTGTAATTATATATATACTACCACTTATCGTTATTGCTTTTAGTTATAATATATTTTCTGCAGAAAAAGAGTACGGCTCATTAAAGTTATTAGCTTCACAACCTGTATCTGTATTCATATGGTTTTTTCAAAAAATTAGTTTCCGTTTTTTTTGGTTAACTATAATTACTTTAACTGTTTTAACGATATCATTTGTAATTAATAATTTCGATTTTAGCACAAACTTTTCTATATATATAAATACTATTTTACTAGTTATAGCCTATCTACTTTTTTGGTTTTCTATTGTTTTTTTAGTAAACATACTCTTAAATAATTCTGCAAAAAATGCCGTAAGTTTATTAGCTATTTGGGTATTTATCATTTTAATAATCCCTGCCTTAATAGGGCAATTAGGAAATACCTTTTACCCAATTCCTTCTAGAACAAAATTAATTAGTGAAGTGAGAGAATTGAAAGATGAAGTATCTAAAAAGCAAGATAAAATTTTAGATAATTATTTAAGAGACCATCCAGAGTATGCAACAAACACAGCTACAAATTATTCTTTTTGGCATAAATACATGGCGTCGCAAGATTTGGTAGAAGATGAACTTAAACCTCTAATAGATACATATGAACTACAATTAAAAAACCAGCAAAAATGGATTCAAAAATGGCAATACATTTCACCTGCTATTGTTTTGCAACAAACATTTAACGCTATAGCTGGTACTTCTACGCAACATTATCAAAACTATAAAGAGCAAGTAAGTAGTTTTTCTAAAGAATGGCGAAATTTTTTCACACCTCTTTTATATAAAAACGAGTTATTTAGTACTAGTTTATACAACAAGTTACCTACGTTTAAGTACCAACAACCAAAACCTTTTTCTATTGTTAAAAAATTAATCATACTACTAACTTTTTCATTCTTTTTATTAATCACAGGGTGGTGGTTTTTTAAAAGAAAAATAAAAAAAGGAGTTCTAATTTAACTAAAAAAAAGCCCCAATTATTAAGCTAATGATTGGGGCTTTTTTTTAATGAAATAATTCAGAACTTTAAAAAGTCTATTTTCTAAAAAAACGAATAGTTTTTACTTAATTTTCTTGCCTGTATAATTTGTAATATTTTATACTAAAAATCACAAAAAAAGCATATTATTAAAAAGTAGTGTTAATTTATTATTTTTGGCGTTAATTTATTAACTCTTTATTTTTTAAATATGAAAAAACTATTACTTATTCTTCTTACAATTTGTTTAGTTGGATGTTCTTCAAATGAACCTCTAACTCCTTTAAAAGGTTTTTTAAAACTTGAGATTGACAAAATTCCAAGCGAATATGAAAACAACTACAACTTTACAGATTTAAACATTGATGTTTACTTAAATAAACAAGATTACCTAGATGAAGTAAATAAAATATATTCAGGGAATTTTAATTCTGAAGGAAAAATTACTATTTCTGAAAACTTAGAATATACCCAAGTTTACTTCGTTGATATTTATACAAATGACAACCATTTAAGTAACTGGACATACACTGATTTAAATCTAAAAAACGGTAGCGATGGTAATATTTTAATTACTGCTGGTAATGGTGATTATTCTGGTACTATTTTATTACAAAAAGAATCTAGAATTTTAATTGGAGAATGGAATTTTACTGGCTATGATGGGCATAATCACGCTGATCATGATAGAACAGAAAAAACTAAACTTATTATTAATAAAGATTTTTCAATGAGTACTTCTGAAAATTACAAAACTATAAATTATACTGTAAAGTACGAATACCAAGGAAATAGCGTAAAATACATATCTACAACACCTTCTGACGATCAGTATCCTTACTCGGGTGCTAGTGCTAGTTCTGGAGGATTAAAAAACCCTAATGGATTAAGTATAGGCTATGACCCAGAATTGAAATTTATTCATTTTCATGATTATGCTGATGAATTTCTTCTATTCTCTAAATAAATATTAATTTTTTACTCTTTGCCTCAATCTACTTGCTCATATACTTTGTAGCTTGTAGCGTTTGACGCTTTAATAAACATCCAAGAAAATTTTGCTAACGATGTTTAGCTAGGTTTTCTTGGTTTTTTTTTACTTGAATCATAAAAGGCTGTTCTATTTTATCTTTATCATAGACAACTTCAATTACTTGGACTCATTTTTCTGAACATTATCCTACATATTTATTCTCTATTAAAACAGTACGAAATAAATAATTACACATATTATTCTGCAACAACACTTGTAATATAAATTGGTATTCTCAACTTCCTAGAAAGGTTTTCAGAAACACGTTAATCACTTTAACTATATATTTCAAAATTATTTTTTTTTTAAATAAACAATCTTTATTCAAAGAAAGCGTTCAATACTCTAAACACATTAAATGAATTATTTGTAAATTTTTAGTTAAATTTTCATCAAAAAAACACTATTCTTTTTCAATCAATAAATTTAACTGTTTTAAAAAAAAAATAATTAATAACAAAAATTTAATCATTCTATTATGAAAACCCTTCAAATTTATTTAATCGCATTTATTACTTCGCTAATGTTCTTTTATTCATGTCAAGAAGAAACAACGGCTAATATAGATGACACTGTCCTTACAAATTCTAAAAAAAATAACCCTGAAGAAGCTTACCCAGGATTAACTGGTGATTTACATTCTTTATATTATGGAAGTCAAAATGTTAAAGTACAGAAAATCGAAAATACTTATGTTTTAGATGGAGACATTCTTTTTTCTATTGACGAATTAAAAGAAACTCCAAGTGCCATTGGTGAACCTTCTATTTCCAAACTATCTAACAGATCTGTTGGTAGAACTGGAGGAAGATGGCCTAACAATACAGTTTATTATTCTGTAGAATCATCTTTAGCAAATAAAAATCGTGTAACTACTGCTATTGCTCACTGGGAAAGAAATACTGCCCTACGATTTGTACAAAGAACAAATCAATCTGATTATATTTATTTTAAAACTAGTACAGGATGTTCTTCTTCTGTTGGTAGAGTTGGCGGACGTCAATCTATTAATCTAGCACCTGGATGTTCTACAGGTAATACAATACATGAAATAGGGCACGCTGTTGGACTTTGGCATGAACAAAGCAGAAGAGATAGAGACGACTATATAACAATTAACACTCAAAATATTAAAACAGGTAAAAAAGGTAATTTTTTAACTTACGCGCAACAAGGGAGGGATGGTGATGAATATACCTCTACATTAGACCTTGGTTCAATAATGATGTACGGATCATTTTTCTTTTCTAAAAACGATCAACCGACTATTGTAAGAAATAATGGTACTACGTTTAATGTTCAAAGAGATGGTCTTTCTGCTCAAGATATAACTGGAATAAACCAAATGTACCCTGCTTCGACAGGAGGTAATATTTGCGATGGTGTTCAAGCATATGTAAGAGGAAGAAGTTATTCAGTTGGCTCACGCGTAACATACCAAGGTTCTTTGTACGAAAGAAAAACAAGCTCGTGGGATAAAATTGGGCAATGTAACTAACAAACATTGATCATAGTTAAACCAAATTAATATAAAAAATAGATATTACCATAAAAGGTAATATCTATTTTTCATTACAGGTATCTTTTCAACTTTCTTAAACATGAAAATATTATCTCCCTAATTTATACAAATTAAATACTATTCTTAGCCTCAATCCACTTACTCATATATTTTGTCGCTTGTAGTGTTTGATGTTGTAATAAACTTCCAAAAAAATTCTGCTGACGATGTTTAGCTAAGTTTTCTTTGAGTTTTTTTATCTGATTCATAAAAGGCTGTTCTATTTTATTTTTATCATAAATAGTATTGATAATTTCTATTCCATTAAATTGAGATTGCTTCCAGAATTCTTCATTAGAATATAATTCAACACTACGTTCTGAAAACTCTTTAAAATTATCTTCAATAAAACCATTCCAAGATAAATCACCACACATTCCCTCTGCCCCAATAGTTGTTGTAACACTTGGTGTTCCACAAATCATTGCTTCCGTAAGTTTCCCTTTAATTCCTGCTCCAAAACGAATAGGAGCTAACACTACTTTTGCGTTTCTCACAACCTCCATTGCATCTTCTGCAAACCCCTTTACAATAAAACCTTCTTTTTTATTATGTAGTTGATTTATTTGCTGGGTTGCATAAGCTCCGTAAATATGAATTTCTGCTTTTGGTAGTAGCTTTCTTATTTCTTTCCACAAATAATTTTTAAGTTGCAAAACAGCATCTACATTTGGTGCATGAAAAAAGTTTCCTATAAATACAAAATGCTTTCTTTCATTAAAAGACTTCCACTCATTAATTACCTCATCATTAACCTTATCTAGTAAAAAAGGAAGATGACACAATAGGTTCGCATCTATTTTAAAAACTTCTTTCAATAATTTTATCTCATAAAATGAAATAATTAGACTTATATCACAACGCAAAATTGAAGCTATTTCTCGTTTAGCATCACTTGAGTCTAATAATACCTCATCAGAAAAATTTTCTCCTTTTTTTAGTTGCTGATGACGTGTTTTTCTTAAAAAATGTAAATCTTCAGTATCTAAAATACGTAATGCTTCTGGACAATTCTCAGCAACTCTCCATCCAAATTGCTCTTCCATCATAAAACGATCGAATACTACAATTGACGGATTTAATTCTGTAATAAAATCATCAAAAGAAGCCGAGTTTAATTGAATTGAAGCCTCATTCACTTCTATTTCTGTTAAATCTACTGCTTTTTCACTCTTTTGTGCTGGTGAAGCAAACGTTACTTTATAATTATTCTTTAAAAACAATTCAATTAATTGTAACATTCTACTTCCTGCAGCAGAAGAATTTGGCTCTACCCAAACATACCCGATAATTAATAGTTGTTTCATATGGTTTCAAAGTTAAAATAATTAATGCTATTTATTCATATAAAGTAATCGAAAACATACTTCAGCAAATCAACTTTTATGTGTAATTTTGCACTTATTATTCTGAAAAACAAAATATAAACTGATAGAAACATAAATTTTATCAGATATACATAAATAATAAAAACACGACTTATGAAATACGATTTAATCGTTATTGGTTCTGGTCCAGGTGGATATATTGCTGCCATTAGAGCCGCTCAATTAGGATCTAAAGTAGCAATCATCGAAAAATATTCAACTTTAGGTGGTACTTGTTTAAATGTAGGATGTATTCCTTCAAAAGCATTACTAGACTCTTCTCATCACTATTACGACGCTGTGCATCATTTTGAAGAGCATGGAATTTCTGTAGAAAAACCATCTTTCGATTTTGAAAAAATGGTAGCTCGTAAAGCTAAAGTTGTAGAAACTACAACTGGTGGAATTAAATATTTAATGGACAAAAACGCAATTACTGTTCATGAGGGTTTAGGTTCTTTTGAAGATGCTACACATGTAAAGGTTGCTAAAAATGATGGAACTTCAGAAATAATTGAAGGAACAAATATCATTATAGCTACAGGTTCTAAACCATCTACTTTACCTTTTATTTCTTTAGATAAAGAACGCGTTATTACTTCTACTGAAGCATTAAAACTAAAAGAAGTTCCTAAACACCTACTAGTAATTGGTGGTGGAGTTATCGGATTAGAATTAGGTTCTGTTTACAAGCGTTTAGGTGCAGATGTAACAGTTATTGAATATGCTCCGAAAATCACTCCTACCATGGATGCTGATATTTCTAAAGAACTTCAAAAAGTTTTAAAGAAACAAGGTATGAAGTTTAACACTAGTCATGGTGTAACTTCTGTAGAAAGAAATGGAGACGAAGTAATCGTAAAAGCAACCAACAAAAAAGGTGTTGAAGTTGAGTTTAAAGGAGATTATTGTTTAGTTGCTGTTGGTCGTAAAGCTTTCACACAAGGTTTAGGTTTAGAAAAAGCAGGTGTAAAACTTACCGATAGAGGTATGGTTGATGTAAATGATCATTTACAAACAAGCATTTCTAATATTTATGCAATTGGTGATGTTGTTCGCGGAGCAATGTTAGCACATAAAGCAGAAGAAGAAGGTGTTGTTGTTGCTGAATTTTTAGCAGGACAAAAACCTCATATTGATTATAACTTAATTCCTGGTATTGTTTACACATGGCCAGAAGTTGCAGCTGTTGGTAAAACAGAACAAGAGTTAAAAGATGCTGGAATTGAATATAAAGCTGGTAAATTTTCAATGCGTGCTTTAGGTCGTTCTAGAGCAAGTGGAGATACTGACGGGTTTGTTAAAGTATTAGCTGATAAAAATACTGATGAAGTATTAGGTGTTCATATGGTTGGTGCACGTGTTGCAGATTTAATTATGGAAGCTGCCGTAGCAATGGAGTTTAGAGCTTCTGCAGAAGATTTAGCAAGAATTTGTCATGGTCACCCAACATATTCTGAAGCTATTAAAGAAGCTGCTAAAGCTGCTTGGGATGGTAAACCTTTAAATGCTTAATACAAAATATTAAATATACTTTAAAAAGCAATCTCGTCTGAGATTGCTTTTTTTTGTTACCCCTAATTTTCTTTAGAAAATCTCGTTAAGTATAAAAACAAAAAAGCCTTGAAGAAACTCAAGGCTTTTTTTATATAATTAAATATACTATTCAGTTAACGTTGCTCCGCTTGCAGTAACGCTTCTATCAATTTTACGCATTAATCCTTGTAATACTTTACCAGGACCAACTTCAATAAATTCAGTACCCCCATCAGCAATCATCGCCTGAACACATTGCGTCCATTTTACTGGTGCTGTTAATTGTAGCATTAAATTTTCTTTAATCTCGGCAGGATTCGTTACAGCTTTTGCTACTACATTTTGATACACAGGACAAGTTGGCTCATTAAATGTAGTTTCTTCAATAGCTTTTGCTAATTCTTCACGAGCAGGTTCCATCATTGGTGAATGAAATGCTCCACCAACAGGTAAAACTAAGGCTCTTCTTGCTCCTTTTTCAGTTAAAACTTCACAAGCCTTTTCTATCGCTTCAACTTCTCCTGAAATTACTAACTGACCAGGACAATTATAATTTGCAGCAACTACAACCCCATCAATTTCAGCACAAACATCTTCAACTACCTTATCATCTAAACCTAAAACAGCCGCCATTGTTGAAGGCTTAATTTCACATGCTTTTTGCATAGCCAACGCTCTTTTCGAAACCAAGGTTAATCCGTCTTCAAAAGATAATACTCCGTTTACAACCAAAGCTGATAATTCTCCTAACGAGTGCCCCGCAACCATTTCTGGTTTAAAATCATCTCCTAACACTTTTGCTAAAATTACTGAATGTAAAAATATTGCTGGCTGTGTTACTTTTGTTTGTTTTAACTCTTCAGGAGTACCCTCGAACATAACATCAGTAATACTAAAACCTAATATATCGTTAGCTTTTTCAAAAAGTTCTTGAGCTAATGGAGAGTTTTCATATAAATCTAATCCCATACCTGTAAATTGCGCTCCTTGACCTGGAAAAATATATGCTTTCATTTTGTTTCGTTGTTTGTTTATTATAGTGCAAAAATAATCATTTTTATTTGTAGCCATTTCTTTCTTTTAATTATAAATTATTTAGGTGTTTTTTAGTGTCATTTTTATTAGTGAAAAACTATTTTATTAAGAAAAAAAAAACACTATTTTCGTTTCATGACAGCACAACAAAATTCACAAGCACAACTTATTTATTTAATTTTAGCTGCTTTATTTATTGCCTCTTTGGTAACTTCTAATTTAATATTTCAGAAGTTTTTTTACTGGGAACCTTTTAACTTATATCGTTTTGAAATTTCAGTTGGTATTTTACCATATCCTATTACTTTTTTAATTACGGATATTTTATCTGAGGTTTACGGAAAAAAGAAAGCAAATCAAGTCGTTATTGCAGGAATTTTTGCATCTTTTTTTTCGATGTTAATTATTATTGTTGCTGACTATGCTCCTGCTTTAAACAATTCACCAATAGATAACACTACTTTTTCTAAAGTATTTGGGTTATCTCCGTTGGCAGTTTTAGCATCTATGCTAGCTTATTTATTTGCACAATTTATTGATATTCGTATTTTCCATTTTTGGAAACACTTAACTAAAGGGAAACACTTATGGCTACGTAATAATTTTTCTACTTTTTTCTCTCAATTTATAGATACTTTTACTGTCTTATTTTTATTGTGTTCTTTTAAAATACTTCCTTGGAATATTTTTACGGGTTTATTAATTAGTGGTTTTTTATTCAAAATAATAGTAGCCGCTTTTGATACCCCTATTCTATATCTTATTGTATTTTTGTTTAGAAAAAAATTCAACTTAAAAGTTGGTGAAGAAATACCAACTTTTAATTCTTAAATAAAATTATGTCAAGTAAGTTTTTCTATCATATATTCAAAAATCAATTTTCTGCTTCAGAGCAAGTCGCAATTTATTTTAATTTAATTGTAAACTTATTTATCCTTGCTATTTTAGGGTATGTATTTTTTAAAATATTTCGTTATTTTGGAAGTCAGTTTGTAAAAAAAGTAGCTGCAAAAACAAAAACAAATTTTGATGACTTATTAATTAAAAATCGTGTGTTTTTAAATATTTCAAGAATTCTTCTTTTTGTTATTCTTTACGGGCTTTTATCATTTCTTTTAACAGATTTCCCTGAACTATTAAAATATGCTGAACGTGTTATTAATGTTGCTATTGTATATTCTATAATCTGGTTTATTAGAAGTATTTTATTAACAGTAAAAGATTCTTTAAGAAACTTAACTGCTTTTAAAGACAAACCTCTTGAAAGCTACGTTCAAACTTTTATGATGATCTTATGGATTATTAGCTTCATAATATCTTTTTCTATTATTACAGGAAAACCACTTATTCGTTTTTTAACAGCTTTAGGTGCTTTTTCTGCCGTATTACTACTTATTTTTAAAGACACAATTTTGGGTTTTGTAGCCAGTATACAAATCTCTGTAAACGATACAGTACGTTTGAATGATTGGATTACGATGGATAAATACAATGCTGACGGAAATGTAACTGCAATTAATTTAGCATCAGTAATCGTAAAAAACTTTGACAATACAGTAACTAGCATACCTACATATTCATTAATTTCTGATTCTTTTAAAAATTGGAGAGCTATGGATAATTCTGGTGGTCGTAGAATAAAACGATCTATCTTAATTAAAATAAATAGTATTGATTTTTTAACGGATAAAGATGTTGAGCATTACAAAAAAATAGCATTACTAACGGACTATGTTACGAATGCATACAACGATGTTACAAAATATAATACAGCACACAATATTGACAAATCTTTATTAATAAATGGTAGAAACCTAACCAATTTTGGTATGTTTAGAAAATATTTAGATGAATATTTAAAACAACATCCAAAAATAAATCAGGAGTTACTTTTTATGTCTCGTCAACTACAACCAACAGCAAACGGAATTCCATTAGAAGTGTATGCTTTTTGCAAAAACAAATCTTGGGCTGTATACGAGAGAGACATGGCTGATATTTTTGACCATATTTTAGCTAGTATAAAATACTTTAACTTAGAGGTATTCGAAAATCCATCGGGAACTGATATTTTAACTATTAAAAAGTAAGCGTTGATAACTAAAAGATCTACTTCGTTATGGCAATTAGCTATTCAGAAATTTAAGCAAAGTAAAACAGGAATGCTTAGTTTTTTGTTTATCGTTTCTTGTGGATTAATTGCTGTTTTTTGTTATACAATTGCTCCTGACAATAGTAATTCTGCCAATCAAATGCATTTAGAAATACACTCTAAATCTCCAGGTTTTTCTGTAATGATGCTCAGTATTCCTTCTATATCTAAAAAAGAACAATCTTGGTTTTCAGTTTTTATGGATGGGAAACAAAATTCACCAACCGAAATTCCAATAAAATCTTATAAGTTAACTGATAGTCAATTAGAAGTTTTAAAGTATTCAGACGGATTAGCTAAAACCTATCCGCTGTCATTATTTAAAAATCAACCTAAAGAATATATTCAACAAAAAACATTTTGGTTTGGAACCGATAAATATGGACGTGATTTATTAAGTAGACTATTAATAGGTGCAAGAATTTCATTTTTTATCGGGTTTATTGCTGTTTTCATTTCTCTTCTAGTCGGAATTCCTATCGGAGCAATTGCAGGTTATTTTGGCGGAAAAATTGATAATTTTATTATGTGGATTATCAATATCACATGGTCTATTCCTACTCTATTATTAGTAATCGCCATCACTTTAGCTTTAGGAAAAGGTTTTTGGCAAGTATTTATTGCCGTTGGATTAACGATGTGGGTTGAAGTTGCGCGTGTAGTACGCGGGCAAGTAATTACAACCAAACAACAACAATATGTTGAAGCTGCAAAAGCTTTAGGTTTTTCTGATTTTAGAATAATTTTTAAACATATACTACCAAACATTTTAGCACCAATAATTGTAATATCAGCAGCAAATTTTGCCGCAGCAATTTTAATTGAAAGTGGTTTAAGCTTTTTAGGTATTGGTGCACAACCTCCCACTCCGTCATGGGGCGCAATGATTAAAAACCATTATAACTACATCATTTTAGGCAAACCCTTTTTAGCATTAATTCCTGGGCTAGCAATTATGAGTTTAGTAATGGCCTTTATGCTTATTGGAAATACACTTAGAGATGCTCTAGATGTAAAATCCTAGAGAACAATATTTTTAATTAATTAAAAAACACAGATAATTCTTGAGAAATTTAAAATATTATCAACTGCTTTTCTCCATTTCTTAGCTATTTCAAAAGACACTTTGAAAACTTTTAAATATAAGTTATTTTTATTAACTCTAAATAAAAATAATACATACTTTTGCGCCCAAAATAATCTAAATGAAACTATATAAAATTATATTTTTGGCACTTTTCACAGTATTCAGTGCTTATTCACAAAATGTCTTAACAGGAACAATTAAAGATACACATGGAGACGCAATTGTAGGTAGCTCTATCTTTATAAAAAAAGACGCTAAAGGAACAACTACAGGTCTTGATGGAAAATACGAACTTAAAAATTTAAAAAAAGACAGCTATTTAATTACTTTCCAATCTCTAGGGTATAAAACACAAGTTAAAGAACTAAATATCACTACTAATATTACTACTTTAAACATAGTTTTAGAAGAAGATAAAAGTATCTTAGATGAAATCGTTGTTTCAGCAGGAAGAACTTCAGAAAAAATTTCAGAAATACCTGCTTCTATAACAATTGTAGGAACAAGAGAATTAGAAAAACTAGGAACAACAACTACGAATATTAATGATATTTTAGAATTTTCTGTTCCTGGTTTGGCTTCTAGCACAGGAACTTATTCTAACTGGGGACAAACACTTCGTGGTAGACAATTATTAGTAATGGTAGACGGTATACCGCAATCTACTCCTCTACGAAATGCTAAAGTGGGTTTAAAATCTTTAAATCCAAATGATATTTCTAGAATTGAAGTTATAAAAGGAGCTACTGCTATTTATGGTAATGGTGGAGATGGTGGTATTGTAAACTACATTACTAAAAAACCAAATAAATATAAAAAAATAAGTGGTAGAACTAACTTATGGCAAACAGCAAACTTAAAAAGAGTTAAAGATGCTTTAGGCTGGGGAGTATACCAATCTTTCTCAGGTGTTCTTAATGATTTTTCATACTATGCTTCTGGAAGTTTTGAACAAACCGGTAATAAATATGATGCAAATGGCGAAGTACTACTTCCAACATATGGCTTAGATAACACAAAAATATTTAGTGGTTTATTAAAGTTAGGATACCAACTTAATGTCGATCAAAAATTAAGTTTAATGGTGAATCGTTATCAAACTCGTCAAAGTTCTCCTTTTGTTCCTACATTAGGTTCAATATCTGTAACAAATGAAGCAGGAGATTACGAAATCACACCAGGAACAGGTATATCACCAACTGCAGCAAACCCTTTATTAGGAAGTGCTACTGGAGTAACTACTACAAATGCTCAATTAAAATACGAATTATCTGATATTTTTAATGGTACAACAAGTTTAGATACTGATTTATTTTATCAGAAAAGTAAAAATATATTTTTCTATTCTGATAAATTTGTTGAAGGTGGACAATCTGTCGTAAATTCAGAAAAAATGGGACTTAGACCAAATTTCCATACTGTTTTAAACATCAATTCTCCAGTAAACATGTCTTTTACTTATGGTATTGATATTTTAAAAGATAAAACTAACCAAGGGTTATTAGATGGACGTTTATGGGTTCCTAATTTAGATTTATTTAGCTATGCGCCATATTTACAAGCTAAATTTAAATACAACCAAGATTGGGTTTTTAAAGCAGGCGTACGTTACGATGCTATGAACCTTAAAATTGAAGATTTTACTACATTACCTTACTCATCTAAGTCTGACAATAATTTTACAGACCCTATAAATGTTATTGGTGGTAGTTTAGATTTTAAAAATACATCAATAAACTTAGGACTTAGATATATTAAAAATGATGAATTTATACCTTATGTAAGTTATTCTCAAGGGTTTTCTTTACCTGACTTAGGTAGAACACTAAGAACAGCAAAAGCTGATAATGTAAATCATTTAGATATTAACGCTATTAAAACAAACAATTACGAATTTGGATTTTTATCAAAATTTAAACATGTACGTTTCGAAGCTGTTGGTTTTTACAGTACTTCAAACTTCGGCTTAGGACTTGTTTTTAACGATGATATTAATAGGTTTGAACAATCTAAAAATCCACAAAAAATATATGGAGCTGAAGTATCTACTGATTTCACTTTTTTAGAAGATAAATTACAGTTTGGTGGTTCGTATTCTTTTGTTGAAGGATTAAAACATACTCCTGGAAATCCAAATGACTTAAGCTACATTGGTGGAGATGTTGTTTCTCCCCCTAAAACGACAGCCTATATTAATATTCAACCAATAAAAAACTTAACATCATCACTACGCTTAATCTATACAGGTAATCGTAATCGATTTAACCCAAAAGAAAAAGCTGGAGTATATTCTTATAGCTATAGAGAAGTACCTGTAAAAGGATACACAATGCTTAATTTTTCAAGTACATATGCTATAAAACCTAATGTAAAATTATCAGTTGCGGTAAACAACTTATTAAATGAATTCTTTTTACCTGCAAGAGCTCAATGGGCAGCCCCATTAAGAAGTCAAACTACCGCAGGTGAAGGAATAAATGCTAAATTAGGAGTGGTTTATGAATTTTAAAACCTATCTATTCAAATAAATAATAAATTTATCACAAAAAAAAGCGAATGACAATCATTCGCTTTTTTTAACGAGTAACGTAGCAAATGAAACCTTATAAAATAATTAAAACACTTCATTTATGGCTTGGTTTAACAGTTGGAGCCATTGTTTCTTTCTCAGGGATTACAGGTTCTTTATATGTTTGGCAACCTGAAATTTCTGCTTACTTAACAAATAGAGAATTAAACATACATAACTCTAGTAAAACCTCCTATGCAAAAAGTGTTCATACTACTATAAAGTTAAAAGAAGTACATGGTGATTCTATAAAAAAACTTCAGCTTCCTTATCGAAAAAGCAATTACATTCTGTTAACTTTTTTAAATGGAACCACATATTATTACCATCCTAAAAATGGCGCTTATTTAGGATCTAATTTAAAAACAGATTCTTTTTTTAAAACTCTTTTACAACTTCATCGAAACTTATGTATAAAACCTTACGGTAGCTATATAATGGGAATTTCTTCTCTTTTATTTTGTTTTTCTATACTAATTTCAGGTTTTTTATTATGGCGTAGAAGCTATAAGAAAAGATGGAAAAAAGGCTTTACAATAACCTGGTCTTCTTCTAAGAAAAAATTTAATTACAACTTACATAAAGTAGCTGGAATCTACTTTATAATTCCATTAATAATCATGTCTTTTTCAGGAGCATATTTCACTTTTTACAAAGAGTATAGAACACTATTTTCGGTATTACCAGACTTTAAAATAGAAGATACTTCTTCATTAACAAAAATTAAGATAGGCACCTATTTTTCTATTGAAAAACACACCAAAAAACTACTTCCAAAGTATAAACTTTGGTCAATTCATTTTCCTTCAAAAAAAGATAGAGACTATAGGTTTAGATTCATAAATACTCTTGAAATTGAAAGTGGACTTAGAAAAACCGCAGATATTTTTACCGATAAGGATTTAATTACAACAAAGATAAACTCTTTTAATACCGACCCATTATCTTTAAGAGCCACAGCACAAATGTATCCAATTCATATTGGGGAATCATTTGGCTTTGTTCATCGTTTTTTAGTTTTCATTTGTGGACTAATTCCGTTAGCTCTTTACATAACAGGAATACGGTTTTACTTATTTAAAAAACGCTAAAAATTAACACAAATATTTTTTTTAAAACGCATTTGTTAGAATTAAAACATTATAAATTATAATGTATTTTAGCTAAAAAAATAACAAATGAGTTTTAGTATACAGTTTAAAACACGATGGTCAGATTTTGATGCTAATATACATATGCGCCATACCGCTTATAATGACTATGCAGCTGAAGTAAGATTACGTTTTTTTAAAGAACATAACATTACAATTCAAGACTTTACAAAAGAAAATACAGGCCCAATTCTATTTGAAGAAAATACCAAATTTTTACGTGAAATTCATATGGGAACAGATATTTCTATTAATTTAAAGGTGCTTGGGCTATCTAGTAAAGGTGAACGTTGGAAAATTCAACACGAAGTATTTAATGAAGCAGGAAAATTATCGGCAGTAATTACTGTTTACGGAGCTTGGTTAGATTTAGTTAAAAGAAAACTATCTGTGCCTCCTACTAAATTTCAAACAATATTCAATCAAGTTGAAAAAACAGAAAACTTTAAAGAAATTTTACTTAAAAGTTAATGAGTACTTCAAAAAAAATAAAATTAGTTGTTGCCATCATTGTTTTAGTTGTTAGTTATTGGTTAAATAAAAAGGAAACGCCTAGTAATTCAACTTCTGAAACACCTGTTGAAAACATAAAAGGATTTAATTATTTACCTAGTACTACAACAGGTGTCGTTATAAAACATAACGGATACCAATTATCTTACAACGAGCAGCACGAACAAGCTGAGTGGGTTGCTTACTCACTAAGTAAAAGTGATATTATTTACAACAACTTTAAACGACCATATTTTATTAACGACCCCAAAGTAAAAACAAAATCTGCTAATTGGAGAAGTTATAAAAAGTCTGGTTATGATAGAGGTCATTTATGCCCTGCTGGAGATAAGAAGTATTCTAAAGAAGCACATGATGAAACTTTTTACACCTCTAACATTACACCTCAAAAGCATAATTTTAATGCTGGTATTTGGAATAAATTAGAACAAAAAACTCGTTATTGGGCTAAGAAATATAATCAACTGTATATAGTTACTGGTGGAATTTTAAATCCTAATTTAAAAACAATAGGAAAAGACAAAGTAAGTGTACCTAATGAGTTTTATAAAATAATATTAGATTACACTAAGCCCGAAATAAAAGCTATCGCTTTTTTATTTCCTCATAAGGAAAGTAAAAAACCTTTATATGATTTTGTTGTTTCTATTGATGAATTAGAGCAAAAAACAGGAATTGATTTCTTCCCTAACTTACCAAATGCTATTGAAACCAAGTTAGAAGCTTCTAGTAGTTACAAAAACTGGAATTTTAGATAATTATAAAAAAACACCTCTTTTTCAACATAATCTCTTTATTCTATTTTATTTTTAACTATCTAATTAACAACATTTAAAATACTGTTATATCAGTCTATATGATTTTTATTCTACCGTGTTTTAAAATTGCTACAAATTTTAAACATAGTTAACTTCTAACTATGTAATGAATATTTTTTGTTTTAGCACATAGATAAAAATAAAGGTTTTAAAAACGTTACTCCCCCTCAATTCACAAAATACGAGGATATGTAAACATTTATTTGAAACGTTAAAAAATGTAGAATACTTAGACCAATCTCTGCACTTTTACGAAAGAGGTTACTACGTAAAACAAGATTATTATAACGGAATTAATACAGCATATCTACATATAACTAAGGCAGTAAATCATAAAGAAAAACAAGCGGATAAATTAATCATCTGTGCAAGTTATGGTCAGGCTATTAAAATTTGGAAAGAGATTATTGGCTAATGTGAATCTATTTCAAATACTGAATATTTTGAAAAAAGAGGAGGTAAAATTTGGATTTATATAACTTTAGCAGAAGCTTATTTAGGAATTTATAATAACAAAAAAGAGCAAGAATATTTAGAACTAGTTTCCTATTTTCCAGATTCAGATTTTGCGATGAGTACTTATAGTAAATAAAAGAATAAATTATATTTTATGTTTGAAAAATTAAAAGGAATTAAAAATATAAAAATTATGGAACAAAAAAATATACTTTTTTTTATAAGTTATTCTACAGATCCAGATTATAAACTACCTAAAAATATTGAACGTTTTTTATACTCTTTTCACAAATTTAAAACAATCAAAAGATATAATACCAAAACAAAGGCTTTCAGAGTGCAATTCAAAATGCAGGATTCGTCCTTTTTAAACTAACTAATATTTTTTACTTAACACAATAGTTATTCTTGATCCTCTATAACCATCTAAGAAAAAGGAGGCATTATTTTAAAAAAACATCTAAGAAAAATAAATTTGTTTTACATATACTTTACGCAAAGCATAAAAAAAAAGCCTTTCAGTTTCCTGAAAGGCTTTTGCTAATAGTAGCGGGAACTGGACTCGAACCAGTGACCTTCGGGTTATGAGCCCGACGAGCTACCTACTGCTCTATCCCGCGATTTCGAGTGCAAATATACTACTATTTATCTGTTCTACGCAAATAAAACATAATTATTTTTTTCAAACATGCTAAGAGTAAAATTATAATATGAAATATCGAAAATTCAGTTTTCGATATTTCATATTATTAAGTACTATTTTACAAGACATTATCCATTATATCCTGAACACATTCTGGATTTAAAAGTGTACTTGTATCTCCAAGGTTACTCGTATCTTTACTTGCTATTTTACGTAAAATACGTCTCATAATTTTTCCGCTACGTGTTTTTGGCAATCCTTTTGTAAATTGAACCTTGTCTAATTTTGCAATTGGCCCTATTTGTTCGGTTATAATCTGGTTAATTTCTTTGCGCAAATTATTATGATCTCTACCTTCTCCTGTTTCTTTTAAAGTAACATAACCATATAACGCATTTCCTTTTATGTCATGTGGAAACCCAACAATTGCACTTTCTGAAACTGCTGGATGCTCATTAATAGCATCTTCTATAGGTGCTGTTCCTAAATTATGTCCTGAAACAATAATAACATCATCAACTCGCCCTGTTATTCTATAATATCCTACTTCATCTCTAAGCGCCCCATCACCCGTAAAGTACATATTCTCGTAAGCAGAAAAGTAAGTATCTTTATAACGTTGATGATTTCCCCAAATAGTTCTAGCTATACTAGGCCAAGGGAATTTTATACATAAACGACCGTCAACTTGATTTCCTTTTATTTCTTCACCTTTCTCATCCATTAATGTTGGCTGAATACCAATGAATGGTAATGTTGCATAAGTTGGTTTTGTTGGCGTACAAAAAGGAATCGGTGTTATCATAATACCTCCTGTTTCCGTTTGCCACCAGGTATCAACAATAGGTGATTTTTTCTTACCTATATTATCATCATACCAGTGCCAAGCTTCCTCATTAATAGGTTCACCAACAGTCCCTAGCACCTTTAAACTTGATAAATCATACTTTTCAACATTCATTACTCCTTCTTTAGCCAATGCTCTAATAGCTGTTGGTGCTGTATAAAATTGAGTAACTTTATGTTTTTGCACAATTTCCCAAAAGCGCCCATAATCTGGATAACTTGGCACACCCTCAAACATAACAGTTGTTGCTCCATTTGCTAATGGACCATACACAATATAGCTATGTCCTGTTATCCAACCAATATCTGCAGTACACCAGTAAACATCATTTTCTTTATATTGAAAAACATTTTTAAAAGTATAAGCACTGTAAATCATATACCCTGCTGTAGTATGCACCATTCCTTTAGGTGTTCCTGTAGAGCCAGAAGTATATAATATAAATAAGGGGTCTTCAGCATTCATAACTTCAACCTCTATTTCATCTGAAGCTTCGTCTAATAAAGGCTGTAACCATTCATCACGTCCTTCTTTCATATCAATATCAGTATTAATACGTTTTACCACTAAAACGGTTTCCACACATTTACAATCTTCTAAAGCTTCGTCTACAATTCCTTTTAAATCAATAGTTTTAGCACCTCTATATGATCCGTCAGATGTAATAACCATTTTACAGTCTGAATCATTTATTCTTGTTGCTAGTGCATTAGACGAAAAACCTGCAAACACAACAGAATGTATTGCTCCTATCCGAGCACAGGCTAATAAAGAAATGGCTAATTCTGGAATCATTGGCAGATAAATACAAACTCTGTCTCCTTTTTTAATTCCTTTAGCTTTCAGAACATTTGCAAATTTATTCACACGATGATATAATTGCCTATAAGAAATGTGCTCAGCCGCTTCTTTTGGATCATTTGGCTCAAACAAAATGGCTGTTTTATCTCCTCTTGTTGCTAAATGCCTATCTATACAATTCTCTGTAATATTTAATTTCCCTCCTTCAAACCATTTTACTTCAGGTTTCTTAAAATCCCAACTTAAAACATTATCCCATTTTTTTCGCCAAACAAAATGCTCTTCTGCTATTTCTTCCCAAAATGCTTCAGGACTTCGGACTGATTTTCTATATATTTGATAATACTCTTCAAAATGTTTTATGTGATAATTACTCATTATTCGTTAATTTTTTAATTATAAATTCAGGTACTTTAGTATTGATATACTTACCTTATACTACCTATTACTGTAATATTTTTTTACTTACAATAACATGTTTTTTATTTTTAATAAAGACTCTATTTTAGACAAGTAATATTCTCCTTATAGAAGGTTGAATAACTCATTATTCAGATCTTTTTAGAATTAAATAAACCGAACCAATTAGGATTAAGAACCTTTAGTTTTATAAGAGACCAAGGCATAACAACAAGGCATAAACCAATTACAAGAGATTGTAATACAGTTACGCCTGTTTCATTTTCAAACTTTATTCTATAAAATAAAGTAAGTACAACATAGATAGTAATAACGATATCTGATGTACGTGGTTTTATTTGGTAATTCACGTCTTAAAATTTTAATTAAACATTGTTTGTTTGCACACAAAACCAATATTTAAGAAAGACTTATAAGACTACTTTTAAGTCACAAGTTCCATAATTTCTGAAACTATTTTCTTTACTGAAAAAGGTTTTATTAAATATTTATCTGCTCCAAGACTTAACCCTTTTTCAATGTCTGAAGCTTTATTTTTTGCGGTTAAAAAAACTACCTTCATAGCCTCTAAACTTTTTGTTTCCTTAATATATTTTAATGTTTGATATCCATCAACATTTGGCATCATAATATCTAACAATACTATTTTTGGAATATTATTTTTTAATATCTCTAATGCTTCACTACCATCTCGTGCAATGAACACTTCAAACCCCTTCTTTTTAAAGGCATACTCTAGAGTCATTACGATATTAGGCTCATCATCAACTATTAAAATTTTGTTCTTCATAAATCAGCTTACAATTTAACTAATTGGCAGTGTAAAAACAAATTTTGCTCCTGATTTTATTTCCTTTGATGCCCATATTTTTCCATTGTGTTTTTCAACGATTTGTTTTGTAATGGCTAATCCTAATCCGCTACCTTCTGGTTTTATTGTATTTTGATGTTGTGATTGATAAAATTTATCAAAAATATAATCAATATCCTCTTCTGGAACCCCTTTTCCATTATCACTTACAGAGATCTCTAATAGCTCATCACCTAACTTAGTCTCAAGTTCAATATACCCTGATTCTGAACCAGAAAATTTAATAGCATTAGAAATTAAATTGTATAAAACCTGAAGAATTCTATCTTCATCATAATGTATCTTATAACTATTTACATTTTTTACCATTATTTGGATTTCTTTTTTTGCTGCAATAGGCTGTATTCGTTCCACTGCTTTTTTAATAGTTTCTTGAATATCTAGGAAACTCATATCCAAACTCAACCTTCCTGTTTCTAATTTTTCAAAATCGAGGATGTTATTAATTAGTCGCCCTAGCCTATCTGAATCTTGAAGTATGTTTGTAAGAAATTGTTTCTTTATCTCTTGGGGCATATCATCTTCCTCATCCATTAAAAGCTCTGTAGCTGCCCTAATTCCAGTAATCGGTGTTTTAAGCTCATGAGCTACAGTATCTAAAAATTCATCTTTTTGCTTATCTTTAAGTACCAATTCTTCGTTTGCATCTTTTAATTGCGAAGACAATTCAGATAATTCTCCTGATTTTTCAATAAGAATTTTATTACTTACAATATGCTCTTTCGATTCTTCTAATATTCTAAGCACCTCAACAAGACTTATCTCTTCTTCTTTTACAACACTCGCTATTAATATTTTTGCAGAAGCACTACCTATACTTCCTGTCAAAAGCTTTTCCGAAAAATTAATCAACCTTGCGTCTGCCAGCTGTATATCTTGTGATAATTTATACTTAGTGAAAAAAAGTTTTAAAGCTCTTGTTGCTTTTTTTTCTCCCAAAAACCGAACAAGTACATTTTTAATATCTGCCACATAAGCTTCTCCTTTCCAAACTAGCGCATTATCTTGTAATGCGGAAAAGTTCTTACTGTCTACAAACATTTCAGCATAATTACGCTCCCTATAATTTCCCTTCGAAATAATAGAAAACACCAAATACGCTAATAAATTAAATAAAATACTCCAAAAAAAAGCGTGTGCTGGCGGACTTAAAAAATCGATACCAAACAATGCATAAGGCTTAAGTGCAGCAATATTATTTAATCCATACACTATAAAGTCATCTGTTCCTGTATAAACAGCTAATGTAAATGGGAGTATTAATGTATACACGGTAATGCAAAAGCCAATAATTACACCAATTATTGCTCCTTTTGATGAGCCTCGATTCCAGAAAAGTCCTATAAAAAAAGAAGGTGCTAGTTGGGCTATAATCACAAAAGAAATTAAACCTATAGAATACAAGGATAATTCTCTTGAAAAAGAAACATAGAAAAAATACGCTATTATAATAATTGTAAAAATAGAAATACGCCTAATGTTCTTAATATACTTCTCATTTCGTTCTGTTTGATTTTTAATGAATTTATCTAAAAACCCATAAGGAATAATAAGGTTATTACTCACCATTGTCGACAATGCTAATGTCGAAACCACAACCATAGAGATTACTGCAGAAAATCCGCCAAGAAAAACTAGCGTTGCAAGAAAAGAATTGCCTTTTTCCAAAGGAAGTAATAAAGTATAATATTCTGCATTTGCAGCCTCTCCAAAGGTTATTTTCCCTGCCCAAGCAATAAAAATAACAAACACATTAAATAGTAACAGATACAATGGAAACAACCAAATAGCCTTTTTTAAATATTTTTCTCGATTGTTTTCTAACACAGAAACTTGAAACTGCCTTGGCAATAAAAATATTGACATAAAAGATAATGAAATCATAAAAAACCAATTAAAACCATCTTCTAAGCCTGAAAGAGTTGTAAGATCTTTAAAATTAGCTACGTTCACTATTTTATCATAAATAGCTGTTGTGCCATCGAATAAATAAAAGGTTACATAAAACCCAATAACTAAAAAGAATATTAATTTTAATACAGATTCAAAAGCTACCGCTGCTATTATTCCTGTGTGTTTTTCAGAAGCATCTGTTTTTTGTGTTCCAAAAAAAGTAGCGAATATCGCTAAAATCAATGCTACATAAAATGTAGAATCATCTAATATATTTATTGAAACATCACTTGTTCTCCCTGCCATAATTTCAAACGTTTCAGATACAGCCTTAAGCTGTAAAGAGATATATGGCAATGTTCCTAGAAGACAAACAATAGTAACCAAAGCGCCTAAAAATCTATTATTTCCGTAACGCAATGAAATAAAATCTGCTATTGATGAAATTTTATTCTGTTTAGAAATTCGTATTACTTTACGTAAAACTAAAATCCATAAAGGTGCAGCAATTACAGGCCCCAAATAAATAGGTAAGAAATCAATTCCAGAATTAGCTGCAATACCTATGCTTCCATAATATGTCCAAGCAGAGCAATAGACTGCTAGTGATAATGTATAAACATACGGGTTGTTTACCCATTTACTTTTCTTCTTTTTTTCTGCAAGAAAAGCAATATAAAATAACACTGCCAAATACACTACAATGATAATTATAAGTGTAAAATTATTCATAGTGTCGTTTTAATACTATTGCTGATATGATAATAGAAAGTAACCAAATAGAAAATATAAAAAAATAAAATGTAGGAATTCCAAATATTGCTCCTTCGAAATTAAAAATTAAGACAAAGGGAACATTGAATAGTAAAAACAGTACAATCGAAAGGACGATTAGTTTTTGTTCGTGACGTTTCTTCATTAAAATTATACTAGTTGTATATACGTTTATTTGGATGGTAAAAAGTAGTGAAAAAAATCAGCATTACAAAAATTGTAATGCTGATTACTCTTTAACTAACTAGTTTAAAAATAATGCTCTTATTCTTTTATTTTACTATTTCAGAATAGTAGCGCTTTTCTTTTAATGATCAGAAGCTTCTCCTGCTCCGGAAGGTATTCTAATGTTTTCTACAATTTCTTGAACACTTTCTGGTGGTGCAGGTGTCATTCTTGAGATAACTACAGATATTACAAAGTTTACAAACATGGCAACGGTACCAAATCCTTCGGGAGAAATCCCAAACCACCAGCTAGATTTTAAACCAGCTACAGCAGATTTACCTCCATCAAAAATTCCGAACTTGAACTTTAACATATAAAGTAACATTAAACTTAACCCTATAACCATACCAGCAATAGCACCTTCTTTATTCATACGTTTATCAAATATACCCAGTACAATGGCAGGAAAAAAGGAGGCAGCCGCGAGACCAAAGGCCAAGGCGACGACGGCGGCGACAAATCCTGGTGGATTTATACCGAAGTACCCAGCAATTACAACTGCTACAGCTGCTGCTAAACGTGCAGCAACAAGCTCCCCTTTTTCACTAATTTTTGGCATTAATATTTTCTTAAATAAATCATGAGAAATTGAAGATGCAATTACTAATAGCAATCCTGCTGCTGTAGATAATGCAGCTGCTAAACCACCAGCACCTACCAGCGCGATTACCCAATTAGGTAGTTTTGCTATTTCTGGATTTGCGAGCACCATAATGTCTCGATCTATTGTTAATTCATTCGTTACTTTATCAGCAACATATTGAACTACACCATCATTATTTTTATCTTCAAAACCTAATAATCCTGTCTTTTCCCAATTACCAAACCATTCTGGTAATTCTTCATATTTTTCATTACTTACCGTTTCTATAAGATTTACTCTTGCAAATACTGCTACCGCCGGAACCGTTGTATACATTATTGCAATAAAAAGTAAAGCCCAACCAGCAGATTTTCGTGCATCTTTAACTTTAGGTACCGTAAAAAAACGAACAATAACGTGAGGTAACCCAGCTGTACCTGCCATTAAAGCTAATGTTATCGCAAAGACGTCTATCATCGATTTGCTTCCTGTAGTATATTCACTAAACCCAAGTTCGGCATGTAAACTATCCAACTTATCTAATAAATAAACTCCATCTTCTCCTGCCCCTCCAAATCCTATTTGAGGTATAAGACTTCCTGTCATTTCAAACGAAATATAAATAGCAGGTACCATAAAAGCAAAAATAAGTACACAGTATTGTGCTACTTGTGTGTAGGTAATTCCTTTCATACCTCCCAATACAGCATAAAAAAGTACGATTGTCATACCAATATAAACACCTGTTTCAATATCTACTTCTAAATAACGAGAGAATACAATTCCTACCCCTCTCATTTGACCAGCTACATATGTAAATGATACAATTAGGGCAGCAATTACAGCAACAATACGTGCTACATTAGAATAGTACCTATCTCCAATAAAATCGGGCACTGTAAATTTTCCAAATTTCCTTAAATACGGTGCGAGTAACAATGCCAAAAGCACATATCCTCCTGTCCATCCCATTAAGTACACAGAGCCATCGTAGCCTCCAAAGGATACAATACCTGCTAGTGATATAAATGATGCTGCAGACATCCAATCGGCAGCAGTTGCCATACCGTTAACAATGGGGTGTACGCCACCACCTGCTACATAAAATTCTTTTGATGATCCTGCTCTGGCCCAAATTGCAATTCCAATATAAAGTGCAAAAGTGATTCCTACGAGTATCCAGGTCCAAGTTAATAGTCCCATAATATATTTGTTTAGTTTATTGTTAGTTTATTCGTCAACTCCATATTTTTTATCCAACTTATTCATCAATCTTATATAGACGAATATGAGCACAACAAATACATAAATAGACCCTTGTTGCGCAAACCAGAATCCTAATTTAAACCCTCCTATTTTAATAGTGTTTAACTGATCAACTAGCAATATTCCAAATCCGAAGGAAACCACAAACCAGATAGCTAATAAAATGGCTAAGTATTTTAAGTTTTCCTTCCAGTACGCTGTTGCGTTATTTTGTTTTTCAGACATAGTTTTATATTTTATAAATAAATCATCGCTTGAAGCGATATGATATTAGAATCTGCTACTCCAAATTTTTGTTTTTTATATTCTAATGTTAATTTTGAATTATGACCACTCATATAAGCATTTACACCAATACCTAGCGTACTTCTATTATCGCTTATAGCATCATAACTATGTGTTCCATAACTTAAATAAGGCTGATATCTAGTTTTACTTTTATCTCCTTTAAAAACATATCCTACGTGACCATATACCATACTTCCTGTTCCGTAAGCACTAAATAAATAATCTTTCCCGTAATTACTTGATTGAAACATCGCATATGCTGTTAAAGCACTACCATTTTCACCAATTGGTGTATCGTAAAATGCATCTACCGCAAAAATTGTAACATCTTCTCCTACGATGTTAGGAGCGACAATTGTTCCGTTGTCTATAACGGATCCTTTTGGATGCAGAAAGAAACCTGCTCCAATATTAAAAACTTTTTTCCCTCCTAAGTAGGTTCCTACTTTATATGGCAAAAAATTTGATTCTTGATCAAAGAATTGATAATCGAAATAACCTGCATAAGACCTACCAGCTTCTTTAGATCCTAAAGTAGCACGACCATTATAAACAGCATTTCCACCCGCTTCTGCAGCTCTATTATCTAAAGATGAGACTGAAGCATCATTTATTGCAACACGGTATTGAAGGCGTTTAAATTTTCCTTTCACAAAAATACCTAAGTGTCGTGCGAACTGATCAGACAATCCTATAGTAGCCCAAGCTTGACGGTGGTTATCTAAGGTCATCATATTTAGTGTACTCTGATTATTCAAACGAGAGATACCATTAAAATAATGCAAACCAGCTCCTACAGCATGATTATCTCCTAGATTATATTGTCCCCATACATCATGAAAAAACAATTGTGATCCATCTCCTTTTCCTGTTGGACTTAGCGAAGAACTTGTTAAACTGTTAAGTCCAAAATGCGTTAAAATTAAAAAGTCTTTATTAATCTGTGCAAACATTAAAATACGAGCACGTCGCAAATTAAAACTTAACGAGCTATTTTCATTTCCGTTTGCATCAAAAGTATCATCTGTATTATAGTTCGCTTGTACTTGTGCCCAGGAAATGACTCGAAGATATTTTGAGCCGTCCTCATTGAATTTGACTTTAAGACCTCCTGTATAATCAGGAGACCCTTGGGCATTAATAAACTGAAAGGACAAAAGAAATAGTCCCATCACTAAAAGGGTTTGATTTTTCATTAGTTTTTAAGAGTTTGGTTAATCAATATTAGTTTTGTGTGCACCACTAAACTCTTAAAAACAATCTGTTAATAAAAAACCAATATACTTATCTGTTAAATAAGTATACTTAATCTTTAAAACGCTCCCATTTAATAAGCATAAATTTATCTCCTAACTCAGTAACAATTACACCTGCGCCCTTAATATTTTCGGAATTTTTAAAATAATAACCAAGCTCAGCAGCATTTAAAATTTTATACGTTGGGTGATAATTAGCACTATTGGGACGTTTGATATTATATTTCTTTACCCAGTTCATAACGCTTACATGAGAAATTCCTAAAATACGTTCGATTTCACGGTAAGTTAAACCCTCTAAATACAATTGAAGTGATTTGTTTACATAATAGTCGTCAATCTTCTTACCTATCTTATTTACAGTAAAGAAATAATTGCATTTTTTACACTTATAACGCTGTCTATCATTAACAATTCCGCTTTTAATTTTATGATCAGAATTACAATTTGGACAAACATCTATTTTCATATATACTAAATTAGCATAAATATATCAATTTAGCAATGTTTTTTTTATTAAAAAACGAATAAAACAACATAATCATCATGAAAAATACGTTAAAAAACTAAATTTCATAAAAAACCAACCATTTCATTAAACATTTCAACATTACTAAAAAAACAAGTAGATATCACATAGGTACTTTAGACAATTCTAAATTTAAATAACACCCCACTACTGACATAAGGCTGTCACTTACCTTATTTACTTTTGCTTTAAATAATCCTACAAACAAAACACTATACAATGTATATATTTGATTTTAGGTATTGAAATAAACGAGATTTAGAAAAAAATATTTATGTCAGAATTATTTAAGAACATTTACAATGAAACATTCTTTAGTCGATTTACCACCTCTATTACAGCGGTTATTCCTGATTTTGATTCCAAATATTTTTTGAAAGAGGTTTACAATAATGAATGGGAAAGCAAAGAGCTAAAGCAACGAATGAGACATATTACGCATGTGCTCAAAAATAATTTAACAAACGATTTTAAAGATAATGTTGAAATCATACTAAAACTTATTCCTGCATTAGAAAAAAATGGTTTTAAACCAAATAACTTAGAATTCATATTCTTTCCTGATTTCATAGAGATTTATGGAATAGATGATTTTGATACTTCCGTTAATGCTTTTGAAGTTATTACTCAGTTTGTAAGTTGTGAATTTGCGGTTAGACCTTTTATTATTCACTACCCTAAAACAATGCTACAACAGATGCTTGATTGGTCTAACCACAAACAATCTATGGTTAGGCGACTTGCCACAGAAGGCTGTAGACCAAGACTTCCATGGGCAATGGCAATTCCGTTTTTAAAAGAAAATCCAGAACCGATAATTCCTATTCTTGAAAACTTAAAGAATGATGTTTCAGAAAATGTTAGAAGAAGTGTTGCAAATAACCTAAATGATATTTCAAAAGACAATCCTACAATAGTAATTTACCTTGTTAAAAAATGGAAAAACACAACAAAAGAATCAGTTTCTTTGACTAAACACGCCTGTAGAACTCTTTTAAAACAAGGTAATTTAGAAGTAATGGAATTATTTGGTTTTGGAGATATTGATAAAATAAAAATAACCGATTTTAAAATTACTACGCCAATAGTTTCCATTGGTGGTGCTTTAGAATTTTTATTCAATATTGAAAACATCAATAATACAGCATCAAAAATAAGATTAGAATATGGTCTTTATTATCAAAAGGCTAATAGCTCTCTTTCAAAAAAAGTATTTAAAATAAGCGAAAAAGAATATTCAGGAAATTCAACAACAATTGTTCGGCGAAAACAATCTTTTAAAGTAATTACTACTCGAAAATTTCACATTGGTAAGCATCAGTTATCTATTATTATAAATGGAGTAGAATTTGAGAAAATAGATTTTGAGTTGACTGCATAAAAAAGCTTCACATTTCTGTGAAGCTTTTTTTAGTAATTTAAACAGATACCAAACCCATAACCTTCGTTCGAGTTATGAATACCCTATAGTTCTACATCTATGAACTAAAATTAGTCTCAGCATACCAAGTTTTATTATTTGCTTCAAAATCAATTGGGTTAGAATCTTTTTCCCAATCTATCTTATCTAAACTAATCTTTTGTAATGTAGGATTATCATTTGTATAATAGTAATAATTAATTTTACCAAAACTATTATGCTCCCTTATTACACACCATTTTGTGTGATCATAACCATTTTTCATATCCCATTTATTCTTATTTTCATTCTTATTCCCACAATTATTCTTATTGGGAACAATAGTTCCTACAGGAACTTGTAATGTTTGTATAAGTTGCTGTATATGTGTTACAGCATCTTGCGAGTTAGTAGCTTCAAAATTTACTTCTGAAAATTTAGAGGCTCTAACAAATCGTGATTTAGGTGTAGCATCACCTGGTAAACCATTATGTTCAATTTTACCAGACATCCCACTCCCATTAGTATCTTGAGAACATTTAGATGAATCATTTTCACAATAAGTGTACTCTTTATTTTCAAAAGTTAAATCATCATACTTTTTTAAATTAATAAGTTGTTTGTCATAAAAAGGATAATTTGTAAGTACTCCGTTTGTAGGTTGATGAGTTATCATCTTACCACCTTTAAACTCTACTATAAGGCTTTTTCCTTTTGAATCTGAAAATACAAAATGCTGGGGTATAAACTTATTTAATGAAGTTGAAAAATTAATAACATTAACACCTTCCAGTTTATCAACGACATCATTTACGGTAGCACATGTTGCCAATATATAAGCGACCAAATGAATAGATAAAATATTCTTTTTAGTAATATTTGGCTTAGGGTAATCTGCACATGGCATCCATAGTGTTGCTCCAGATAATCCTTTCTCATTCATTCCGTCCATGCAGGTTGGAATTTCAAATTCCCATTTCTCTACCTTAAAATATGCGTGTGTACTAAGATAACCATAGGCATTTTCCCATTCTGTTATTTCAAATTCTTTCTTAAATTTTGTAAACTCTGTTTCATTATTAAACAAAATATCATAATATTTTTCACTTCTTGGTATTTTATGGAGTTTAGTGATAAAATCACCTCCAAAATCCATCGTTCTCGCAGATATTACTGCATCTCCATTTTTTGATTTTAATAATATGTTTGTGCACATCGGCTTTGTAAATTAATTATTTTTAAATCTATTTAAATTTAGAGCTATACATTTCTCAGTAAGTATATCATCTGAAAAATCAATTGATATCAAATTAGGATATATATTCTTAGTCATTTGTAAAACTCCTTTATCAATCTCTCTCCAGGCTTCTTCTGCATAAGATTGTATTGATTTTGCTTCTTTTGGATGTACTGAAGCTGCAAGAGCTTGTTGAAATTGCATTGTTAACGTCCAACTAAGTTTGAATAAACCGTTTTTGTAATATTTTTTCATTTGATCTAATTGATATTCAACCATATCATTTACATCAATAGTACTTTTTCGTTTATCCTTTTCATCTTCTTTATCTTTTCTTACCAAGCCTAATTTACTCACTGGATACATCCCATCACTTAGATCTGAAACAGGAACATTTAAGCCTGTTAAAAACAATAAAACCACCCCTTTCGTACCAGTAAATTGATTCAATTTTTTATCAGATAACCGATTAACTTTTTCTTTAGACCTATTATTTAATAATTTAAACTTATTCAACAAACGATTCCATTCAGAAGAATTGAATTCCCATTCTTCAGCTCTACTTGCATTATCAGTATTATAGGCATGCGAAACATTAATTATTATCATTTCTTTATGCTTTTCAGTAAAACAATTTACCTGACTAATAAAATCATCTATCAATAAACCTCTAGAACCTACAATAAATTTCTCACCTTCAATCTTACCCTGAGTATAATGCCCTGTGTAAAATTCACCTCCACCAATGATTGGTCGTAAATCAAAATAACGCACTCCTGCAGTTAATTGCTCTGTAAAACTATATTTTTGAGTTTGAGTATTACAATTATTTGAAAAGCTTGTAGATTGGGTAATTACACTCATTCCTGAATCATGTGAAGCAGGTAATGTAAGTTCTTTTATTTTTTTTCCTCCTAGGATTTCCAAATTATCGGTCATCCAATTTGAATAATTTTTCATATTTTATTTTTTAATTAAATTGATACATTTTTAGAGATAGGTAAAACCATTTTACCTACACCTAAAACTATTAAAGGTAAAAGACTAGATATATTAGACGATAAATTTGATACTGCTCCTTCTGCTATAAACGACACAGCGTTGCTTGCCAAAGAATTAAAAGGTCCAAGTCCTGAAATATTTACAGAGGTATGCCCAGAAGTTATTTTAGACGAATCAATATCAAAACGATCTATAGTAATCGTGTTATTTACAATTGTGCCTGAAACAGAAAGCTCTCCATTTACATTATAACCATGCATTTTTATTCGAGCATCTGGTCCTTCTTTGATAGTCATACATTTTTCCCCAAAAACTGGAACATCAACACATCCTTTCGCTTTTATTTCACATCCAGCATGAGCTTCTAAATCACCATTAGTGCCAAAGTTAAAAGTTGCTCTAGCTGAAAAAGTGTTTGCTTCAACAGGTATCTCTACTGAATTAACATTTATCTCCTTAAAAGTACTAGATGATAATCCTCTTAAACCATCTAAACTATATTTAAAATATGCAGTAGCATTTACAGAGAAACCTTCTATTCCAATACTGATAGACCCAATATTTTTAGGTCCATATTCAGAACTTCCTCCTGTAGGGTCAAAACCTTTATTAGTAATTGTCTTTTTAACAACCTCATTAATAGTTTCTAAATTGTTTTTTAAAATAATATTTAAAATTTCTTTGAAATTCATGAATTTTAATATTTAGTTAGTTTTCCTTACTCTATTCAACATAGGCTTTTCAGGTTCCGCCTTTATTTATTAGTTAATTATCTATTGATTGGTACACAAAGTGATACTAATCTTCTATTGTATTAAAGCATTTATAGCAAACACTCCGCTCCTGATTAAATCAGATAAACGGTGTCTGTAATTTTCACTTTGTATTTACATAAACCCTTTTACAAAAAGATTTTCTTTTTGGTGGTAAATATTGTTATATAAAATATCAGAATTATGTACTTTTGAGAATAATAACTTTTTTACTTATTATCCTTGATAGCTAACTATTGATCATCTATCAAGGATAAATATTTATTAATGTTCGTTGCTTTATAACTTCATGATATAAGCTAAAACAAAATATGGAGGACGGTTTTCGTGAGGCTTATCACCTCCCGTTTCAAAACTATGCAAATCAGAAAAAGGACTACAACCATCTTCATTTCCATTGACCATTGTATTTGGCGATCCATTGGATCCCTCAAAAGATCTTTTCCAATAACGAATACCTATAGATTCTAACCTAGAAGAATGGCTATGTTTAGGCATCTGCTCTTTAGTTAATGTCACCTCTTTTTCCCCTCCACTCTTTTCGATTAAATTATAATCAGAATCATTAGGGTTGTACCCTACAATAAATCTACCTCTTAAATCTGGAGTTCCATTTGTTTTATCACATAAACTCCATCCTTTTGGAGCTGTTGATCCATTCCACATTACTATTGTTCCTTTGGGAATTAGTTCATTTCCTTCCTCCTTAATTTTCTCCGATGTATCAATACAACCTAAAGATTTTATCTCTTTTTGAAAATTAACCTGATCATTTATATTTAATTTCCCTTCTTTTCCTGATAAACTTCCTTGAATTTCTACATCATCATCAAAAGAAGCTTTTTCAGTTACGTTCAAAGTTCCATTTACATCCAATTTTGCTGTAGGTGTTGTTGTACCAACACCAATATTGTTAGAACAATATAAAGATGCTTTTTGCACAGGTACTGTTATTTGCCCATCAGGAAAACCTACAAAGCCACTATAATTCAAAACGAACATTGCTGTACCACTTAAATAATCGGTTACAATTTCTGAAAATTCGATATCAATATAATCAGAAGGTTGCAAGATAATATCAGTTTGACTACTAGATAAAATACAAGTTCTATTTACAAAAGAAGCTAGAGGAGATAATGTCCAGTCATTTCTTGTATTTTCCTTACCTCTTTTAAAGTCTATTTTTATATTTTTTATATTTTCATCAGAAGAAAGTCCTGTTTCATCATCATTATTTACCTGAATAGCAATTGTAGCATTTTGATTAAAATTCAATGAATTATATTCACTACTATTAAATAATCGTAATGAAAGTGTATTCTCTGTTCTTCCATCATTTAAAACATTTGGAACATTTATCCATTGAGCAACAAAAGGAAATATTGCTTTTTTATCCAATTTTTCAATAGCTAAATCAATAGTAGTTTCACTTGAATTGTTCCAATTAACATCTTGTTTTCCCTCTTCACTAACACACAAAGAAGGAACCTCAAGACCAGAATGTTTAATATAATTAAAATGGATTTGTAGAAAGGTTCCTTTATATTTTAAATCATTTTTAATTATTAAGTTAAATATTTCTAATGAAAAAGGATTTTCAAAAGAATAACTCAAAGCTTTATTCCCTTGATATAAAAAGAAAATGTAATCATAACTTTCATCTTCAGTTTTTATTTTATAAGTCCAATCTTTCGTTTTTAATTTTTGTTCACAATTTTCTTTTAATGGAGCTATTTGCTGATTTTTCCCAAGCTTTAAATAGAAATGAAAATGATCATTACTTACTGTTTTATTATTTGATTGATTAAAAGTAATTTTTCTTTCAGCCTTTAATTGAATGTTAATTGCTGCTATAGGTCCTTTTTCTTCTGAGAAAAGGGTATTTGGTCTTTCTGGATAATCAGCATATGTTAAACTAAACTGAAATGGCACTGATGATAAATCTTCTTTCATCTTTTAACTATTTAATAACCCCTACTCTATTCAATACAGGCTTTTCGGATATCGCCTTTTGTCAAATACAAATGTCAACAGAACTGAAAAATATATGTATAGGGCTTTCTCTATATTAAAAAAAATAGGGAATTTACTATCTTACCTTTTTCAATGTTTTAAGCATAAAAAAGGAATCAATCTAGTCTAGATTGATTCCTTTTTTTTATACTGTTTACGTTTCAAAATAAACGTATGCTATTTATGGATTTGATTAATCCAATAGTATTAAGTTATTCGGATCTATTAATTTATTTTGGACTGCATACATAATAAGTCCTACAGAGTTTCTTACTCCTGTTTTAACGAGTAAATTACTTTTATGCATTTCAACTGTTTTTGGTGAAATAAACAGCCTGTCCGCAATTTCTTTTGTGGTTAATTGTTGACACAAGAGTTCTAAAACCTCTAGTTCTCTTTCCGAAAGACTGTCTTTAGAATTAAGATGTAACTTCGGACTTTTTGTAGCCACTTGCTTTCGTAAACTAACAATTTGTTCCTCTAAAAAATAATGTCCATATTCATATACTCTATATATAATTTCTATCAATTCTTCTGGATCAATTTCTTTTGGCAGAAAAGCATCACATCCTAGCTTTAACATTTGCCCCATATAAGAAGCATCATAATGACTAGACATCACAATAACCTTAGGACTTTCTTCCATTATAGATAACTTCTCTAATACTTCTAATCCACTACCATTTTTCATACGTAAATCCAAGAGTACAACATCAGGAATTGTTACATTGTTTCCGAATTCTTCTAAAAACTGATTTCCGCTATTAGCAATATAAAGTGTTTTAATAGTACTATTTCGTTCAAAAAAATCTCGCAATAGTGTAGACACCATTATATCATCATCTACAATTGCAATTTGAATTATGGGAGTTTGTCTTTTCATCTCTATAATTTAAGGTAAGTTTACTTTTAATAAAAAGCTTGTTTTAATATCTGGGATACTTTTAAATTTATGAATTCCGTTTAACAATTGTGTTCTTGCTGTTATATTTTTCAACCCCAATCCAGCAATATTAGAATCTTTAAAGCCAACACCATTATCTTCTATTTTTAATGCAACATTGCTTTTAGTAACTCTTAATAAAAATACAATTTTAGTCGCATTCGCATGTTTTATAATATTTGTGGTTACTTCTTGTACAATTCTTACCAATTGTAATTTAACACTTGCTTCAACTTTACTATTATCATGTATAACACTATGTATTTGAACTTCTGTACTTGCCTCTAAATCTAGAATTAATTTGGCTAACAACTCTTCTACCGGTGTTTCTTCAATAAGCGGAGGCATTAAATCATATGAAATCAATCGCACTGTTTTAATACACTCTTTAAGCTTTTCGTTTACAGCTTTTTCATCCTCTTTTTTTGATAATCGAATAACATTTAATTGCGAAACTATTCCGTCATGAATATCTTGCGCAATTCGGTTCCGTTCTTTTTCTTGTGTAAGAATGGTCGTTTTTAATAATTCTTTTTGATACGAGATTATTAAATCGTGTTTTTTCTTTTCTTCCGTTTTAATTTTTTTAACATGAATTTTTAAAAACAAAATTAAAAAGAACAACAAAACAACAATTATAAAAAGACCTAGTACTAACCATATAACAGGTATTATTGAACCTTCAAAATTTTCCATAAATAATACACAAATGAGATATAAAACAACTGTAAAAACACAGCTCTAAAAAACCAAAACCAACTAACTAGTGTAAGGTTATTATTTATTAAATAGCTTGTAGCTATTGCCAAAAAAGCATCAATACAAAAGAAAAAAAGAATGCTGCTATTTAAAATGATTTCATACTTACAAGGCTTAATATCTTCTTTTAAAAAGCTATAGAAATACATCAAACTATAAAAAGTAATCGTTAGTGAATAAACAAAACGACCATCAAATTGCAAATAGTTTTCAGGTACTACAACACTCGTTAACAATACTAATACACCAATACTAATTACCCATACTTTAAATTCATTTTTAAATAAACTAACTTTTGAAAAATAAAAAATTGTAAAAAAAACAAAATGCACAAAAAAGGAAACTAACATTAATAACCTCACATTATTATTAACAACAAAAGGAAATACAGAAACAATTTCTATTATAAATAATAGTGCAATGTAAATCCAATTATGCTTTTTTTGCATTAAACAACACGATATAACACCCCATAAAAACAAAATAGAAATTGATACGGAACTAAAAATATAACCAATTAAACTATCCAATTTAACTTAATAAATTAAAAGCATGATTCTCTGTAAAACCAAATGGAGGTCTCGGAATGGTAACATCTTCAGAATCGGATACATTACCCGTACTAGGCAATTTACCCTTCTTTAAAAACCCTTTTTCACTACATAAAATCACTTCTATTTCATCTTTAAACGTAATTTCTTTATTTGAATTTACTTCATCTTTAAGCTTTATATCATTCAACCCAAAAAACAAAAAAACTTTATTCTTTTCACTCTCATTAAAAAGTGTTTCAAAATCTCCCCATGGAATGGTAAACACTCTAACAACTTCTGACTTTTTATGTTTATTTTCCGGCTTATTCATTGCATTTATTTTTTTATAAGCCCATTTATTAGAAAACAAAAACCACTTAAAAGCTCTTTTCGCTGCGCAATGATCACTAATTCCATCCTCATCCCTTAACCCTATCGACCCTAACTCCATGCTCAAATCCTCTTCATCTCCCCCCTCTAAAAACTCTTTTGTAAAATTCTTGTAAAATAAAGTCTTGCCTAATATATTTTTACATGAATTAGAACCTATCAATTTAGCGTCAGAAATAGAGTCTATTAAATAAAACACTGTTTCAAACTCAAGTACTCCAATATATAAATGAACACATGGTAAAGGCTTATTTCCTCTCTTACTTTTATATCCTTCCTCTTCAATTACATTTTTCCACGAGTTGTACTCCTTTCTCTTAACTTCAAAACCAGCACCAGAAGTTAAAAAGGTTAAACCCAATTCCGTGTTACGAATTTGATCCCACTTTCTAATACTCTTCTTAACAATATCTATATTCATAACTATTTATTTTATTTAAGCAATATACTTTTAAAATAAAAAGCAAAACATAAAAACGCCTTAAGCGATATAGTTCTTGTCATAAGCGACACAAAAACATGTTTTATTGTTTTATGCTAATCGCTCATAAATATTATTTAAATAAAATTGGAGTAACCTAAGTAGATCAAATATGGTTTTAACAATCTAAAAATCAAAATTCAAGTGCTAAATTTTCAGTTTTTAGAGCATAAAAAAAGCTTCACATTTCTGTGAAGCTTTGCTACTATTAGTAGCGGGAACTGGACTCGAACCAGTGACCTTCGGGTTATGAGCCCGACGAGCTACCTACTGCTCTATCCCGCGATTTCGAGTGCAAATATACATTCTTTTATTTCATCTAACCAAACAAAATGCACTTTTAAAACAACATATTTCTTAACCACCACATTAACAACACCATAAAAAAAACTATTTTTAATTTAAACAACTTATCTTTGCACTATGACACATAAAGCAGGATTTGTAAACATCATCGGAAACCCAAATGTTGGGAAATCAACCTTAATGAATGCATTAGTTGGTGAGAAATTATCTATCATTACTTCTAAAGCACAAACTACCAGACATCGTATTTTAGGAATTGTGAATGATGACGACCATCAAGTTATATTTTCTGACACTCCAGGAATTATTAAACCTGCTTATGAACTACAACAATCAATGATGGATTTTGTAAAATCGGCTTTTGATGATGCTGATATTTTAATTTACATGGTTGAAGTTGGAGAAAAAGAATTAAAGAATGAAGCGTTTTTTAATAGAATAATTCACAGTGAAATTCCTGTAATTTTATTATTAAACAAAATAGATAAATCTTCACAAGAAGAGGTTGAAGAAAAAATTGAATATTGGAAAAATAAAGTGCCTAATGCTTTTGTTTATGTAATTTCTGCCCTAGAAAAGTTTAATGTCGATTCAGTTTTTACAAAAATTAAAGAATTACTACCAGATGCACCTGCTTTTTATCCTAAAGATCAGTTAACTGATAAACCTGAACGATTTTTTGTGAACGAAAAAATACGTGAAAAAATTCTAACGCACTATAAAAAAGAAATTCCGTATTCTATAGAAGTAGAGACTGAAGAGTTTTTTGAAGAAGAAACTATTATAAAAATCCGTTCAGTAATAATGGTTGAACGCGATACTCAAAAAGGTATAATTATAGGTCATAAAGGAGCAGCTCTTAAACGTGTAGGTACAGAGTCTCGTAAAGATTTAGAATTATTTTTTGACAAAAAAGTATTTTTAGAATTATATGTAAAAGTGAATAAGAACTGGCGTTCAAATGACCGACAATTAAAACGCTTTGGTTACAAAGATTAATTTATCTTTTTTAATAACAACTTAGTAAAATTCTTTAAACTTTTCATTTGCTTTTCACCTGTAGACCTACCTATAGTCCCTGCAAAATAAAGTATTACCCATACTATTGGTAAAACTACTAGCATTACTATAGGAAATATTGACCCTTTTTGTAAAGACCAATTGGTATACGCAATAACTCCAAAGATTAAAAAAGCAGTAGCTACAACAAAATGCAAGAACATAAAAAAGGTCCATACCTGTGGTTTTGGGCCAAATAACCCTTTTATTTTTGAAGTTTCTTCGGTTATACTTTCTATCTCTAACGATAATTGAGGAGACCAAAAATGAGTTTCCTTATCGGGTATATCAATAATCACATGAGTATCTACAACCTTCATTTTATATCTAGTTTCATCAGATAAGTAATTTTTAATTTCGCTCATTAAAACCTCAGAATTCATTTCAAAATCAATTTGAAACCTTGGTTTTAAAAAAATCTGATTATACAGTTGATCCTCCATATTTTAAAGTTATTAGCCCACAATGTACTAAAATATAGTATACTATTTAAAATTCGGCTTAAAATCATAACGTAAGTTGTATCTTTGCACAAATTTTTTTGCAAAATGAGTAGTATTGTAGCCATTGTTGGAAGACCTAATGTAGGTAAATCAACCTTATTTAATCGTTTAGTACAACGTCGTGAAGCTATTGTAGATTCTGTTAGTGGAGTTACAAGAGATAGGCACTACGGAAAATCTGAATGGAACGGAAAGGAGTTTTCGGTAATTGATACTGGTGGATATGTTGTCGGATCTGACGATATTTTTGAAGGAGAAATACGCAAACAAGTTCAGCTAGCTATTGAAGAAGCTGATATTATTATTTTTGTAGTTGATGTTGAACAAGGAATTACTCCTATGGATGCTGAGGTTGCAAAAATTTTACGTCAAGTTAAAAAGCCTCTTATTATGGCCGTTAACAAAGTAGATAACGCAATGCGTGACGCAGATGCTGTTGAGTTCTACAACCTTGGTTTAGGAGATTACCATACTATTTCGTCAATAAACGGTAGTGGAACTGGTGAATTACTAGACGCTGTAGCTAAAGAAATTCCTAAAGAAGAAGAAGTTGAAGAAAATGAACTTCCTCGCTTTGCCATTGTAGGACGTCCTAATGCTGGTAAATCTTCTTTTATTAATGCTTTAATTGGAGAAGATAGAAATATTGTTACCAATATTGCGGGTACAACTAGAGATTCTATTGACACAAAATACAATCGTTTTGGTTTTGAATTTAACTTAGTAGATACTGCTGGAATTCGTAAAAAATCAAAAGTAAAAGAAGATTTAGAATTCTATTCTGTAATGCGTGCAGTTCGTGCTATTGAGCATTGTGATGTTGCCATTTTAGTCGTTGATGCAACTCGTGATTTCGAAGGGCAAGATGAAAAAATATTCTGGCTAGCAGAAAAAAACAAAAAAGGTGTTGTTATACTTGTTAATAAATGGGATTTGGTTGAAAAAGAGACCAATACTATGCGTGATTTTGAAGCTCAAATAAGACAGAAAATCTCTCCTTTTAGTGATGTTCCTATTATATTTACTTCTGTATTAACAAAGCAACGTATTTTTAAAGCAATTGAAACTGCTGTTGAGGTTTTTGAAAATAGAAAACGTCGTATTCAAACAAGTAAATTGAATGAAACGATGTTAGAGATCTTAGCTCAAAACCCTCCTCCAGCAATTAAAGGAAAATATGTAAAAATAAAATACTGTATGCAGTTACCAACATATACTCCTCAGTTTGCCTTTTTCGCAAACTTACCGCAGTATATTAGAGATCCGTACAAGCGTTATTTAGAAAACCAACTTCGTCAGCACTATAATTTTAACGGGGTACCTATTATTATCTATTTCAGACAAAAATAAAATAGGTTTAACATAAATTAACAACTTTAAAAATAGTTTTTTCATTTTCTTTGTGGATTATTAAATAATTCATGAAAAAGATTATGAAAAAACTATTTTTTACTTTTATATTATTAATTGCTACTAATGCTTTTTCTCAATCTTACCCTTTTAAAATAACTGGTAAGATTAATTCTGAAAAAGAGAAAACCCCAATTAACGCTGCTACTATTCACTTAGAGAAGGTTAAAGACAGCTCCGTTATTTCTTACACAATATCTAATGATAAAGGACATTTTTCATTAGAAGGAAAATCTTTTCATAAAAATTTAAAACTATTTGTTTCTTATGTAGGAATGGACACCTACTCTAAGCCTATTTCATTAGAAAAAAAGACAAGCTTTAATTTAGGTACAATTAACTTAAGCGAAGAGAGTAATATACTAAATGAAGTTATTATAAAATCTAGAGCTCCGATTACCATAAAAAAAGATACTTTAGAGTTTAATGTAAAATCTTTTAAAACAAAAAAAGATGCAAACGTTGAAGATTTATTAAAAAAATTACCTGGGGTAGAAGTCGATGAAGAAGGTAAAATTACTGTAAACGGAAAACCTGTAAATAAAATTTTAGTAAACGGAAAACCTTTTTTTGGGAATGATCCCTCTATTACAACAAAAAACTTAACAAAAGATATCATTGAAAAGGTTCAAGTTATGGACACCAAATCCAAATCTGAAGCTTTTTCTGGAGAAAAAGGAGATGAAGACAATAAAACAATTAACCTTACTATTAAAAAAGAAAATAATAAAGGTTGGTTTGGTAGAATATCTGCAGCAACAGGAACAGATAAGCGCTATGAAGGTGCAACTATGGTAAACAGGTTTGACAACGACCAACGTTTTAGTGTTTTAGCAAGCACAAATAACATTAACTCACCAGGGTTTAGCTTTGGTGAAATTCAAAAAATGTTTGGTGGTGGAAATAATTGGATTAGTAGCAATGGTAGCTTTAATATTAACGGTAGAAGTTTTGGTGGCGGAAGCGGAATTATAAAATCAAAAACTACTGGTGCAACATATGCTGATAAATATGGTAAAGGTTTAGATGTAAATGCTAATTATTTTTATTCAGGAAGCACATCAAAAGATGCATCAAAAAACAATAGAGAATACACCTTGCCAGACAGAAAATACTTTACAAACTCAACATCTAACACTAACAACGAAAATCATAACCACAGTGTAAGTACAGAGTTTGATATTGAAATAGATTCTACTTTCTTAATTAACATACAACCATCTTTTGTATTTAATAAAAGAAACGGTAGTAATAATAGACAAGAAGAATCATTAGATGATACTAATATTTTAACCAACAGTTATAACAGTAATTCATATGCAGAATCTGAAGCAAATAATTTTAGCAACACTATTGACATTACAAAAAAAATAGGAGCTAAGGGTTCATTTATTAAAGCCTCGATTACAAATAAAGTTGATAAATCTAGTACGGAAGAAGTTAATAAATCTACTATTGAAACTTTTGGTAGCGATGCTACAATCGAAAATCGAGATCAAAAAAGTACTATATCAGATAATTTAAATGGCTTTAATACACGAATAAGCTATCGTTTGCCTTTAGTATCTAAAAAATTATTTTTAGATACTAAATATAGTTTTCAAAGAAATGAAAGAGAAAACAAAGAAAACACATACGACCTTAACAATACATCTTTACAGTATACCGATTTTAACATAGCGCAAAGTTCAGATTTCACATATAACGATATTACTAAAACACCTGCATTAGAATTAATTTATAAAACAAAAAAATGGCGTTTTAACTTCGAAACTGGCTTTGTTAACAGAACACTTGAAAATGACGATAAACTACGTCCTAACTTAAGTTTAAGTAAAAAATTTAACAATTTAGATTTAGATGCTGGCTTTAGATATCGATTTAATTCAAAAGCCTCTGTTTATTTTAGCTACAGGTTAAACAACAACGCCCCTCAGCTTCGTCAAATTCAACCTTTTGAAGATGTTACAAACCCATCTAACATTATTAAAGGTAACCCTAACCTAAAGCCTAGTCAAAACCACAGAATGTATGTTAATTTTAATAAATACAACTGGCAAGCTCGTACAGGAATGTTTTTTTATGTAAGCGGTACTCTTTACAACAACCAAATTATTTCAAACACTAGTATTTCTGATAAATTTATTAGAAATTCTACTTACGAAAATAATAATGGTGGTTATGATGTATGGGGAGGCGGTAGCTATAGTAAAAAAGTTAAATTAGATTCAATTACAAGTCTTAGGTTAAAGCTTGGAAGTAATATAAGTGCCTACAAAAATTTTAATATAAATAACGGAGTTAAAGAAGGCGCAAGAACTCTTGGTTTAAGACCAAACATTGGTTTAACGTTAGATTGGAATAAAATTATATCTATAGAAACTCGTTATGACATCTCTTTTTCTAAAACCAAATATGACATAAATACAAATCAGAATCAGAACTTTACAAGACACTCTTTACGCTTTAGGACAAAAACTACCTTTCCTAAGAAATTAGAATGGAGAAACGATGTAAAATACACTTATAACCCAAACCTTATTGGTTTTAATAAATCTGCTTGGTTCTGGAACGCGACGTTAGCATATTCTGTATTAAAAGATCAAGGTACTATAAGTTTAAAAGCTTATGATTTATTAAACCAAAACACAAACGCACAACGTAGAGCAACTTCAAACTATATTGAAGACTCTCAAAGTACTGTATTACAACAATATTTTTTGCTAGGTTTTAGCTGGAAGTTTAATAGCCTAGGGAAAAAAGGTAAAATACGTGATTTTAATAGGCACTTTTAGCCTATTAATTAGGAAATAAAAAAGCCATTATTTAAAATAATGGCTTTTTTTATATTAATTAATGAAAGTCAAACAAAGCAAAAACGACAAACTGCATACAGTTTTGTAAATTTGCAATAGATTAAGACAATAATTTCATGGAAGTTAGAAAATTAGAAGAATTTAAAGACATTGAATTACCATTACAGCTTAATATTAGTTTCGAAAAGATATATATTATGCTTAAAGAGTATGCTAGCGGTAAATCTAAAGACCATCCTTTTAATGCATCTGCTAATGTTATTATAAAAGAGGTTGAAAAACACCCTGAACTCATTAATGGTTTTTCAGATCTTTCGTTGTTAAAAAAACATGAAACCATTATAGATGTTTTATTAGAAGCTTTATTTCCTGAAATATTAACATTAAACGAAATTAAGGCTGCTACAGTCCCTTTTTCTTTTACTTCTTTTAAGTTTACAAAACGATTAGAAAACATTCTTAAAAACGCTGGTGATGGATATGAATTAAAAGTTAGAAATTTTGAAGATGATAAAATGTACATCATGGCATGTACTTTTATTTTAAATACAGTTTATCAACATCCGATAGACTTAAAACGTCCTTTCTTTTTTGATATCCCTGATAAAAATACTGAATTAATAAAACATTACCGAGTTGCTTTTAATGGAGATTTCATGGACATTACTCCTACAGAAAATGCCCCAAAAATCACAGAAGACGACATTAAAATTCTTTTAGATAATTATGACAATATTGATATTTGGAAAGAAAAATTCCCGCTAAACAGCTATATATTCAAAGGTTTTGGGCTAATGACCTTGTTTGATGTTACTGCTGATGAAAACATTTCATCTATAAGGACCAGTTTATTACAAAAAGATGATGGTCGTATTGTTGAAAAACTTCGTAAAGATTTAAGTGAATTTTATAGTATAAAAGATTTGCAAGTAGGTTTTTCTGTATTTGATACCTCTGATTTTTCTTTACAATCAACACGTATTAAAAAATCTGAAAGTATTATATTATCAGACCATGAAAAAAAAATATCATGCAACACCTTTTTTTGTAGTAACATAATTAATAAGGTTTTTGAAAAGCAAGAAATAGTTGCAATCTCTGATTCTGAAAAATATGGAAAATCATCAAATGAGTTTTCTAAAATATTAAAAGACAAAAATATTGGTAGTATTTTGTTAATACCAATTAAGGCAAGTAAAAACAACGATTTAGCCTTATTAGAAATAGCTTCACCAAGAGCTTATGAATTAAATTCTGTAAATCAACAAAAACTAAAAGACATTATTCCCGTTTTTAAAGCTGCTCTAGACCGTTCTTCTGAAGAATATTTAAACATTATAGAAGCAACAATACAAGAACATTATACCTCTTTACATCCAACTGTAAAATGGCGATTTAACGAAGCTGCAGAGCAATACCAAGCTGATTTAAACTCAAAAAAAGAAAACATAAAAATTGAGCAAATTGTGTTTGAAAATGTATACCCTTTATACGGACAATCAGATATAAAGGGGTCTTCAATTGCTAGAAATGAAGCCATTAAAGAAGATTTAATTACACAACTTAACTTAGCTATTTCTGTACTAAAAAAAGCCTGTGAATCAGAAAAACTACCTATATATGATGAGTTGATGTTTCGTGTAAACGAATATCTAAAAGAAGTTTTTAATGGTTTAAAAGCAGGAGATGAAATTGGTATACTCGATTTTTTAAAGAGAGATATTTATCCCGTTTTTACACATATTAAAGAAATAAACGCTCCTTTAACCGATCTTGTAAACACCTATATGAGTCGTTTAGACCCTAAATTACATGTTGTTTACGAAAAACGAAAAGCATATGAACAAAGTGTCACATTATTAAATGATGAGCTATCTAATTTTATTGATTGCAGACAAGAAGATGCACAAGTAATGTTTCCTCACTACTTTGAACGATATAAAACTGACGGTATAGAGTATAATATGTATATCGGTAAATCTTTAACAAAAGAAAAAAAGTTTGATAAACTTTTTTTATACAACCTTAGGTTATGGCAATTACAAATAATGTGCGAAATGGAAAATGTTGCAAACACTGCTCGTGAATCTATGAATCATGATTTACGTGTTGCTTCTTTAATTCTTGTACACAGCAATCCTTTGTCTATAAAATTTAGAATGGATGAAAAACAATTTGATGTTGATGGAGCTTATAATATTCGTTATGAAATCATAAAAAAGAGAATAGACAAAGCACATATAAATGGAACTAAAGAACGTCTTACTGCTCCTGGAAAAATTGCGATTGTTTACTCTCAAGATAAAGACGCTAAAGAATATCTAAAATATATTAAATACTTACAATCTAAAAATAAGCTAGGTAAAATAGAAAAACTAGAACTAGAAAATTTACAAGGTGTCTCTGGCTTAAAAGCTTTTCGTGTAGAAGTAATTTATCAAACTGATTTCAATAGTAAAAAAACAATAACTATTGATGAATTAATAGGTGATTTTAAACAATAAAGTATCTTATCACTAAATAGTGATAAGATACTCTGTTTTACACTGCGCTTACAGTTTCTTGTATTTGAAATGCAACTGCAAAGGCAACTACACTTACAATTATACCAATCATAAAAACCGTATAAGTTGTTCTTAATAATTTATATTTTCTATTTAAAACTAACCCTAAAAAATATAAATCTTTAGTAAGCGAACCATATAAATAGTCACGATCTTTCATCATTTCATTCATCCCCCATTCAAAATCAGGTAAATTCATTTGATGAAAATTCCCGAAGAACAATAAATTTACTTTCTTGTTTGCTACATCTTCTTTGGTAAATTTACCTTCTGTTACATTCGGGCGAGTTGCCATAACAGATAAAACAATAGAAGCCACTGTAAATAATATAAAAATTAATGATGGTATAATTAAATAATGATTTGACGGATTGTCTAACTTAGGTATTAAAGTAGACAGTGCCATAGAAATAATAATTGCATTTACTGATAATAGAATATTTGCTTTCGTATCAGCAATATCACTTAAGGTTATATGATTTCTTAAAGCAACTCGAAACATTGTTTCAATACCACGCTCTGGTAACTCAACTTTATTTTTCTTAAACGCTAACTCTTCTTTTTTCTGTTTTAACTTTATACTCTCTTGTGCTATTTTTTTTTGATCTTTTAACAACTGGGCTAAATTTTTACTTTCTCCCTTACTCCAATTTTTAGCAGCAAAATCAGTATAAAATCGATGATTTGTTAAAAACTGAATATTTTCTTCGTTCCATTTTACATCAGAAACAACATACTTTTTTGTTAACTCCCATTCTTTTCTTAATAAAGAAGTATAATCACTAAAATTCTTACTCCCTAAATGAGCACAATCTGCATCTTTAATTATCTTTTCTAATTTTAATATAGGCTTTACTCCCATTTTAGTCGCCATAATTAAACTAGACACTTCAGCAACGACATCCTCAGAAATTTCCTTCTTCTTTAAAAAATCTTCAGCTATTTTAACACTTTCTTCTTCATGTTTTTCAATTGACTTTGTATAACCTACATCATGAAACCATGCAGCAATCATTAATTTATTAGCTTCTTCTTCTTCAACCTTCATTCCTTCAATTAGCTCTTTTGTTTTCTCAACCACACGTTGCGTATGAGAAATTGAATGATAAACAAATGATGGTTTTAAATTTTCATTTAAAAGATTAATTACGAATTGCTCTACTTCTGTCAATAAATTTTTCATCAAAAAGGTTTTAACTAGAGTAAAAATAATATTTAATTCTTACTAAGTGTAAGTTAGACGAATATTTTACGACTATCTTACTGTTAAATGCCTTAAGATATAGTACAAAATCAATCCTCAAATTGATTATGTGCTATATTTTTTGCCCAAATTTTTCGTATTTTTAATAATAATTAAAAAAGGATTTTATTATGCTAACTTGGAAAAACATTATTCATTACGCAGTAGACGGAAACCCAACTCCTGCTAAAAGAGTTGAAAAAACAGAAGCTGAATGGAAAGAGTTACTAACTCCTGAACAATTTAGAATTACGCGTTTAAAAGGAACTGAACGTCCTTTTTCGGGTGAATTATGTTCTAGTTATGACGAAGGCAAATATAATTGCACATGTTGTAATACTCCTTTATTTGATTCAACAATTAAATTTAATTCAAGTTCTGGTTGGCCAAGTTTTACACAGCCAATTACCGAAAATGCAATTCAATACAATAGAGATATAACTCTAGGAATGGTTCGTGTAGAGGTTTTATGTAATACTTGCGACGCTCATTTAGGACATGTTTTCCCTGATGGACCAGAACCAAGCGGATTAAGATATTGTATCAATTCAGAATCAATGCAATTAGAGAAAGGAGCAGAAAATGATCAATAATAATATTCAAATAGCTACTGTTGGTGGTGGATGTTTCTGGTGTACAGAAGCAGTTTTCCTAGCAGTAAAAGGAGTTAAAGAAGTTGTTTCTGGTTATGCTGGAGGAAACGTTCCTGGAGAACCAACATATCGTGAAATTTGTTCTGGTTTAACAGGACACGCAGAAGTTATTCAGATAACTTTTGATGCTGATATAATTTCTTACAATGATATTTTAGTTATTTTTATGACAACTCATAACCCAACTACGTTAAATCAACAAGGAGCTGATAGAGGAACTCAATATCGTTCAGTGATATTTTATCATAATGAGCAACAAAAAAAGATAGCTGAAATAGTAACAAAAGGAGTAACTCCTTATTATGAAGATGTAATTGTTACCGAAATTAGTGAAATTCCTGTTTTTTATAAAGCGGGGAAGGATCATCAAGATTATTATAAAAACAATCAAGGTAATAGCTATTGTAGTTATGTGATCAATCCGAAATTATCTCAATTGAGAGCATTACATTCAGATAAACTAAATTAAAGCAGAAGAGGTTTCTATATTATATATGGAAGCCTCTTTTTAAACATACTTAAAAATAAAAACTATGGATAATATTTTATTATACGGAGCAGATTGGTGTCCAGATTGTAGACGAGCGAAAGCATATTTAAAAGAAAACAATATCGAATTTACTTTTGTAGATGTTGATTTAGATAAAGAAGCTACTGCTAAAGTGGAAGCTATTAATAACGGAAAACGAATCATTCCAACGTTAATGATAAAAGGAAAATCATATACCAATCCAGATAATGTTGATTTAGCTGCTGTTTTAGGAATAAATGAAGCAGGAAGAGTCCAATTATTTGGAGCTGATTGGTGTCCTGATTGTAGAAGAGCAAAAAGCTTCTTAAGAGATAATGGTATTAATTTTGATTTTATTGATGTTGACCAACATGATTGGGCAACGGCTAAAGTAGAAGAGATTAATAACGGAAAACGAATTATTCCTACTGTTTTAATTGATGATGTGCCATACACAAATCCTGATAATGTAAAATTAACAGCGCTTCTTTCAATAAATATAGAGAAAGAACATAAAATTTATGACACCATTATTATTGGTGGTGGAGCAGCAGGATTAACAACTTCTATTTACGCACAAAGAGATCGTTTTGATACTTTAATTTTAGAGAAATCTACAATTGGAGGAAATGCTTTCTTAACAGAAAAAATTGAAAACTATCCTGGTTTTACTTCTATTTCTGGTCCGAAATTAATGGAAAAGATGGAAGAACAAGCCACAACTTATGGAGCTGTTATTAAAACTGGTGAAGAAGTTATTACTATCGAGAAGAAAGATGGAATGTTTACCATACAAACAAAAAGCACAACGTATTTAGGAAAAACAGTAGTTTTATCTACAGGTTCTACTTACAGAAAAATAGGAATTCCAAATGAAGAAGAATTAATTGGTTCTGGAATTCATTTTTGTGCTACTTGCGATGGTGCTTTTTACAGAGATAAAGATATTATTGTTGTAGGTGGCGGAAATTCTGCTTTAGAAGAAGGAATATTTCTTGCAGGGTTTTGTAAAAGTGTAAAGATTGTACACCGCTCTGAAAAATTTTCAGCATCAGAAACATATGTTGAAAAATTAAAATCGATAGAGAATATTTCAACTTATATGAATAAAACATCTTTAGAATTTATTGCCAATGAAAAGGGATTATTCAAAGGATTAAAATTAAAAGATAATCAAACAAATAAGGAATCAGTTTTAGAAGCAGATGGTACTTTTATTTTTATTGGTTTAATTCCGAATACACTATCTTTTAAAGGTGTTGTAAACTTAGATAAAAGAGGTTTTATTCAAACAACAGGCTTAGCACAAACTTCTGTAGACGGAATATTTGCAGCAGGAGATTGTAGAGAAGGAGCAATTGCACAAGTTGCCGCAGCAACTGGCGAAGGTGTTTTAGCGAGTTACGGAATTAGAAGTTATTTAAAATAACGAGTAGCGTAAAATCAATATAATTATGGAAGTAATTCCTACTATTAAATTATACGGAGCCGAAAGGTGTCATAAAACTCAATACTATAAAATATTTTTTAAAACGCGTAATCTAGATTACGCATTTTTAGATGTTGCCCTAAATGAAAGTTTTGCAGAAGAATTAAAAAATCTATACGAAAACAGAAAACTTAACTTTCCAACAATTACAATTGGTAAGAAAAGACTTCGAAACCCGACAGATAAAGAGTTAAATAAATGGATAGAAAAACTAAAATAGCATTCGGAGGTGGTTGTCATTGGTGTACAGAAGCGGTTTTTCAATCGTTAATTGGCGTTGAAAAAGTGGCACAAGGTTTTCTTGCTTCCATTAATGAAAACAACACCTTTTCAGAAGCTGTTATCGTTACTTTTAATTCTGATGAAATCCCATTAAAAACATTAGTAGAAATTCATTTACATACTCATAAAAGCACTTCGCAACACTCTATGCGTAAAAAATATCGTTCTGCTGTTTATGTGTATCCTGAAAATAAAAAAATAGAAATTCAGCAAATAATTGATGATTTACAAGATGATTTTGAACAAGAAATCATTACACAAATATTAGATTTTAAGGAATTTAAATCGTCTGAAAATCAATTTAAAGACTATTACTATTCTAGCCCAGAAAAACCGTTTTGTAAAACATTTATCAATCCTAAATTAAAATTTTTGCTAACTCATTTTTCTAAACAAGTAAACACAGAGAAACTAAACATTACAACTACCTAATTATGAAAAACACAAAACTAAATATCATAAATAAAAAAGGACATAAATTACAAGCTTACTTAGAACTACCTGCAAATCAAAAACCAAATTATTATGCCATTTTTGCGCATTGTTTTACGTGTAGCAGTACTTTGGGAGCTGTTAAAAACATTAGTCGTTCATTAACGCAACATGGTTTTGGTGTTTTACGTTTCGATTTTACGGGTTTAGGTCGTAGTGAAGGTGAGTTTTCTGAAAGTTATTTTTCTGCAAATATTGATGATCTTATTTCTGTAAACGATTATATAACCGAACATTATGATGCTCCATGTTTATTGGTTGGTCATTCATTGGGCGGAGCTGCTGTAATTGTAGCTGCCTCAAAATTAGAAAACATCAAAGCAGTTGCAACTGTTGGGGCTCCATCTAATGTGAGTCATGTTAAACATTTGTTTTCTCATGGAATTGAAAATATAAAAACGGCTGGTAATGTTGAAGTAAATATAGGCGGAAGACCTTTTAAAATCAATCAAGAATTTATTTCCGACTTTGATAAAACTAATTTACCAGAAATCACAAAATCTTTAAGAAAACCGATCTTAATCTTACATTCCCCTATTGATACTGTTGTAGGAATTAACAATGCACAAGAACTTTATTTAAGTGCACATCATCCTAAAAGTTTTATTAGTTTAGATGATGCTGATCATTTATTATCAAACCCAAAAGACAGTATTTATGCAGGTAACTTAATTGGTACTTGGGCTGAACGTTATTTCCCGAAACAAGAAAATAAAATGTTAGAAACTTATGGAGAACAATTAGTTGGACATTTAAATTTGATTGAAGATAATTTTACGACAACCATTCAATCTAAAAACCATACGATTATTGCAGATGAACCGACTTCGATTGGCGGAGATAATTTTGGCCCTTCTCCTTACGAATATTTAAATGCTGGGTTAATTGCTTGTACAGCTATGACACTTAAAATGTATGCAGAACGTAAAAAATGGGATTTACAAGAAGTTTTTGTGTATGTGACACATTCACGAAAACACAGTGATGATTTAGGAATTGAAGTTGAAAAGCCAACTTTTTTAGATCATATCAGTAAAAAATTAAAATTTGTTGGTAATTTAGACGAGAAGCAGAAAAAACGCTTAAAAGAAATAGCTTCTAAATGTCCAGTTCATAAAACATTGGCTAGTGAAGTTATTTTTGACACAACTATTATTGAATAATAAATACAACTATGAACATAATAACAAACCTTAAAAATTATTTCGAAACAAAATATAAAGAAAATGATTCTTTAAAAGCACCTGAAGGAGTTTGTCCTAACTGTTGGGGTAAAGCTGAATGGGAAGGAGAATTTTATTCTAAAATTAAAGCTAACAATATTACACCAAATCATAACACATATGATAGCTTTATAAATAAAGTGGCTAAAAAACTAGACAAAATAACCTTAAAAGAAGATATTTTAGTTTGTGAAACTTGTAAAACATCGTTTAAATAATTTTGATACAATTATCTTTGTAAAATGAAGCTTAACATTCAAGATACTTTTAATAAACAATTACCTGCCGATAAAATTTTAGACAACTCTAGAAGACAAGTTTTAGATGCTTGCTTTTCATTTGTTGAACCTAAAAAAACAGCAGCCCCTAAATTACTACATGCATCTAATGAAATGCTAGAAGCAATAGGACTTAGTACAGAAGATGCTAAATCTGATGAGTTCTTAGCTGTTTTCTCTGGTAATAAAATTCTAGAAAACACGCATCCGTTTGCAATGTGCTATGGCGGACATCAATTTGGTAATTGGGCTGGTCAGTTAGGTGATGGTCGTGCCATTAACTTAACCGAAGTTGTACACAATAATAAACGCTGGGCAATTCAATTAAAAGGTGCAGGTGAAACACCATATTCTAGAACGGCAGATGGTTTAGCTGTTTTACGTTCATCAATTAGAGAATACTTATGTAGTGAAGCTATGTTTCATCTAGGTGTTCCTACAACGCGTGCTTTATCTTTAAGTTTATCTGGCGATGAAGTTTTACGAGATGTATTATATAACGGTAATCCGGCCTACGAAAAAGGAGCAATTGTTTCTCGTTTAGCGCCAAGTTTTATTCGTTTTGGAAGTTTTGAAATTTTATCATCAAGAAAAAACACTCTAGCATTAAAAATATTGGTTGACTATACTATTAAATATTTTTATCCTGAAATTACATCCGAAGGAAAACAAAAATACCTCGACTTTTTAACAGCAATAAGAAATCGTACAATTGATATGATTGTGCATTGGCAGCGTGTTGGTTTTGTACACGGTGTTATGAATACCGATAATATGTCAATATTAGGATTAACAATCGATTATGGGCCTTATGGTTGGTTAGAAGGCTATGATGCTGGTTGGACACCAAATACAACAGATAATCAACATAAGCGATACCGTTACGGAAATCAATCTCAAATAGGCTTATGGAACTTGTTTCAATTAGCAAATGCTTTGTACCCTATTATTGAAGAAGTAGCGCCTATACAAGAAATTTTAGATGAATACTCTGAGATTTATAACAAAAAACAACATCAGATGATGAAATCGAAACTTGGTTTATTTTCTGATGATGCAAACGATAAGGAATTAATTGGCAGACTAGAAGATACTTTGCAGTTAACTGAAACCGATATGACGTTATTTTTTAGAAATTTGTCAAATATTTCAACAGAAGATACTTTTAACGATGCTTTTAAAAAGGTTGAAGTTGCTTTTTATAAAATTGAAGAACTTACTAATGAATTAAAAAATCACTGGAAAGATTGGTTTACTCGTTATTTAAGAAGGTTAAAGCAAGAGAATATTACAGATTCTGAAAGAAAAGAAAAAATGGATTTAACGAATCCAAAATATGTATTACGAAATTACATGGCTCAATTAGCAATTGATGCTGCTGATAAAGGTGATTATACTTTAATTGATGAGTTATATAAATTATTAAAAAAACCATATTCAGAACAGATAGTATATGAAAAATGGTTTGCTAAAAGACCTGAATGGGCACGCCATAAAGTTGGTTGCTCTGTACTAAGTTGTAGTTCTTAAAAATTTGTACATTTAGATATAGAAACTCACATTACTAAATGACGCACGAATTTAAGGAAATTGTACAGCAAGCTTTTATTAACCAACAGAATGAGGTACAAAATGTATTAGCAACAGTTGTTGATTTAGATGGTTCTTCGTACAGAAAACCTGGAGTTAGAATGTTATTGTCTTCTAACGGAAAAATAACTGGCGCTGTTAGTGGTGGTTGTGTAGAAAAAGAAGTGCAACGAAGAGCTCATTCTGTTTTTAAAAATGGAAAAGCAAAAATAATTGCTTATGATGGTCGGTACAGATTAGGTTGTGAAGGGGTTTTATATATTTTATTAGAACCTTTTAAAATAGCAACTCCTTTTATTAATGCTTTTCATGATACTTTAACAAATAGGAAACCATTTGAAATTCAATCTTTTTATGACAAGAAAGATGAAGTATTTGGAGAATTTGGTTCTTTAATTCAGTTTCATGACACTCGAAAATTCACTTTTTCTGATGCTTTTAATCCAACAGTAAAAAACAAAACATTAGTTTTCGAGCAAGTTTTACAACCTTTATTTCGTTTATTAATTCTCGGAGGAGAACATGATGCTGTAAAATTATGCCAGCAAGCATCTCTATTAGGCTGGGAAGTCGATGTAATTACTTCTATAAAAGACCCTAAACAGTTACCCGATTTTCCTAGCGCAAAATCGGTAACAGCTCAAACTCCAGAAACTATTCACTTAAACGGTATAAATGAAAATACAGCGATTGTAATTATGAATCATAATTTCACATATGATCTTCGGTGGCTGATAAAACTACAAGAAGAGAATCCTGTTTATATTGGTATTTTAGGTGCTGCAAAACGTAGAGAAAAATTATTAAATGAGTTATTTGATTTTACTCCAGAAATACGTGATGTTTTTTTAGAAAAAATCCATACACCAGCTGGACTAAATATTGGTGCTGAAACTCCTGAAGAAATTGCGCTATCTATTTTAGCTGAAATTTTATCGGTAATTCGTAAAAAAGAAGTTTTTTCATTAAAGAAAATAACTGGTAAAATACATACTTAATTAAACGTCATTTCGAATGAAATGAGGCAATCTTTAAATAAAATAAACAGATCTACTTCGTCATTCTTTCTCGTGATGATTAATTATAAAAATAAATGAAAAAAACTGCAATTTTAATACTCGCTGCAGGTAATTCTTCTCGAATGGGAACTACAAAACAATTACTACCTTATAAACAAACAACATTATTAGGCTGGTCTATTAAACAAGCACAAAAATCGAAAGCTTGTGATGTTTATTGTGTTTTAGGTGCAAATGCTGAAACTATAAAGAAACAAATTGATAATACTTCTATTAAAATCATAATCAACCCTAATTACAATGATGGTTTAAGTACTAGTATTGTTTTTGGTATAAATTATTTAATGGATAAAAAAATAGATTCAATATTAATTATGCTGGCAGACCAACCAAATGTAAATACTAATTACTTAAACGAGATGCTAGCTATTTATAAAGAGAATCCTACTAAAACAATAGCATCTAATTATAAAAACAAAACTGGGGTTCCTGCTATTTTCCCGAAATCTAATTTTAATAAATTACTAAGTTTAAAGGGCGATAAAGGAGCAAAAGAGCTATTAAATGAACAATCATCAGAAATCATAAAAATGAAACCCTTTTGTTTAATTGATATCGATACTAGTGAAGATTATCAAAACCTTAGTAAGCAAGGTTAAATATATTTAAGCCCATTGGTTTCAAGAATATAAATTACTTTTACAATCCAATTGATTAACTTATGAATTTTAGATCTTTTCTATATTTTACGACAGTCGTTTTATTAACTGGTTGCGCTACCTATAAAGCTCAATATGCAACGAAAGAAAAAACTGAAAAAATAAATTCTAATAAAAAAATTACACACTCTTTTTATTTAATTGGAGATGCAGGAAATTCTAATTTAGGTTCTGTATCACCAGCACTAGCCTATTTAAATAAACATATTAGTAAAGCTGATAAAAACGCTACATTACTTTTTTTAGGTGATAATGTATATGAAACAGGAGTTCCTTTTAAAACATCTGAACAATATCCTTTAGCAAAGCACAGAATTAAAGCACAAACTTCTATTGCAAAAAAGTTTGCTGGTAGGTCTATCTTTATTCCAGGGAATCATGATTGGTATAATGGTTTAGATGGATTGAAAAGGGAAGAAAAATTAGTAGAAAAAGCATTGGGAAAAAATTCTTTTTTACCAGAAAATGGATGTCCTTTAAAAAAAGTAAATATTTCTAAAGATGTTGTTTTAATTATTGTTGATACACATTGGTATGTTACTAATTGGGATAACCACCCAAAAATAAATGACAACTGTGAAATAAAAACAAGAATAAAATTTTTTGAAGAATTTAAAGGTTTAATTAAAAAAGCAAGGGGCAAAACAACTGTTATCGCATTACATCATCCAATGTTTACAAATGGTCCTCATGGTGGTTATTATTCTTTTAAAAGTCATATGAAACCGCTTCCTGTTTTAGGAACTCTAAAAAATATTTTAAGAAAAACAACGGGAATCACAAATACTGATTTACAAAATAAAAAATACAACGAGCTTAAAAAACGTATTGTAACCTTAGCTAAAGAGAACGATAAAACAATTTTTGTTTCTGGTCATGAGCATAGTTTACAATATATTGTTGAAGACAATATTCCGCAAATAATTAGTGGTTCTGGTTCGAAAACTACCGCTACCAAATTAGCAGGCGGCGCAAAATTCACTTATGGTGGGCAAGGTTATGCTAAATTAGATATTTATAAAGACGGCTCTTCTAATGTAAGTTTTTATGCTGTTAATGAAGATAAAGTGGTGTACCAAACCAATGTTTTAGCACCTAATAAAAAGAAAACATTTACAACGTATCCTGATCGTAAAATCACAGAAAAAGCTGCATCAATTTACACAGATAAAGAAGTTACAAAAGGAGGTATCTACGAATATTTTTGGGGAAAACGATATCGAAAATATTTTGGAACGAAAGTTACAGCACCAACAGTAAATTTAGACACCCTTTTTGGAGGATTAAGACCTGTAAGAAAAGGTGGTGGAAATCAATCTAAATCCTTACGATTACGAGATAAAAAAGGGAGTGAATATGTAATGCGAGCATTACGTAAAAATGCTGTTCAATACTTACAAGCTGTTGCTTTTAAAGATCAATATTTAAATGGTCAACTTGATGAAACGTATACCGAAGGCTTATTGCTAGATGCTTTTACAGGTTCGCATCCGTATGCACCATTTACTATTGGAGCTTTATCAGACGCTGTAGGTATTTATCATACAAATCCCGTTTTATATTATGTACCTAAACAAAATGCGCTGGGATCTTTTAATTCAGGTTTTGGTGATGAATTGTATATGATTGAAGAGCGTGCAGCTTCTGGGCATGGTGATAAGGCTAGTTTTGGTTTTTCTAATAAGGTAATTAGTACTGATGATTTATTAAAGAATTTATCTAAAAATGAGAAATATAAAATAGATGAAGCTGCTTATATTAAAGCTCGTTTATTTGATATGTTAATTGGAGATTGGGACAGACACGAAGATCAATGGCGTTGGGCTACCTTTAAAGAAAATGGGTACACTATTTATCGTCCTATTCCTAGAGACAGAGATCAAGCCTTTTCTATTATGGGAGATGGTGCTTTATTAAATTTTGCTACAAAAATGGTTCCTGCTTTACGTTTAATGCAAGCTTACCAGGAAGATTTAAAAAGCCCGAAGTGGTTTAATTTAGAGCCTTATCCATTAGATATGTCTTTAATTAATCAATCTGATAAAAGTATTTGGGATGCACAGGTAAAACATATCATTACTAATATAACCGATGAAATTATTGATGCTTCTTTTGCGAACTTCCCTAATGAAGTTCAAGGTGAAACCATAAAAATAATTAAAAAGAAATTACAAGGAAGAAGAAGAAATTTACAGAAAATATCTGATACTTATTTTAAACATATTAATAAATTTCAAATAGTTAAAGGTACTAACAAAGACGATTGGTTTGAAATTAACCGCTTACCAAACGGGCAAACAAAAGTTATTGCATACAGAATTAAAAAAGGAAAAAAAGGTACTCTTTTTCATAATAGAACTTACGATCATATTAAAACTAAAGAGATTTGGGTATATGGCTTAGATGATGATGATATGTTTGTTGTAAAAGGCAATGGAGATAATTTAATTAAACTTCGAATTATTGGTGGTCAAAATAATGACAATTACAATATTATTAATGGCAAAAGAGTAACTATTTACGACCATAAAACAAAGAAAAATACATTTCTTACCAAGAACGGAAACAAAAAGCTAACGGATGATTACGAAACGAATGTTTACAATTATAAAAAATTAAAAAACAACTCAAATGTTTTAAGTCCGCTTATTGGAGCGAATCCAGATGATGGATTTAAAATAGGTTTCTCTAACATTTATACAGCTAATGGTTTTGAAAGAAATCCGTTTACATCACAACACATTTTATCTGGTGCTTATTATTTTGCTACTAATGGGTTTGAATTAAATTATTCTAGTGAATTTGCGAATGTTATAGGAAACTGGAACCTCGGTTTAAACGCAATGTACACAAGTCCTAATTATGCTATGAACTTCTTTGGGTTAGGTAATAACACAACAAACTTACAAGCTGATGATATTGTAAATAAAGATTACAATCGTGTAAAAATAAGAAAGGCTATAGCTGGTTTATCGATACATTGGAAAGGTGATTTGGGAGCAAAAATAAAATTAGGCTTAAACTACCAATCTTTTAAAATTGATAAAACTCTTAATCGGTTTATTGCAGCACAAGCTGTTAATTTTAATACTCAAAATTTCTTAAATGCAGAAGCTAGTTACAGCTTTGAAAATACTGACAATCCTGCTTTTACAACAATGGGAATGAAAACAGCATTACAAGTTGGTTATACTGCTAATTTAAAAAGAAATAATAAATTTGGCTATGTTATTCCTTCTATCTCATTTGACTACAAATTAGTTCCTAGCGGTCAGGTAGTTTTAGCTACAAAATTTAAAGGTCATTTTACTTTTGGTGATAATTTTGAATTCTATCAAGGAGCCAATTTAGGAGCAAACAATGGTTTACGTGGTTACAGAAATGAACGCTTTATAGGTAAAAATTCGTTTTACCATAGTTCAGATATTCGTTTAAATTTAAGAAAGTTAAAAACTGGCTTATTACCACTGCATATTGGAATTTATGGTGGTTTTGATTATGGTAAAGTATGGTTAGAAAATATAGATTCTAAAAAATGGAATACTTCTATTGGTGGAGGAGTTTTCTTTAACGCGGCTAATATGATGACTGCAAATATTTCTGCCTTTAACAGTAATGATGGTTTACGAGTAGCTTTTGCTATGGGATTTAATTTTTAATTTTATGATAACACAACAAGTAGTATTAATATCTGGAGCTTTATTTGGAATGCTCGCTGTAATTTTTGGGGCATTTGGAGCGCACGCTTTGAAGAAAATTTTATCTGAAGACCAATTAAAATCGTTTGAAACAGGGGTGAAATATCAAATGTATCACGCAATTGTTTTGTTGTTTGTAGGAAGCTCTTTTAAAACCCCAAACCAATTAATAAGTTACTGTTTTATTTTTGGTATCATTCTTTTTTCTTTTAGTATTTACGGATTGGTCTTATCTGACGCGAAAGGCAAAAAAATGAAATTTCTTGGACCAATAACACCTTTAGGAGGTTTATTATTGGTTATTGGATGGGCTACATTAATATACCAAATAAGTCAAACTGTAAACTTTTAACAGCTTACAGTTTGACTGCAAAATAAGCCTCATGGGGATAAGAGTATTTTTAATCTACATTTTGAGCATCACTAATCACTCTATCTATAAACTCTGTTTTTATATATAGTTGTTTTGCTAAATTATGTAGTACACTTACTTCTTCTGCATCTATTTGACCATCTGCATACGAGATTATAGATAAATCCCTAAGCATATTTAATTTTTGCATTACAGATAGTACAACATCTAATTCTTTTACTAAATCAACTATCTCTGTAATAATATCATCTTCTGTTAACCCTTTAACAGTTAACATACATTCGGCAAAGATGGTTGGAGAAACAATACTGCTTAAGGCTTGTATTTCAGAATCGTCTACGGTTCCATCAGCTTTAGAAATCATATATCCACCTAAAAACATAAAACGTTGTATTTTATCAGAATGCTCAGTTTCGTTTTCTAAATCTTCTGGTTCCATTAAAGATAAAATTCGTTTAATTTCTAACTCCATAGCTTCTTCTGTAATCTCTCCTTTTATAGATGGATTAAATAAACCATAGGTTTCACTTTTATTAAATAGCTCTAATGCTTTTATTCTAAGTGGGCTAAACGGATGACTACTATACCAATCTGACGGGTCGTGCGTATCGTCTTTTAAAACTGCTTCTAAATCTGAAAACTGCTCTATGTATGCATTTAATTTAAAATCTAATGAATCTGTAGTTACTCCTGATGATAGTTTAAAAAATGTACGCCCTGCTGCTTCAAAACTCTGACAACATAATAACCCAGCCCTATCTGCACTAATTTCGGCATTTCTATTCCATGCATATAATTTCATTGCATAAATAGGCGCTAATTCATTTTCTCCTTCATCTAAAATATGCTTCACAGGATAATTAAAATGTTCAAAAAGAACATGACCAATTTCATGACCTACTACAAAGGCCAATTCATCCTTTTTAAAACGCTCTAAAAGACCTGAAGATAAAATAATATATAATTTATCTTCATCTGGCGGATAACAAGCTGCGTTAAAAGTATCACTTTGATATACAAAAAATTCTATATCAGCTTTTAACTTTAAAATACCTTTACAATGCAAACCTATTTCATGTAAAACAGGTGCCAAGGTTTTTGTTAATCGTAAACTTGATTTTAATAAATGACGACGTGATTTAAAAACAGGATTATTATCTTTTATTTTGGTTAATATTTTTTGAATTAATTCATCTTCTTGAAAAGTTAAAACATAATCTCTATCCCCGTCATAAACCAACGCATTTAAATCAATATCTGCTCTAGAATTATCATAAACCTCAACGATATTTTCAGTAATATTTTTTAAGTTTAAGGCGTTTATTGTTTCAATACCCTTTGTATATTGTTCTATTAATTGTTGTGCTGTATCCTGAAAAGCAGTACTTACAGCTTGTAATTTTTCTGTGTCACCATTTGCTTGTGCTACAGCTAAATCTTCTAGCATCTTATTCTGAGCAATAGTAAGTGCTTCTTGATGTTCTTTTTCTAATTCAGCTAAACTTTTAGATTTATATTCGTTCATTTTTTTTATTTAAAATATTATACTTACCTATTTACACGTAACCTTACTATACGTTTGTGGCTATTTTAGAATTAGATGCTTTTAATAAGCGATTTTTCAAGTCGAAAATTCCTAGAATTTGATCGTTTTCTTTAGTCGCTAAAATATTATTACCAGACAATTGTACTTTATATCCTTTTTGATTTAAATAAGAGAACAAAGCATGTTTATGACCAAATTTCATTCGAGTAGTAGTCTTTGCAAAATGCGAACAAATAAGAGCTGGTTCTGTAATTTCTTTCGCATCTACTAACTCAGATGTTAGTAATACGTACACTTTTATTCCTTTAAAATTTAAAGGAGCATAACAACTTGATACAACAACACCATTAGCTACTGAAGAAAAATAATGCCCCGGATCATTTTCTGTTTCAATCTTTGGCTTTGTTAAATCTTCAATACTATACTTTACTCCCATTTCTTTTAAAGCCAAAGAAGCTTCTAAAAATTGTTCTGGAATTCCGCTTTGTTTATTTGCCCATGCCCAAAGCCATGACTGTTCTTTTTCAGAATATGTTCCTAGCACCTGCATTCTAAAGACATGCTCACCATATGTTACCGTTCCTTCTAACATATCACAAGACCAGTCTAAATCTTCAACAATTTCTTGAAAGTGATCTTGACGCTCAAAAGTTAACGCTACCGATTGATTATGTAATTGTGATAAATTTATTTTAGGCTGTTCATTTTTCGAACCGTCTTTTATTTGATCTTCTTCCCTTCTATTGACTAAACCTGTACCTGGATATTCAAATGAGATATTATTAATTTCAGATCTAAAAAAAATGTTTTCAATCCTTTCTTTAAATATTATCGGCATTGATACTTTCTTTAATTTATTACTTTCAGAAAATGCTTGTGGGCCAATAGAATCTACACCTCTTGGAATATTTAAAAACGCTAAGTTATTACCTGTAAAAGCAGACTCTCCTATTTTTTTAAGGTTTAATGGTAATTTTACTTCTGTAATGCCACTATTAGAAAAACAATAGTTTGGTATTTCTATCATATTTTCTGAAAGAGTCAATATCGAAATTGTGTTTCTAGAAAAAGCCCCATCTCCAATTACAACAAGGCTATTTGGTAACGTAAGTGTTTTTAATTGATTACCATAAAAAGCATCTTCACCAACTTCAACTAAACCTTCTGGTAAATTAATATGAGTAAGTTTATTACCATCTAATGCTTGCTTTCCTATACTTAACAATGTTTTAGGAAGTATTACTTTCTCTAAATTCATTTCTTGAAATGAATACGGAGCTAATTTTGTTACCTTCTTATTGTTAATCAGTTCAGGAATTACAATTGTTGTTTGGTCATCATTGTACTTAGTAATTGTTATTGCTTCATTAAATTCTTCGAATGAAAAAGCATTTTTATTTTTACTAAAATCAACAGAAGTGCCATTTAGGTTTTCATCTGCTTCTGAAAAACGCTCTAAATTATCCTCCAATAACGCAATAATACGTTTAGTTCTACTTTCTATCGCATCAGCATTAATAACTGGGCTATGATCTATTTTTAAAACCCCTTCTTCGAAACTAATCGCATTCTCTGGGTTACTTTCATTTTTACTGTTTTCAATAACAATTTTTCTCAATCCTTTTCTTAATAATTCTCCCCCTAGTTCGTCTATATTAATAGCTTTTAGCCCGTCTATTAATGGCTGAAAGTAAACTTTAACAAAAGTATCGTTGTATAAATGTGAAAAACGATCTTCTTGTAAAGTATCCCATGCGATAGAAATTAGTACATCAAAATTTGCTGCTTTAAAAATTTGCTCTTCAATTTTTGGGTATAACTCATTTTGAAATGCTTTAATAATTCTTTTTTCTCTTAGTCCCATAGTAATATTATGTATGTTTTTTTATAATTTCCTTAATCCTTATTCAAATATAAAGTCTAATGATTAGCTTCCTTTTATTGCTTTTATATACGCAGTAATTCATTTTATAAGCGTATTTCACAAAACTGATTCAATTTTCTCTACTAAAATGTTTTCTAAGTTTTTAGGTAATGCTTTTTTAGTGTCAATAGAAATCTCTAAAACATTATCTACCTTCTTTACTTTAAAATTTGCTGCTTGAACAATAGTTATACTTGTTATGGTTTTCCAAATATCTAATGCCATTGAGTCATTACACACCAATGTTACTGCTTGTAAAAGAGAGTTTACTATATCTTTACAATTCAAACGAACGTTTAACTCTTGTAATGCAACTTTATCTACACTTAAATTAATTGGTACATTTAATATTTCTTGTTGTTTATTAACCCATCTTTTTAACTCTAAACCACTTATTGTTTCATTAGAATTAATGGGTCTGCTCACGCTACCGTCAGACAATGCTACAGCTAATTGTTTCGGATATTTAATACTTAATAAACAAACCTCTTGAGCATTAAAAAAGAAAACTTCATTGTTTTGAGTTCTTAAACATACCGCTATTTGATATTCTTCTTTTAATACATCAACAATAAAACCTTCTAAATATGTTCCGTTTTTAAGCGTTAAAGTAATTGCTACTTCTTCTTTCTCTTTAAAAATAAGATCTATTATTACAGCAGGTGATTTTGCCTTAAACTTATTTATATATGACATATCCATTCTTTTTTATTTAATTATTGAGCGTAAATAAAACTTGACTAGTTTTATAATTTAAAGAGACAGGTATTGCTCTTAATTAGAAAAAAATAAGGTGGAAGAAAGTGTTAAAATGAAATAGCCATAAAACGATTAATTAACAAACCTCTTTAATGTTTTTGAAGTTAAATAAGCTCTAGAGTTTTCTTCTTTATAATAAGGCCTATGCAATTTTTTTAATTTAGCATCCCATTCAAATACTATTGAAACAGTTTTTATTTCTACCAATCTTAACGCTACTAAAAACAGGTTAAAATTTACACTAGTTGTATTAAAATTACGTTTGAACACAACAATTTCGTATTTTCCTTTATGATGTAGCTCTAAATACTCCATTAAACTTTTTTTAGCAACTTTAGTTGCTATACCGCATGAATAAAACGTACTGATAACTAGTAAAAATACTGCTAGGTATAGCCCTTTTAACATATCTTAATTTTTTAAAGCCTCCTTTTTTAAATTAAAAAAGGAGGCTTTATTTTTATAAATTATTCTCTAATAAGCTAGTAAGTACCTTAGTTCTTGAACTTACATCATCTGCATTTAAAATCGGACTATGGTTTATTTGTAAAACCCCTTCTGAAAAAGTATATGCATTTGTTGGGTTGTGATGATTGTCGTTATTAACAATTATTACTTTTTTTAAGCTTTCTTTCAAGGCTTCTTTACCCATGTCATCGGCAGTTATAGCTGAAAAACTTTCAATTAATGGCTGAAAGTAAATTTTAGGATAGCTATCGCTATATAAATGTAAAAAACGATCTTCAAATAAAGTTTCCCACGCTGTTTCTAAAGTAATATCAAAACCAGCTGCTACATTAATTTTCTCTTTTAAAGCTGGGTATTGCTCCTCTTGAAACGTTTTTGTAAATCTCTTTTCTTTAAGTCCCATTTTAATTGTTTTAAGGTTATTTTTAATTTATACCTCAAAACTATATCGAAAAAATAGTTTTTAAAAAACAGTTTTATAATCGTTACTTCTTGTTTTGTATTTGCTGAAATTGATTTAGAAACTGCTTTAAATAACTCTTTTTTCTAGATGCTAATGGTATTTTCTCTCCTCCTGTTAACACAACTGTATTTGTTGTTACCGAAGCTATGTATTTTATATTTATTAAATGAGATTGATGTATTCTAACAAAAGTATGTTCGCTTAAAATATTTTCGTAATATTTTAAGTTTCTTGCACTCATTATTTTTTTTCTTTTAGTATGAAAGGTAGTATAACTCCCATCTGATTGACAGCGTATAATTTCATCTACTTGCAAAAAATGTTGTTCTTCTGTTGTTTTTATTAGCAGTGTTTTCTGTGCTTCTTTTTTATCTAATTCAACAACCTTATCTACAACCTTTAAATAATGTTGTTCTTTTTCATAACCAATTCTAAAACGTTCTATGCACTTACTTAACTCATCTGAATCTATTGGTTTTAATAAATAATCAACAGTATCAAACTTTATAGCTTTGATAGCAAACTCATCAAAAGCAGTTGTAAATATTATTTTAAAATTAATAGTTTCTAGGGTTTCTAATATTTGAAAAGCAGTACCCCCTATTAATTCTATATCCATAAAAACCAAATCTGGTGTATTGTTTTTTAAGAATACAATAGCATCATTTACATTATCTATTGTTGCTATAATTTCAATATCTTTTTGGGTATATTGAATTAGTTTAGTTAAAGTATTTAAGGCATTAAACTCATCTTCTATTAATACTGTCTTTATCATTTATACGGTAAGTTTAAAAAACACTTTAGTTCCTATTGATTTTTTTTCATCATTATATAAATCTTCAATCGTAAAAGACTTTTCCTCTCCCTTGCCTCTTGTTTTTAATCGTTCTATAAAAACAGCTGTTGCATGTAATTTTTCTGAGACTTTAACATCTTTTTGTTTTAGAGTTCTTCCAACCCCATTATCCAGAATTTCAAAATATAAACCCTCTTTTTGTTTATCAATTTTTAAAGCTAAAACTCCGTCTGTTTTTTTTCCTTTAAGACCATACTCAATTGCATTCTCTACAAAAGGTTGCAAAAGCATTGGAGGCATTTTAAGTTCTTTTATATTACAATTCTCTGATATATCTATTGTATACTTAAATGCATTATTAAAACGTAGTTGCTGCGTTTCAATATAATTAGAAATCATTTTAATTTCTTCTTCTAATGATATTTCTTCTTTTCTAACATAATCGAAATTCTGACGAATTAATTTAGAGAACTTAGCTATATAATTCGAAGATTTTAAAGGATTTCCTTCTAAAATGATGTTTTGAATTGCTGCCAGAGTATTAAATATAAAGTGAGGATTCATTTGCACTCTTAACAAACGTTGCTCTAACTTCGATGCTTTATTTAAAGCTCTTAGTTTATTATTGTAATTAAAAAAAATAGCTATAATAAGTAGTAATACCAATGAAACAATAACACTTACACCTAAAAACATATTTTGCTTACTTGTTTCTTTTTGATGTTTTAAAGCGATCTCATTTTCTTTTACTTTATAATTTACATTCGCAAAATGAAGTAGTTTTTCTTTCTCACTTTTATTCAATTGAATTTTAACACTATCACGTATCGTTTGATGAAATAAAGCTTCTTCAAAGTTTTTTTCTAAAAGAGCAACAGCTATTAACCTGTCTCTAACGTTGATCTCAGCATTTATATTTCCCTTATCTCTATAAATATTTAACGCTTTCTTATAATTTACTTTGGCAGAATCTAACTTATTATTTATTAAAAACAAAGCTCCTAAACCTTTATAAGGTGCTGCATTTATAGCTTTAATATTTCTATTTAAAGTTATGGCTCCTCTTAGAAATTTTTCTGATTGTTTAAACTCCCTAGCTTCTAAATAAGTAAATCCTATATTATTTAAAACCCGTACAATAGTTTTAGGATCCTTAATTTTCTCACTTAATTTTAAAGCTTCTGAAAATTTTCGCAATGCTTTATTGTATTCTTTTAATTGTAAGTATATCGTTGCTATGTTTCCTTTTACAGCAATAATAGATGTAATGTCTTCAGAATTTAAAAATAGTTTTTCTGATTGATTTATATATGCTAATGCCTTTTTGTAGTCTTTTAACCTAAAATGTAATTGAAATAATTGATTGTTTGCTTTTGCTTGTAATCTATTATTATTTATAAGTTCACCAATATGCAAAGCCTCGATAGCGTATTCTTGTGCTTTTTCAAATTCTCTTAATTTAATACAGGTGTTACTTAACGTTATTAAACTTCTCCCTTTATTATAGTTATCGTTAAATTTAGAAAATAGCGTGTATGTTTTTAAATGAATATTTTTTGCTTCTATAAACTCATCATTCAAATAATATACTTCCCCTTTTTCAAATAAAAGTAGCGCTTCTTCCGCAGTGTTTAAATTAGCTACATTTAATAGTAAACTATCAATTTTTTTTATTGCTTTTTCAGGTTGCTTCTGAGAGTCTTCTTGTAATGTTAATAATTGCTTTTCTAATGCTGGTCTAACACTATTAGGCGTAGAACATCTTACTCCAAACACACAAAAAACCAACACAAAAATAACTTGTAAAAAATGCTTAAAAGTGGAATACATAAAAGGTTATTCTAATTTTTTATAACAGCTAAAATAACTATAATAATGGCAGGTTAAAAAAAACACCACTTACTTTTATTCAAATATAAAATAGGCAATAGCACTTATAAAATCATTCTCTTAGTAATCTAAAAACACGATAACTTCACACTATGAAGTAAAAAAAAACAACACTTTATTAGCATCAGAAGTACAAAAAGAAAACATATCTTACTTTAACATATCTTATTAACAATGGATAAAGAACATTTAATAAAACAGCAAGAAAAACGTTACAACAACTTAAATTTTGCAGTAGCTATAAAGAAAGATAACAACGGCATCATTCAAAATTTTATTGATAGCGAAGAAGAAGCTCGTTTACATGTTTTTCAGGGACAATTTTACCCTTCGTTTCATTATGAAATTAACAGAGTAATGAAAACGAAGATGATAAAAATATCGCAAAAAAATATTTACCTCGCCTATTATTACAGAATAAAATTAGGTATTTGGGATGTACCTAGCAAACTAAATTTTCCTTTATTTTTGGCTGCTGTAGAAAAAAACATATTAGACAATGACATTGATAAAACCTATGTTAGCGTATCTAAAATGTATTTACTTTTCGACTTTAAAAATAATAGTGATTTACTTAAAATAGCAACTCTCTCTTATGAGGATTATATAGCATCAATTAAATTCTTAAATTTAAGTAATAGTTATTCATGCTACCCGAATCTACGTAAAAAAAGAATTCGTTTTGCTCCTTTTTTATCAAACAAACTACTTTTAACTCGTATTAAAAATGGTTTATATTTTTATTTAGATAGCAATTTTGAAACTGCGGCTTCACTTGTTCTTTTGTTATTAGACGCTAATGAAACCTCTAAAAAAGCATTACTAAATTTACATAAAAAAGAACTAAAAAACACGCAAGTTTGGTTATTAGGGAGTTTTTACAAAGATTTTCAATCTGAAGAGATAAATAAACCTGTTTTAATTGATTTGTATGACAAGTTTCCGAAAGGGTGGATAGATGAGTATCAAAAAACGAATTACTATTAATTTAAATAGAATTCGTACAATTTACCACCTTTTAAATGTGCTCTTTCATCAGTAATATAAAGTGTTTTATTGTCTTTAAAAACAACCCCTTCTTTTTGAGACATATACCCCAAAGAGAACTCTTTTACATCTCCTGATAAAAAATCATCTTCAAGAAAATTTGTAAATACAAAAACCGATTGGTGATTTAGTAATGCAACCTTTTTTTTATCAGGAGAAATTGCTGCTGCTGTTACCCAACAATGAAAGTCAGTGCATGTTTCAAAGGTTGAAATGAATTTTGCTTCATGATTCCCCTCTATAGCTGGAATTTTATATAAAGTTGTTTTTCCAAAATTATTAGCAACCCTACTTTTAGTGAAAATGTATAAAAACCCATCTTTATACAATAAACTCTCTGCATCAAAAAAACGTCTTTTCTTCTTAGGTGGAAACTTTTTTTGTAATGGATAATAAAACTTAATTTTTTGGACTGTAACCTCGTCTTTCACCAACAAATCTTGATAACTTATTTTAAGTATTCTCAAATCTCTTCGCTTGTTATTGTTATTCCCAAAGTCTGCTATATATAAATTTCCTTCCTCATCAGAAGTTATATCTTCCCAATCATTGTTTTTTGCTTTAACAGCAACCTCTCGTATAATTTTACCTTTGGTATCAACCCCGTAAATAATTGGTTTATTTCCACTGTCATTAAGCATCCATAATAAATTAGAGCCTTTTACTTTTTCTATTCCAGAAACTTCTTCTAAAGAGTTCGGTAAATCAGCAAGTATCTGTAACTGTCCGAAATCCTGACAGCTAATCAACACTAGTAAACTACATAAAAATAAATACGGATTTTTCATTTTCTTATTTATTACTAAAAGTAAATATAAAAAAAGTATTGAAGAGCTTCTCTTTTATTTCGTTTTACTATTTAGCATTTCATTTAGTTTTTATTAGTATTCAATTGTATTTTAATTAAATCTTCTTTAACAAATACTGAAAATCAATAAGATAGATTTGCGTTATTAAATTATAAAACAAAAAAATTATGAAACACTACATTTACAAAATTGCATTTCTTTTTATCTTTTTCTTGATAAGTTGTAATGATGAAGAACCTAAAATAGAACCTACAAATTTTACTACTGAAATAACAGATAAAAATAAAGCTGCTCTTATAAAAGAGAATCTTACAAATTTCCCTAATTCTACAGAGATTTCAATTGCTGTTATTGATAATAATGAAACAGCATATATTGGAATTCTTAAAAAAGATGATCTATTTCAAATTGCAAACAATAAAAACAGTGTATTTGAAATAGGCTCAATAACAAAAGTATTTACAAGCATACTACTTTCTGATGCTATAAATAAAGGCAAAGCTTCTTTAAACGAAACATTACAAGAGCAATTTAATTTTCCATTAAAAAATGGTGGTAGCATACAATTATCACAATTGGCAAACCACACTTCTGGGCTTCCAACCACACCTACTAACTATGCCGCAGCACCTGATTTTAACCTTATGGATCCTTTTGCAAGTTATACTCCAATTTTACTAGAAGATTATTTAAAAAATGAAATTGTTTTAAATAACGAAATAGGTTCTAAATTCGAATACTCAAACTCAGGAGTAGGTTTATTAGGGTATATTTTAGCTAAAAAGGCTAGTAAAACTTATGAAAATATTTTACAAGAAACAATTCTTGCTCCATTACAAATGAATAATTCTACAACAGAATTATCAAATATTAATCCAAATTTGTTAGTATCAGGACTTGATGAAAACGGTAACATATCTCCAAATTGGAACTTCTCAAACACTTCTGTTGCAGCAGGAGGCATGAAATCATCTGTTACTGATTTAGAAAAATTTATTCGTAAAAACTTTGAGGATGATGTTGTATATAACTTACCGCAAACTATGACCTATAAGCATGATGAATATCAAGGTTTAGGTTTAGGATGGTTTATTACAGGAAATGCTAACTATACATTTTTATTCCATAGTGGAAATACTGGCGGGTACTCATCAGCTTTTGCTATTGATAAAAAGAATAAAAAAGCAGTTGTTGTACTTTCTAACGTAACTTCTAAAAATCCAAACTTTGAACAAATTAATACAATGTGTACTTCATTATTAAAATACATTTCTACTAAATAAAACTACTACTAAAAAAAGTACTTGCTATTATTGAATCATCATCAATAATAACAAGTACTTTTTTATATAATTTGTTTAAACGAAATCTATGCTTTTATATAAATTACCAACCTCCAGATGCACCACCTCCGCCAAAACTTCCGCCACCGAAGCCTCCGCCGAAACCGCCACCATCAAAACCTCCTGATGAACCTCCGAAACCGCCACTACCACCGAAACCTCCTCGTCCGGCATTGCTTAAAATTATAGTTTCTAAAATACTTCTCGAATCTGATCTTCTATAATTTCTTTTACCACCACCTCGGTTACCTTTATTACCTCTAAATATTAAAACAAAAAAGATAATAAGGATAATTATAAAAATGATAAAACTTGGATCGAAGTCTTCTGATTTTTTTCTACTTCCTTTGTATTCGCCATTTAAAGCTTTAAAGATAGCATCTGCTCCACTATTTAAACCAGCATAATAATCTCCACGTTTAAATTGAGGAATTATCTCTCTTTCAATAATTCTTTTTGAAAGAAAATCAGTTAGTAAATGCTCTGTTCCTTTACCTGCTTGAATAGATATTTTACGATCACTTTTTGCTAATAAAACTAAAACACCATTATCTTCTTCAGCTTGTCCTATTCCCCATTTCTCACCCCAATTTGCTGCTAAATAGTTAATATTTTCTCCTTTAGTAGAATCAATTATAGCAATTACAATTTGTGTAGAAGTGGTATCAGAATATTTAATCAACTTATTTTCTAAGTTAACCTTCTGCCCTTTAGACAGCAATCCTACATAATCATAAACACTTGTTTCTTCATTAGGCTTTTTAGGTATTTCAAATCCTTGTGAAAACAATGTTTGTATAAAAGCGAAAGCTATTATAAAGAGTAAAACTTTTTTATTAATGACTAATAATCTTTGAATCATCCTTTAGAAATTTCATTAGACAATTCATTTTCATCATCAATCTGCCACGGAAAATGAGTTTTTAATTCATTTCCGGCTTTTAAAATACCTTTAACAATTCCTTGTGTAAAATTACCTTGTTTAAATTCTTCTTGCATGATATTTCTTGTCGTATCCCAAAAATCATCCGCAATAACCGCATCAATACCTTTATCACCATAAATAACAAACTTATGATCTTCTACAGCAAGGTAAATTAATACTGCGTTTTGTTCTTTGGTATTAAACATCTTAAGCTTCTGAAATACTTCTAACGCACGGTCGTAATGAGAAATTGTTGTTGTTTTCTCAATATGCACACGTATTTCACCAGAAGTATTTCGTTCAGCTTGCCTAATTGCATTAACGATTTCCTCTTCTTGTTTTAATGAAAGAAAATCTTCTACTTTAGACATATTTAGAATTTAAAGTTTACATCAGGTGCTTTTTCTGAACCTGCATCTGCTTTATAACGATTCATTTCAGTAAAATTGAAAATCCCTGCTAAGAAAGAACCAGGAAACTTCTTAATTAATTTATTGTAAATGTTAACCTTTTCATTAAAGCGATCACGCGCAACATTAATACGATTTTCTGTACCTTCTAATTGACTTTGTAATTCTAAGAAATTTCTATTTGCTTTAAGATCTGGATAACGCTCTACAGAAACTAATAATTTAGATAAAGCTCCTGATAAACCTGATTGTGCTTTTTGAAATTGAGCCATATTCTCAGGGGTTAAATCTCCTGCGTTTATGTTAACAGAAGTTGCTTTTGCTCTCGCTTCAATAACTTGTGTTAACGTTTCTTTTTCAAAATCAGCAGCTCCTTGTACCGTTTTAACTAAATTACCAATTAAATCATTTCTACGTTGGTAAGCACTTTCTACATTAGACCAACTAGTTTTTGCATTTTCTTGAAATTCTACAGCATTGTTTTGAAAACCTACAGCCCAGTTATAAAATCCATAGGCAATAATAGCTATAAGAATTATAGGAAGAAATTTTTTCATATTTTTAAAATTGATTTATAATTGATTTTTAATTTTTTGTAATTCCGCTTTTACAGCTTCTAATCTACTAATAATTTCGTGATTACTTATTACCCCATCAGGGTTCCTCTTTAATTTTTTCTTTGCACCTTCTAAAGTAAAACCTCTTTCTTTTACTAAGTTATATATTAATTTAAAATTCTCAATATCTTCTTTAGTAAACAATCTATTTCCTTTCGCATTTTTTTTGGGTTTAATTACATCAAACTCTTGTTCCCAAAAGCGAATTAGTGAAACATTAACGTCGAAAGCCTTAGATACTTCGCCTATTTTATAATATCTTTTTTCAGGTAACTCTACATACATTGGTCTTCAATATTCTAATTAATCGTACGATTGCCCTTTTTGCTGTGATGCTTTTTGCATTGCTACAAACTCTTCTGGAGTTAAATCTCCGTAATAATAATAAATAGGATTTACAGGTCTACCATTTTTATGTACTTCATAATGTAAATGAGGTGCTGCCGAACGTCCTGTATTACCAACATATCCTATAATATCTCCACGTTTTACTTTTTGACCTTTCTTAGCTAGTATTTTACTCATATGTGCATAAATAGTTTCGTAACCATACCCATGACTTATATACACAACATTACCAAAAGACGAACTACGATGCGCTTTACTTACCCTTCCATTTCCTGAAGCAAATATAGGTGTCCCTTTTGGAGCTGTAAAATCCATTCCATTATGCATTCTCCACGATTTTAAAATTGGATGCAAACGCATACCAAAACCAGAAGCCATTCTTTTTAAATTTTCATTTTTCACTGGTTGGATTGCAGGTATCGATGCTAGCATTTTTTCTTTTTCTTTTGCGAGACTAACAATTTCATCCAATGATTTTGATTGTACAACCATTTGCTTAGATAATATTTCTATTTCTTTGGTCACATTTACAATCATCGCACTATTCTTAAAACCTTCTAAATGCTTGTACCTATTTACACCTCCAAAACCAGCTTTACGTTGTTCTTCAGGTATAGGACTTGCTTCAAAATAAGTTCTATAAATATTATCATCTCTTTCTTGCAATTCAGATAATCGTTCAGATAATACGCCTAATTCTTTAGACATTAACTCTGTATGAAGTTTAAAATTTTCAAGTTCTCTCTTCTGAGACCTCTCATTTGGAGACATTAAAAACTGACTAAACCCAATAAAACCGAAGAAAGCAATTAATAAAGCTCCGACGACTCCTAAAAAAGATTTTTTATATTTTTCACTTTTATTAGACTCTATTTTTCGGTACGATAATGTCTCGGGGTCGTAATAATATTTTACTTTCGCCATAATACTAAATATACTATTTTTGTGCTTGTTAAACAAGCAACTTCTTTTAAGGGGACGTTTTTGGTAACACACAAATTTACAAAATGTTTTAAAACTACTTTTCTTTAGTTGTTTTTTAATTATTATTTAACAAAATTTCGAGCTCAACCGTATGAAATCTCAAGAAATAAGATCAAAATTTTTAGAATTTTATAAATCTAAAAACCATAATATAGTTCCATCTGCACCAATGGTGTTAAAGAATGATCCTACATTAATGTTTGTAAACGCAGGTATGGTTCCTTTTAAAGAGTATTTTTTAGGGCAAAAAAAAGTAGTGAATTCAAGAGTTGCTGATTCTCAAAAATGCTTACGTGTTTCTGGTAAACATAATGATTTAGAAGAGGTAGGAAAAGACACCTATCATCACACATTATTTGAAATGCTTGGAAATTGGTCTTTTGGTGATTATTTTAAGAAAGAAGCAATTGCTTGGGCTTGGGAATTACTTACTGAAGTATATAAAATAGATAAAGACATTTTATATGTTACTATTTTTGAAGGTGATAAAAAGGAAGGTTTAGAAAAAGATACTGAAGCTTATGATATTTGGAAACAATACATTGCTGAAGACCGTATTTTATTAGGTAATAAAAAAGATAATTTCTGGGAAATGGGTGCTCAAGGACCTTGTGGACCTTGTTCTGAAATTCATATAGACATCCGCTCTGCGGAAGAAAAAACAAAAGTATCGGGAGCTACATTGGTAAATTTAGATCATCCACATGTTGTTGAAGTATGGAACTTAGTTTTTATGCAGTATAACCGTAAAGCTAACGGAAGTTTAGAAAACTTACCTTCAACACATATCGACACTGGTATGGGGTTTGAGCGTTTATGTATGGCATTGCAAGGTGTTCAATCTAATTATGACACTGATGTTTTTACACCAATTATTAGAGAAATCGAAACAATTACTGGTGTAAAATATGAAGATGCTACTGTTTCTGGAAACGAAACAGATATTGCTATTCGTGTTATTGCTGATCATGTTCGTGCTGTAGCATTTTCTATTGCTGATGGTCAGTTACCAAGTAATACTGGTGCTGGTTATGTTATTAGAAGAATATTAAGAAGAGCTATCCGTTACGGATTTACTTTCCTGAATCAAAAAGAACCTTTTATCTACAAATTAGTAGAAACATTAAGTGAGCAAATGGGAGATGCTTTCCCTGAGATAAAAGCACAAGAACAATTAGCGCATAATGTAATTAAAGAAGAAGAGCATTCTTTCTTAAAAACCTTAGAACAAGGTTTACTTTTATTAGACACAATAACCGCTAATGCTGGAGAGAAAATAATTTCTGGAAAAAAAGTATTTGAACTAAAAGATACTTATGGTTTTCCAGAAGATTTAACAGCTTTAGTTTTATCTGAAAAAGGATTTAGCTACAATGAAAAAGAATATAAAACGGCTTTAAAACAACAACAAGATAGAGGAAGGGCAGCAACTGCTATTGAAACTGATGATTGGAATGTTTTAATAGAAGATGATGAGGAAGAATTTATAGGTTATGACACTTTAACTGCTGATGTTAAATTAACACGTTACAGAAAAATAACTACAAAAAAAGACGGTGAACAGTATCAACTAGTATTTAATATGACTCCTTTTTATCCTGAAGGTGGAGGGCAAGTTGGTGATGTAGGTTATATAGAAACGTCTAACGGAGATGTAATTTATGTAGTTAATACAAAGAAAGAAAATAATTTAATTATTCACTATACTAAAAATTTACCTGATAATTTATCAGAGAAATTTAAAGCAGTAGTAAACGAAGAGGCTAGAAATTTATCTGCTAGTAATCATACGGCAACACACTTATTACACCAAGCATTACGTACTATTTTAGGAACACATGTAGAGCAAAAAGGTTCGTTGGTGAGTCCAAAACATTTACGTTTCGATTTTTCTCATTTTTCTAAAGTAGATGCTGATCAATTACAAGAAATAGAAAACTTTGTAAATGCTCGTATTCGTGAAAACCTTTCTTTAATTGAAAGAAGAAATATACCAATGCAACAAGCTATTGACGAAGGCGCGATTGCGTTATTTGGAGAGAAATATGGAGATTCTGTAAGAGCCATTAAGTTTGGGCAATCTATGGAATTATGTGGTGGAACTCACGTACCACAAACTGGTGATATTTGGCATTTTAAAATAAAATCTGAAGGAGCAGTTGCGTCAGGAATCAGAAGAATTGAAGCAATTACAAATGTTGCTGTTGGAAATTATTTTGAAGAAGTTGAGCGTAATTTTTCTGCGGTAAAGCAATTATTAAAAAACCCGAAAGATGTAGCCAAATCTGTAAATAGTTTACAAGATGAAAATACTGCTTTAAAAAAGCAAGTAGAGCAACTGTTAAAAGAAAAAGCTCAAAACTTATCTGGTGAATTAAGAAATCAACTACAAGAAGTAAATGGGGTACAGTTTTTAGCAACTAAAGTAGATTTAGATGCTAACGGAATTAAAAATTTAGCTTTTGCTTTAGGTAAAGAGTTTCAAAATTTATTCTTATTCTTTGCTTCATCTGAAAAAGCAGACAAGGCAATGCTAACATGTTATATTTCTAAAGAATTAGCCGCAGAACGTGGTTATGATGCAGGAAAAGTAGTTAGGGAACTAGGAAAGCTAATTCACGGTGGTGGTGGTGGACAAAATTTCTTTGCTACTGCTGGTGGTAAAAACCCAGGCGGTATTCCGAAAGCTTTAGAAAAAGCGAAAGATTATATCGCTTAGAATATAAGTTACAATATTAAAAAAAGGTTCAAAGAATATATTCTTTGAACCTTTTTTAGTTTAATGCTTTTTTATATGTTGCAATAGCTCTTTCTCTTGCAAACTTATGTTCAACCATAGGTTGCGGATAGGTTAACTCATCAAAATCATCAACCCATTTTCTTATATATTGTAAATCTTTATCAAACTTCTTTAATTGAGCTTCTGGGTTAAAAACTCTAAAATACGGAGCAGAATCGCAACCTGTACCTGCTGCCCATTGCCAATTTCCGTTATTTGCCGAGAGTTCGTAATCTAATAATTTCTCTGCAAAATAAGCTTCACCCCAGCGCCAATCAATTAATAAATGTTTACACAAAAAACCTGCTGTAATCATTCTTACACGATTATGCATATAACCTGTTTTGTTTAATTGTCGCATCCCTGCATCAACCATCGGATACCCTGTTTCTCCTTTACACCATTTCTCAAATTCGACTTCATTATTTCTCCAAGGTACTGCATCGTATTTTTTCTTAAAGTTATTCGTAATCACTTTAGGAAAATGAAACAACACTTGCATAAAAAATTCGCGCCAAATTAATTCATTTAAAAAAGTAGCATTCGTTTTTAAGGCAAATTGAACCATTTTACGAACACTTACTAAACCGAACCGAAAATATGGAGACAGATAAGATGTTTTATCGATAAAAGGAAAATCTCTTATTTCATCATAATTATTTAAACTTGATAAATTATAAGGCTTCACTTTTATATGACTTTCATTAAAACCTAATGACTCTAATGTAGGAAAACTTGTTTTAAAATGGTGGAAAGCCGAGAAATCAATAGTAAATTCTTTTAAATCTACCTCAGTATTAAACTTTTGTAGCCACTTGTTTTTATAAGGCGTATAGATCGTATAAGGTAGTCCGTCGTTTTTCACAACTTCATTTTCTTCAAATACAACCTGATCTTTGTAACTGTAAAACTCAATATTATTTGACCCTAGAAATTCTTTAACTTCATTATCTCTTTTTATCGCGTATGGTTCGTAATCTTTATTTGTATAAACTGCTGTAATATCAAATTCTGATAGTAAGCCTTTCCATACTTCAATAGGGTTTCCTTTTTTAACTAATAATGAAGACCCTTCAATTTTTAATATTTTATCTAATCCTGATAATGTTTGATAAATAAAAGAGACTCTTGCATCATCTTTTGGTAACCTATCTAATATTTCTTCATCAAAAATAAATATAGGAATTACTTTATTACTACATTTTAAAGCATTGAATAATGCTACATTATCCTCTAAACGCAAGTCCCTACGAAACCAAAAAACCGCAACTTTATTTTCCATTAAACATTTTTTCTAAAGTTACAAACCTGTATTCAAAAATTGTTTTTAACTGCTTTTTTATAAATACTGCTTGTGCTATGTGTCCTAAAAAACCAAACGGAATTTTATACGATATTTTATCTTTCATTAAAGTATTTCCGTTTTCCAATTCTTCAAACCAATGCTCATGATGCCACATTTTATATGGTCCAAAACGTTGTTCATCAATAAAAAATTCTTGCTCTTTGACCTGAGTTATTTCTGTTACCCAATTTGTTTTAACAAAAGCTACTGGAGATACTTTATAGGTAATTATTTGCCCTTGATATGCTTTTTTATCAACTTTAGATGTAATATTAAACCCCATTTTAGGTGGTGTAATCTTGGCTAAATTTTCTGGGGAAGAAAAGTAACCCCAAGCTTTCACTAGTGATATATTTAATTCTTGCTCAGTTTCTAAAGTATAGATTCCCGAATGTTTTTTAAAATTCAACATTTATAAAAGCTTGGTTATTTTAGAACTCATAGGTTTTGTTATAGAATAGAAAACATCTACCAAACGCCCTTCTTCATCTACCAAATACTTTTGAAAATTCCATTTTACTGAAGAATTCATTTTACCATTCTTTCCTTTTTGTGTTAACCATTGATATATTGAATGTTGGTTATCTCCTTTTACATCTATTTTTTCGGTCATAGGAAAATCTACCCCGTAAGTTAAACTACAAAATGATTGTATTTCTGATTCTTGACCTGGTTCTTGACCTCCAAACTGATTACATGGCAAACCTATAATTACTAGCTTATCTTTGTGCTTAGCATATAATTCTTGTAACCCTTCATATTGATTTGTAAATCCGCATTTAGAGGCAACGTTAACAAATAAAATTTTCTTTCCTTTATATTGACTAAGGTTTAACTGTTCTCCGTCAATTCCTTCTATTTTTATATCGTATAAAGATTCTTTAGATGCTATCGTTTGTGCGTTTCCTAAAAAGCTGAATAATGCCATAAGTAAAGTTATTTTTAATGTTTTCATTTTGTGTAATAATTATGTAACGGGTCGTCATTCTGAATTTATTTCAGAATCGCATCGCTGGTAAAATCAAACATTTAAAATGTGAACCTGAAACAAGTTCAGGTTGACGAATATTTTTAATGTTTTCATTTATTTAAGTGTTATTTTTTCTATTGATAATTTAAAAGCTTCCTTCTTTTTATTTCCTATAAGTATAGCAATTTCAGTTATTTTTGCTCCTGAAAAATTATCAACATTTAATTTATACCCCCTAAAAGAAGCATAAAATTTATGTACCGGTAATTCTATTTCTTCTGTACTTTTTGATGTTTGGAAAGATTGGATATACCAAAAACGCTGATTATTTTTAGCTTTAATTCTTAACTGATATTTTTTACCGTCTCCTTTTAATTTAAGTACTAATTTAGTTTTTTCATCATCTAAATTAATACTTACTGGTAAGCGAGTCATAGCAAACCCACCATTATTATCTAAAGAAACATTCCCTGAAAAAATCATTTTATTTTCTTCATCAAGTTTCATCGAAGAGTTAGATATTCCTCCCATAACATCATCGTTTGTTATGTACCAACGCTGGTTAGTATTATTTTTATCAAAAATTATAATTTCATCATTCATACATAAAAAAATACTGAATAGCACTAACCATTTCATTTGCCTAGATTTATATTTTTACACTTACAATTCCAGCATCTAAAGGAATAATTTGCCCTGTTATAGAACTTGCATCATCTGATAGTAAATAACAAGCTAAACTTGCGACTTCTTCTGGTTTCAAATATTTTTTTAATGGATGTCTATCTTGCATACTTTCTTGCTGTTTTTCATTTCTTAACAAACGTGCTGCTAATGGAGTATCTGTTACTGTTGGTGCAATTGCGTTAAAACGAATTTTTGTAGCATATTCTGCAGCTAACGATTTTGTTAATCCTTCTACTGCTGATTTACTTGTAGCTATACTTGCATGAAATGGCATGCCTAAAAAGGATGCTACCGTACTAAATAAGACTACACTACCATTATTCTTTGCTAAGGTACTTTCGTATGCTTTCAATGCTTTAATTGCCCCAACAACATTAATTTCAAAATCGTCTTTAAAATCAGTGACTTTTAATCGTGTAAACGACTTTAAATTTATACTTCCTGGACAATAGACAAGACCATGAACCTCATCTAACGGAGGTAATTCATCTTTAAGAACATCACATGAATAATGTTTTACATTTATATGCTCTTCAGGTGCTATTCTACTAATATTTATAATATTATGGCTTTCCTTTAACTTTGTTACTATCGCTTTTCCAATACCCGAACTACCACCTACTACTATAATTGTTTTCATTTTATATCTATTTTTATTAGTAGTCTATTAAATCTTTTATCTTTTAGATATTTTATTATTACTTATACTTTGCTGTCTTGCACACTTAAATCTTCCTTTTTCAAACGCTCGTTTTGCTTGATGTTTTGTACCTCGACCTTGAACTCTTGCACGCCATAATTTAAAGCTAGAAAGTTTTAATTCTTTACGCATTAATTCAATTACTTGTTGCTCTTTTAAACCAAACTGAAACTTTATAGCATCAAACGTAGTACGGTCTTCCCAAGCCATTTCTATTATTCTATCTAAATCTCTATATGTCATAATATTCAAAACTTAAAAAATTAATAAACTCGCTTTTATTTATTAACCAAAGCGTTAATCATTCCTTTAAAAACAAAGGCATGAAATGGTAAAACTGAATACCAATACAAACGCCCTAAAACTCCTTTGGGTCTAAACACAGCTCTTTGGTATAACTTATCTTTTACTATTTTAAATTCTAACCATGCTTCTCCTGGCAACTTCATTTCGGCAAACAACAACAATCTTTTTTCTTTTTTATCTGCTAATAATACACGCCAAAAATCTAAAGGGTCTCCTGCTTCTAAATACGTATCATGTGTTCTTCCTCTACGTAAGCCAACACCTCCAAAAATCTTGTCGACATATCCTCTTAATTTCCATAAGCCATTAAAACTATACCATCCGTTTTTACCACCGATAGACCAAATTTTATTAATTGTAAAATCTTCATCGGTAATTTTTATAGAACGTACATCTTTAAAACAACCATATTGTGGCATTTGAATATGATCAGACAATTGATCTTTAAAAGTACCGCTACTAATTGCGTCTTTCCAGCTTGATACAACAGCATTTTGTTCTATTCTTTGAAAAGCTAAATTTACCGCATCTTTATAACAAATAGGTTGTATATCTAAAAGCTGATTAATATTACTAGCTTTAGCTATCACCTCAACTTTCATACTATCCACCAGCGCTTGCGCCAAATTAAATGATGTAGATGTAACGAAATACAACCAATACGATGATAATTTTGGAGTTAACAACGGTAATGTAAAAATGTATCTTTTAAAACCTCTTACTTCAGCAAATTGTAAAAGCATTTCTTTGTATGTAAGTACTTCCGTACCACAGATATCAAAAGATTTATTATACAATTCTTCATTTCCAACTGCCCGCTCTAAAAAGGCTAAAACATCTCTAATAGCAATAGGTTGTGATTTGGTATTTAACCATTTTGGAGTAACCATTAGAGGTAATTTTTCTACAATATCTCTAATAATTTCAAAAGAGGCACTACCACTACCTACAATTATACCTGCCCTAAATGTTGTAAGTGCGTATTTTTTTGATTGCAGATTCTGCTCAACTTGAAAACGAGATGCTAAGTGCTTAGACAAAGAACTATCATTTACAATACCACTTAAATATACAACTTGCTTACAATTTATTTTTTCTACTAAACTTTTAAAATTTTTAGCACAACGCTGTTCTAAATCTTCAAAATTAACAGCATCTGTAGCCATTGAATGTATTAAATAATAGGCTACATCTATATCTGAAGTAAAAGCAACATTTTCTGTATTTAAAAAATCTACTTTTATAAACTCAATATTTTCTTTAAATTCTATTTCATCAGGAATTCGTTGTAAATCACGAACACAACAGACTAATTCATGCCCTGCGTCTAGTAATTTCAACACCAATCGTTTTGCAATATACCCTGTGGTTCCTGTGATTAGAATTTTCATTTATTTCGGTCTTTGATATGATAATCGTTTATATTTTTCAGATACCATATAAGTATCTAAACCATTTATTGCTGCAATTTTTTCTTTAGATAAATTTAAAAAACCATCTTCTGAAAGCATTGAATCTTTAAAATACAAATCTGTCACTTCTCCTAAAACCAAAATAGTTCCGTTTGCTTTAATATGATATTCTTCCAAAAATTTTATTCCTATTTGCAAAGGTGACTCTGTTACGTAAGGCGCATGAAAACCATCTTTATATTCTGGAGATAAATCCGTTTTATCAAATTCTGATATTCCAGAAGCATATTTTGCAGACGTATGATGCGCATCTTCAATTATATCTTCACAAACTGCATTTATAGTGTAAAAACCAGTTTTCTTTATGTTGTTATATGTATTACGTGCTACTGTGGTAGGACGCAATACAAAGCCTAAAATTGCAGGGCTAGAACCATAATGAACTACTGAACTAAAAATAGCCAAATTGGTTACTCCATCTTCTGATTTAGTAGCAACAAGATTTGCTGATTTATAACCAGAAACACTATTCATTAAATTTATTTTATATAGATGCTCCATCTCATCTATTGCTGCTCTAGATAAATGCATTAAATATTTTTATAATTATTATTTTTTATGTCTGTAGCTTTTAAATCATGCATTAAATTATACAAACCGAAAAACGTTCTATTAATATAAATAAAGTGCTTTGAACCTCTATTTCCATTCATTTTCTTTAACTCTGTACTCTTAGAATATTTCTGACCTAACGCTGCTATTTTACCAAAGAAATTTTCATCAGAAAAATCAAACTCTTCTTGCTGAAATGGTTGTGTAAACAACGATAACATTTCGTAAAACAATCCTTTAAAGAAGGTTATTTCTTCTTCGGTATCATCTTCTCTTAAAATTTCTAACTCATATAATTTACTTTCGAAAAAAGCTGGATTATCAATGTTTTCACGTACCGCTAATTCAAAATATGGTACGTAAAAGCTTTCCGGAACTTCTTTCATACATCCAAAATCAATAACAATTAGTTCATTTTCAGGTGAAACTAAAAAATTACCTGGATGCGGATCTGCATGTACTTTTTTCAAAACATGTAATTGATACATGTAAAAATCCCATAAAGCTTGCCCTAATTTATTTGATACCTCTTGGTTAAATTGTTTCTTAGTAAACTCAGAAAGATGAACTCCATCCATCCAATCCATCGTTAAAATTCTATCAGAAGAGAATTCTTCATAATATTTTGGGAATTTTAAATTAGGAATATGTTTACAAGCATTTGCAATCTCATTACTTTGTTCTAATTCTAAAACATAGTTAGTTTCTTCTAATAACTTACTTTCAACTTCTTTAAAGTACTCATCAGAACGCTCACCTTTTATATTAAACATTTTCATAGCAATAGGCTTTACCATCGCTAAATCGCTAGAAATACTGTTTGCAACACCAGGGTATTGAATCTTTACTGCTAATGTTTTAGAGTTTGCAGTAGCTTTATGTACTTGACCAATACTTGCAGCATTTACAGACTCTACAGTAAACGTATCGAAAACCTCGTTAGGTGTTTTCTTAAAATATTTTTGAAAAGTTTTTACAACTAAAGGGCCGGAAAGAGGGGGAACTGAAAACTGTGATAGCGAAAACTTCTCTACATAAGCATTTGGAAGTAAACTTTTTTCCATGCTTAACATTTGCGCAACTTTTAATGCCGATCCTTTTAACTCTTTTAATCCGTCATAAATATCGGTTGCATTGTCTTCGTTTAACTGATCTCTTGCTTCTTCTTCGGTTTTTGTTATTTTGTTTCCGTAATATTTAGCATAATTTACTCCAATTTTAATTCCTGTCGTAACTAATTTGGTTGCTCTTTCTATTTTAGATGTTGGTATTTTATCTAGTCTTTTCATATAGATGCTCCTTTTTCTTTCCACAAAAACTTCGCTAAATCTATCACACTTTTTAAAGGTGTAATTTGCTGAATATCGAAACTCGCTTTGATTGATTTCTCTATAAAAACATCTGTTTTTTCAAAATTTGAAGATTCATCATCAATCCAAAATTTCATAACCATTAATAATTGTATCCAATAACTTTCTACAATCGTTTTATCTTGAAGTTCATTTACTTTTTCATTCTTAAAATCAATTTTCTCTAAATTAATTCCGCTTACAAAATTTATAAACTCTGTTCGTAATTGTTTTAAAACTGATAATTTCGAGAAATTTGATTTCACATCTTTAAACTGCAATAAAACGTACGATCTGTTTGCTGTTAATAACTCGAAAAAAGTAAAATAAAAACTTAGTAACTTATCTTTTGATGCATATTCTTTATAGGCTTCCGTTTTATGTAATAAATGAATTGTTTCTTTTGCAAAAATTGCAAAAATTGATTTTTCTAAACTTTCAAAACTTGAGTAGTGCTCGTAAAATTCTGATTCTTCAAAATTATTATCTAAAGCAAATGAATAAATAGAATTAGGCTTGCCTGATATTAAAACCGAATCCATATACCATTCTACTATTTTCTCTTGTGTAATATTCTTTTTTTTTGCCATAATTTTAGTTATAAAATACGATGTATGCATTTAAACTTGTTGCAATCGTCATCCATATTAAATACGGGAGTATTAGTAATGTAAACAGTTTTAATCTTTTTAGGTGTTCAAACGTAAAATAACCGATTAGCAACCATAATAAAGTAATTGAAATTAATCCTACTACTGTTAATTCTTGATTGAAAAAAAAGTAATTCCAACTTACATTTAAAACCCATTGACCAATAAAAAGTGTTGTTATTTTTTTATCCAAAAAAGAATATTCAAAACTCAATCTTGTCATATAAAAAGAAAACAACAACATAATTGTAGTCCAAGCAGCTCCGAAAACCCAACCTGGTGGTGTCCAAGGTGCTTTATTTAAAGAAAGGTACCAATCTTTTTGAGGGCCATTTTCCATTAATAAAACTCCAATTCCTAGCGCTAAGAAATTTACCACTATAAAAACTAAAAAACGTATATATTTATTTTCTTTCAAATCTTTTATTTTTCAAATAATTGAACATTAACTGTATCGTAAACAACAAATTAAATGCATAAAATACATCTTCAAATGGTATTGTAAATATTCTAAATCCTAAATTTTCATTATCATTATACCAAACCACAGGCTCTTCTATAAAACTACCTGTTAAGATTCCGTTTACTATTAAAAACGGAATTAAAACTACTAAAAAACTAGGGAAATATTCTTGTAATGTTTCTAAATGATTTTTTAATCCGTAAAAAATCAACAGTAAAAAGAATATAAAATTTATAGTAGTGTACAACTTACCAAAATTAAAAACTACTAATATTAATGTTATAAAAACTAATAAAAAACTAATAAAAATTGTTACTGATTTTGATAGTTTAAATTGAGGTTTTAAATACTTTAAAACTTCATGAGTAAACAAACAAGCATATGGTATACAAAAGAAAAATAGCCACTCTTCTAGAGGCATTTGAAAAATCTCTATAGATAAATGATATGTTGAATTGAAGCCCCAAACTCCATATTTGGTAAACAATCCATCCCAAATTAAAAAAGGAATAGCAACCAATAGTATACTTATAAAAGCTATTTTGAAATACTGAATAAAATGAAATTTTCTCTCAAAAATGCTATATAATAAAGGAACAGTTAAACTTCCTAAGGTTAATATAAGGTACAGGTAGTGACTCATTGTCTTTTCTTAAAATATTTAAAAGGCACAAATAACATTCCGAAACACTCTCCATCTGGTTTCCCCATATGCTTATGATGAATTTTATGTGCTTTTCTTAACCCTTTTAAATATTGATTATTTGTATTTTTAAACCATTTAAATCGTCTATGAATTAATACATCATGTACTAGGAAATAAGCTAAGCCATAAAATAAAATTCCTAATCCTATAAAAAATAAATAATTTAATTCGGGTCTAATCCCAAAGTAGAATAATAAAATACTAGGGATAGCAAAAACCACAAAAAACGCATCGTTTTTCTCAAATACATGTGGATAACCTGGTTGATGATGGTCTTCATGTAAATACCAACCAAAACCATGCATTATATATTTATGTGTAAGCCATGTTACACCTTCCATAACCAAAAAAGTTATAAGTGTAGTTAATAAAAAAAATGCTACAATCATAATGATGTATTTTTTATAATATATTTATCTAAATAGTCAGTAGAATCTTTTTTGTTTAAATACTTTTTCAAAAATTCTTTATCGCTATTTATTTGAGATGAGTAATTAAGTATTCCTGGTAAGTTCTCCTGAATAACCAAACGCACGTATCTCAAATGAACATTCTTCGGAAATTTGCTAATTAAATTTTCCAATTTTTTTTTCTCTTTTTTAAACACTATTAACTTGCTCCAAGGTAAAAACTTATATTTAGCTTGTTTCATTTTTAATGAAATTACATACCCCTGAATAGCTACTTTAGTAGTGTTTTGAAACTTCTTAATATATAATAATTCTTGCTTTTTATTTGATACCTCATGATACTCTGTGATAAATTCAGGCACACCTAATACTATACTTATAAAAGAAAAACAAATTAAAAGGTTAAGCATTATTATATCATATTTAATTTATACTTAACATAGCTTCTTGCCAATAAGTTTATTTTCATCGGATTTGAAATACGCACCCTTGTTTCCATTATTTTTGTATAATGAACTGCTTTTAATTTCTTTAACAATCGCTTATAATACCTGTACGCAATATAAACACCAAACTTAGCTTCAACTGGCAATTTTAAAACTCCATTTTGAAAAGCATACTCAAAATCTGACTCAATATCTTTAATGATTGCTAATTTTGATTCCTTATCAAAATTTTTAAAATTTACATTAGGAAAATACGATCTATTTAAATCTTCAAAATCATCTTTCAAGTCGCGTAAAAAATTCACTTTTTGAAACGCGGATCCTAATCGTTGAGCTGCAGCTTTAAGACCATCATATTTCTCTTGATCTCCATTAACAAAAACCTTTAAACACATTAAACCAACAACATCTGCAGAACCATAAATATATTCTTTATACTCCTCTTCTGTTTCATAAGTAGTTTTATATAAATCAGCTTTCATGCTTTTTAAAAAAGCTTTAACCATCGTATCTGAAATATCATATTTCAAAACAGTATGTACGAATGAATTTATAATAGGGTTTAAACTAATACCTTCCTTTTTTGCTGAAAAATATTCTTTTTCAAAACTAATCAGAAGAGTTTCTTTATCATAATCGTGAAAAGAATCTACAATTTCATCTGCAAATCGAACAAAGCCATAAATATTATAAATTGCTCCTCTAATACTTGGTGCCAACATTCTTGTAGCCAACGAAAAAGACGTACTATATTTTTTTGTTACAAGCTTACTACTTGCGTAAGAAACTTCATCAAACAGTTTTTTTTTCATATTAACGGTGGTTTTTTATAATTAAATCAGAAGCAATTTTACCAGAAATTAACGCTGGCGGAACCCCTGGCCCTGGCACTGTTAACTGCCCTGTAAAAAATAATTTTTTCACTTTTTTACTTTTTATCTTTGGTCTTAAAAAAGCAGTTTGTGTTAAGATATTGGCTAACCCATATGCATTACCTTTATATGAGTTATAATCTTTCTTAAAATCATTAACACAAAAACTTTCTTTAAATAAGATATGATCTTTAACAGACTGACCTGTTAGTTTCTCTAGTCGGTTTATAATAATATTAAAATATTTTTCCCTAATCTCTGGAGTGTCATTTATACCCGGAGCTAATGGTATTAAGAAAGTTGCAGCTTCTTTACTAGATGGAGAAAAAGAATCATCTGTTATAGAAGGGAAGCTAGCATAAAATAACGGTTCTTTAGGCCAGCTAGGAGAATCATAAATCGTTTTTGCGTGTACATCAAAATCAGTATCGAAAAACAACGTATGATGACAAACATTTTCTAATTTTTTATCAAAACCAACATAGAATAATAACGATGATGGTGCGAATACTTTTTTATCCCAATATTTCTCAGAATACTGCCTATATTTCTTTGGCAATAACGTTTCTGTATGATGATAATCTGCTCCACTTAAAACAATATCTGAAGAAACAAACTCTTTATTTACAACCATTCCTGTTGCTTCTCCAATTTCATTTACAACAACCTCCTCTACATTTGAATTTACCTTAAATTCAACTCCTAAATCAGTAGCTAAAGTTACCATTGCTTCAATCACCTTATACATTCCTCCTTTTGGGTGCCATGTACCTAAACCAAAATCAGCATAATTCATAAAATTATAAAACGCAGGAGTATTACTTGGTTTGGCTCCTAAAAACAAAACTGGAAATTCTAAAATTTGAATTAATTTTTTACTTTTTATGTTTTTTCGAACCTGCTTTCTTATAGTAGAGAAAAACTGTGTTATTTTACCAATAGTTACTGGTGTTACTAGTTCTAATGGAGAAATCCCAGGTTTATAAACCAAATCATTTATAGAAACATCATAATTATATGCTGCTGATTTTAAAAAAGCTTTTAAGTGAGCTGCACTTCCTTTTTCCTCCTTTTCAAAAACTTCATATATCTCCTCTAAACTTCCAGGTATTGTAATTGAATCTTTAACATCAAAATACACCTGATATGCTGGTGTTAATTTTTCTAACTCATAATAGTCTGAAGGTTTTTTTCCGAAATCTGCAAAAAATTTCTCAAACACATCTGGCATCCAATACCAAGTAGGTCCAATATCAAAAGTAAAACCATCTTTTATTAACTGTCTTGCCCTACCTCCTACGGTTTCATTTTTCTCTAAAACAACAACTTTATTACCCGCTTTCGCCAAATAACACGCTGCTGCAAGAGAAGAAAAACCTGAACCTATTATTGATATTTTTTTTTTCAATGCGCTATTTTATTAATTAATATTAATTGCTCAATTAATATTCTATTAAGATAAGAAATATATTGAGTCAATCAAATTTACATTTTTTGTTTAACAAAAACAAAAAAAGAATAAACAAAATTAAATTAACCAAAAAAAATTACAACGTTTTCAGCAATGATACTACTGATGGATGTAAAGAAATATCTGCTTCAAAATCAATTTCTTTTACTTTTAAAGTTTTACCACCAACAGCGATTAACTTATGCTCTGTTCCTTTAATAATATTATTAATCTCTTGAAAATAACTTACAATTTTATCATCATAAGGCTGAACCGTTAATGATGTTATGAAACAAATTTTAGTATCACTTTCAAAAAAATAATCGAGGTTACTTAAAGGTAAACTTTGCCCTAGATAGATTGTTGAATTACCTCTTAAAACAAGTTCATAATTCAAATACATCAACCCAAGTTCATGTATCTCGTTTTCAGGTAAAAACAAAACATAAGTAGTTTCTGAATTAATTACAGAATACTCTAATCTTTCTGTGCTAATTTGAATTTTCTGAGCTATTAAATTAGATATAAAATGTTCGTGAGCTGGCAACAACGTATCTGTTTGCCATAACAAACCTATATGACCTAAAAAAGGGATAAAAACATCTTTAAAAATCTCTCTAAACGTTTTTTTATTTAACAACTTATTATATGTATTATTAAACAAAACTTTATCAAACTGAAACATAGAGAGCTTAAATGAATTAATAGCCTCATCGTTAACTGCAACTTTAAATGCCAACTCTCTTGCTTTAACAATAATAGTTTCATTAGACATTTCAGCTATTTTAGAAATCTTATGATTATTTGTATTTAACAAAACAACATTTAACAATTTCTGTAAATTTTCTGAAGAATAATATCGAATATTAGTATCTGTTCTTTCTGGCGACAACAAACCATATCTTTTCTCCCAAATACGAATAGTATGCGCTTTTACTCCTGAAACATTTTCAAGATCTTTAATAGTAAAGGTATTCTTAATACTGTTCAATATAAATTGATTTTAATTAAACAAATGTACAGTTTTATATCACCAAAAAAAACTATCACTTGTTTCTAACTATTTAATCTTTATTTTTGACTTGAATTTTACTTGCATTCAATGAATTTTCAAACTAAAATCTCTTTAAAAAAACAACAACTAAATCAAATTAACTATGATTCTAAGTTACTATTACTAGGTTCTTGTTTTTCAGAAAATATAGGGGAAAAATTATCTTATTATAAATTTCAATCAGCGGTAAATCCATTTGGTATTTTATTTCACCCAAAAGCTATTGAAAACTTAGTATTAGATGCAATAAATGAAAAAGTATACACAGATGATGATCTTTTTTTTCACAACGAACGCTGGCATTGTTTTAACGTACATTCTAAGCTAAGTTCTACTGATAAAAATAAAATCACAAACAGTTTAAATAACGCCAACAATAACACTTACAAGCAATTAAAAAACGCAACACACATTATAATAACACTAGGTACTTCTTGGGTTTATAGATTTATCGAAACTGATAGCCTAGTTGCTAACTGCCATAAAATTCCTCAGAAAAAATTCTTAAAAGAAATTTTATCCATAAACGAAATTACTGCATCTATAGAAATCATTATTTCGCTCATAAAATCAGTAAATAAAAATGTAAATATACTTTTCACCGTCTCTCCCGTTAGACATCTAAAAGATGGTTTCATTGAAAATCAACGAAGTAAATCTCATTTACTTTCAGCTATTCACAATATAATAGAGCCTAGAGAAAACACCTACTACTTTCCTTCTTATGAAATTATGATGGATGAATTACGAGATTACCGTTTTTACGCTGAAGATATGATTCACCCAAATAAAACTGCTATTAATTATATTTGGGATAAATTCTTTACTTCTTGGACATCTGAAGAAACTCAACAAACAATGAGCAAAGTAGCAATAATTCAAAAAGGATTAACACATCGTTCTTTTAACCCTACATCCGAAGCTCATTTAAAGTTTCTAAACAATCTTCAACAAAAAAAGGAAACACTTGTTAAAGCATTTCCTTTTATGAAATTTTAATTCTGAATTTTATTTTGCCAAGTATTGATCTACATTTTGCCAAGGTCCACCGTTAATCACATCAATTCCATGACTTGATAAAAACTCTGCTGCCTGACCACTTCTTCCTCCACTTTTACAAACAGCAATTACTGGTTTATCCCAAGATTTAACTTCTTCTACACTTGAAGGTATAACCGTTAAAACAATATGTTTTGCACCTTCAGAATGCCCTTCATTCCACTCTGGTAAAGTACGCACATCTAAAACTACAGCTCCTTTACTTAAATATTCTTGTATTTCGTTTGTCATATTTTTCTTTCTAAATAAATTAAATAACCCCATTCGTTTTACTATTATTGAGTCAGCAAATTTAAACCGTTTTCAATTAAAGCTTTGTAACTCTTGTTACTTTTTAACTCTTCTAAATAATTTTTCAGTTCGTTTTTAATTGAATAGTTATTAGCCAAAGCTAATTCAAATAATTCTAAGGGCAACAACCAATCAGTAGCATATTCACTTTTTAAAGTTTTAAAAATAATTACGACCTTCTCTTCAGTAACCGCTTTCTCTACTCTACTTCTTCTAACATCATCATACATTACATACAACTTGTTATCTGATTCTGTATACTGAATTTTATCTGTTTTTGTTTCTGAAACTTTTCCTAAATCACCAAATGAATCTACATCCGCAGGTCCAGAATAAGCCGACACCAATTCTTTACCTATTGCCATATCATAAATACCCCACTCTGGTCTAAACAATACTTGCTCTTTATAGGTAACTGTACAATCTTTTAAAGAGACTATTAAAATTTTCCCCCTTAAATCACGAGTACCCGTTATTACCTTTCCGTTAACAATTACTCCACTCTCAAACTCCAACATCATTTCTTCGCCTTCATAAATTCCGTAGGCTTTTAAATCTCGTGGACTCATATCTTCAATATGCAGATTAATCCCTTTTAACTTTCCTACTGGACTACCAAAACCTTCTGCATGATACCTAATACCATGACCTATTAACTCTTTATCTCTATTAGATAAAGCTGTTGGCCCTGTAGTTTGTATATAAGCTACTTTTCCTTTTTTATCTTCTATTACATTAGTAAAAGCACCCGAAATTTGCACTCCAGTACTTAATTCTACAGTTCCTAAATTTTTAGAATCTATTAATTTATGAACACCTTTTAGTCCTCCTGTTCTAAGCGCCATCGTATTTGCAAATTCATTTAAAACCAAGCTTAAATACGCAAAGTTTGGTGTTACAAATAATTGAGGTTGTGGTTTTGTAATATCAAAACTAACCGTTGCTGCTTCAATACAATAAGGCACCTTTTTAACCTCCTCTTTCATACACCCCATACTCTCTCCTATAGATGAAAGTAACCCAGCTCCATATATCTTAGGTTCATCAACAGCTCCTATCAAACCATATTCAACAGTCCACCAATGCAAGTTTCTTATTTGTGCCATTTCTGACAATTCTCCCATATTATCTTGCAACCATTCTACTTTTTCTTGTGCATCATCAATTTCTTTTTGAGTTGAATTTGGATTCTCTTTTAAAATAGATAATAACCGAATAGCTTCATACATTTCATAATCTTTCGATGATGAAATTGCTTTAGATCCTATTTCACCAAATCGACGTAAATACTCAGAATACTCAGGGTTTGCTATAATTGGGGCATGACCTGCAGCTTCATGAATAATATCTGGTGCTGGTGTATATTCTATATGATTTATGGTACGCATATCTGAAGCAATTACCAATACATTATAGGCTTGGAACTCCATAAATGCATTTGGCGGAATAAAACCATCTACCGAAACCGCAGCCCAACCAATATCTTTTAAAATACGGTTCATACCTGCCATATATGGGATATCCTCAACAGAAACACCTGTTTTCTCTAATCCTTTTAAGTAAGAAGCGTGTGCTACTTTACCTAAATAATCAACATTCATACGCATTACATAACGCCAAACCGCTTGGTTTTGTGCTGTATACTCGTTATAAGGCTGCTTTACTACGAATTTATGTAAATGCTTAGGTAGTTTCTTCGTGATTTCATTTAATTCAAAATGAGATTCCATATAGTTGTTTGTTTTGCTGGGTAAATTTAAGTTTTTTATAGTTCACAAAAAATCCATATTCGTTAAATTATATATTTTGTACTTTTACCTTTATCACAAAAACTAAGAATAGAAATATGAGAAATCGCGGAAATTTAAAAATTAGGTTTTTAATTGGTGCAGCAATTGCATTGTTCGCTTTGGTAAAGTATTGTTCTAACGCAGAAACAAACCCTTACACAGGTAAAAAGCAACATATTTCTATTTCACCAAAACAAGAAATTGCAATTGGTTTAAGTAGTGCTCCACAAATGGCACAACAGCATGGTGGATTACACCCTAGTCAGAAGTACCAGGATTTGGTAGATAAAATTGGCGCAAAATTATTAAGAAATAGTATTGCTAAAGAATCTGGCTATCCTTTTGATTTTCATTTACTGAAAGACGAAAGATCAATTAATGCATTTGCTTTACCTGGCGGACAAGTATTTATCACCTTTGCGTTGTTTTCGAAATTAAAAAATGAAGATCAATTAGCGGGCGTTTTAGGTCATGAAATTGGTCATGTTATCGGTCGTCACTCTGCCGCCCGTATGGCCAAACAAGATTTAACACAGGGTTTACTCTCAGGAGCCTCTGTTGGGTTTGACCCTAGTACCGCCCAAGGAATGGCTTCTATAGCTAATGTAATTAACATGAAATATGGTAGAGGTGATGAATTAGAGAGTGATGATTTAGGTGTTAAATTAATGGTAGATGCAGGCTATAACCCTGAAAGTTTAATTGGCGTCATGAAAATTTTAAAACAAGCAGCAGGTCCAAATAGAACACCTGAATTTCAAAGCACACACCCAGATCCTGAAAATAGAATTGAAAAAATTAAAGAAGCTATTCGTAAGTATCGTAAATAACTGCAAACGTCATTACGAACAAAGTGAAGTAATCTTAAACTTGTTTAATTGATATTTACAGATTGCTTCATACCTCGCAATGACAGATTAGAGAATAATTCTGTAACATTTCTAATAAAAAAGCTACTTATAAATATAACTTTAAATTAATAGCTATGAGTTTTGGAGGTGCATCATATATGATTACAAGTTTAAAGAATAATAAAAGAAATCGAAAGAATGCTTTTTAAAAATTTAGAACGCTACCAAAAAGACCATAAAGGTTAACTACATCTTAATAAACTCATTACAGACAAGGAACTGAAAAAAATTAGACTTCGAATAAGAAAACAAAAAAGAAATTCCTTAATTAAAAACATCGTGCTCTTAATTTTCGCCTTTCTATTTCTATACTTTCTTGTTGGTTTCGTTATTTTTTAAAACACTATAGTACACAAGCTATTTTGTGTAACATCTACAAAAATGTAAATAAGCCTAGCCCTGATTGAAGCGTTTGTTTGAGCTCTTTTTTATTTTTCTTAAAAAAAGCGAGTGCGGAAAGCGGGAAATAGCTTCACCTTATTTATAGCAAACAATCGGTTTCGTTATTTTTTAAAAAAGAGGTGAAAATCTTTCTTACTTTTGTTTTTTAACACACAACAAATGAACAAGAAAGTAATTTTAATGATATTAGATGGCTGGGGAATTACCCAAGATCCTAAAGTATCTGCCATATATAATGCAAAAACACCTTTTATAAATTCGTTATACGATAAATTTCCACATGCTGAATTACGTACCGACGGTGAACACGTAGGTTTGCCCGAAGGACAAATGGGAAATTCTGAAGTTGGACACATGAATTTAGGTGCAGGTAGAATTGTATATCAAAATCTTGCTAAAATTAACAAAGCTGTTAAGCACGGTACTTTAGCGAAAGAGACTGAATTATTAAATGCTTTTGAGTATGCTAAAAAGAATAATAAAAATGTTCATTTTTTAGGACTCGTTTCTAACGGAGGAATTCACTCTCATATAGATCATCTAAAAGGATTATTAACAACTGCAAACGAGCATAATTTAAAGAACGTATTTCTTCATGCTTTTACTGATGGTCGTGATTGTGATCCTAAATCTGGAAAATACTTTATTAACGACATTGAGGAGCATATGCAAAAAACTACTGGTGAATTGGCAACAATTACAGGTCGTTATTATGCAATGGACAGAGACAATCGCTGGGAAAGAATTAAACTAGCATATGATGCTTTAATTGACGGAAAAGGTGATTTTTCGACAAATGCTATTGAAAGCATTAAAAAAAACTACACTGAAAATATTACTGATGAATTCGTGAAACCTATTATTATGGTGAACGAAGACAAGCAACCTAAAACAACTATCAAAGAAGATGATGTAGTTATTTTCTTTAATTTTAGAACAGATAGAGGTCGTGAATTAACAGAAGCTTTAAATCAAAAAGATTTTCCTGAGTTTAACATGAAAAAAAGGTCTCTGTATTTTGTTACCATGACAAATTATAATGAAGCTTTTAAAGATATTAAAGTAATTTACAACAGTAATAATATTGAAAATACTTTAGGGGAAGTTTTAGAAACTACTGGTAAAACTCAAATTAGAATTGCTGAAACTGAAAAATACCCACATGTAACGTTTTTCTTTTCTGGCGGAAGAGAACAGCCGTTTAAGGGTGAAAAACGTTTATTATGTCCATCCCCAAAAGTAGCTACTTACGATTTAAAACCAGAAATGAGTGCTCATGAAATTTGTGATGCTATTGTTCCTGAACTAAAGGAAGGAACAGTAGATTTTGTATGCTTAAACTTTGCTAATGGTGATATGGTTGGTCATACTGGTGTTTTTGAGGCAGCTGTAAAAGCCTGTGAAACCGTAGATAATTGTGTAGAAAGCGTTATTACAACTGCTTTAGAAAATGATTACACAACTATTTTAATTGCCGATCATGGTAATTGTGAAACAATGATGAATCCTGACGGGACTCCTCACACAGCACATACTACAAACCCAGTACCAATGATTTTAATTGACAAAGAGTTAAAATCGATAAAAAATGGTGTTTTAGGTGATATTGCTCCAACTATTTTACGACTAATGAATGTAGCGCAACCTAAAGAAATGACACAACATTCACTTATTTAAAACATTATGATAAAAAAAACAATATACACACTGATTATTTTATTGATCGTCTCTTGTGCGACTGTACCTAAAAACCCCGCAAAAAAAGACAAAGACGGAGACTTGATTGGTATTGCTACAAAAAAAGATTTTCAACAAGAGCCATACGCATCAGAATGGTTTAATGACTTTTATAGCTATTATGAAATAGACAAAAGTGCCACAGACAAATTAAAGCCTCATTTAAAAAATATAACTATTAAAGGTTTTATGGGAACTTGGTGTGGTGATAGCCAGCGTGAAATTCCTAATTTTTACAAAACCCTAGATCAAGCTGAATTCAACTACAAAAACTTAGAATTAGTAACTGTAAATCGCAAAAAAACAGCGAACGGTTTAGAGAAAGGATACGATATAATTCGTGTTCCTACTTTTATATTTTATAAAAACGGAAAAGAGATTGGACGTTTTGTAGAACACCCTATTGATGGTAGTACAATTGAAGAGGACATTTTTAAAATAATTTCTGGTAAACCATACACACATCCGTATCAAAAATAACCGTAAATTTGCGCCTCAATATTTTTAAGATGATTAAAGCTAAAACTAGAGAAGAAATAGAAATTATGCGCGAAAGTGCATTAGTAGTATCAAGAACATTAGGTATGCTTGCTAAAGAAGTAAAACCTGGAGTTACTACCTTATACCTTGATAAACTTGCAGAAGATTTTATTCGTGAGCAAGGAGCTATTCCTGGTTTTTTAGGATTATATGATTTTCCAAACACACTTTGCATGAGTCCTAACTCACAAATTGTTCACGGAATTCCTAATAATACTCCTTTAAAAGAAGGTGATATCATTTCTATTGACTGTGGTGCTATTAAAAATGATTTTTATGGAGACCATGCTTACACTTTTGCTGTAGGTGAAATTGCTGCCGAAACAAAAAAACTTTTAGATGTTACTAGAGAAAGCTTATACGTTGGTATTCGTGAATTAAAGGTTGGTAACCGTGTTGGTGATGTTGGTTTTGCTATTCAAGATTTCACCGAAAAACATGGTTACGGAGTGGTTCGTGAATTGGTTGGTCATGGTTTAGGACGTGTTATGCATGAAGATCCTGAAATGCCAAATTATGGACGTAGAGGTCGTGGTAAAAAATTTATTGAAGGTATGGTTGTAGCTATCGAACCTATGACAAATATGGGAACTCATAAAATATTACAACATAACGACGGTTGGACAATTACTACTTTAGATAATAAACCTTCGGCTCATTTTGAACACGATGTTGCCATTGTTAATGGTAAACCTGAGTTACTTTCAACTTTTAAATACGTACACGAAGCTTTAGGTATTGAAACTAATGAGGAGGAGGAATTCAGACTCTAATTAGAATCATTATGAACGAAGATCTTTTATACAAGGAAGAAGCCTATAAAATTATTGGAGCCTGTATGGAAGTTCACAAGTTCTTAGGCAAAGGTTTTAATGAAATTGTATATGGAGATGCTTTAGAAATAGAATTTCAATCTCAAAATATATCATATCAAAGAGAAGTTAAATTCAACATTAATTATAAAGGCAAAATTATTCCTCATTATTACTTTGCTGATTTTGTAATTGACAACAAAATAATACTTAAAATTAAAGCCATTAAAGAACTTAATTCAAGCCATGTAAAACAAACTTTAAATTATTTAGCTACCTCTAAATTAAATCTTGGGCTACTTATAAATTTTGGTGAAGACAGTCTAAAATATAAAAGAGTAATTTTAAATAAGTTAGTGTAAATTCGAGAAATCTGTGTCTTTTTTTAAAACCATATTAAATACTATTCCTAGGCCATTTTTAATTAAAGCTAGCTATTTGGTTCGTCCAGTAATTGCATGGTGGTTAAAAGGTGATAATTTTACCGACCCAATTGATGGTAAATCGTTTCGTAAGTTTTTACCTTATGGTTATGGTAAGCAACGAGAAAATGCACTTTCACCTTCTACACTATCTTTGGAAAGACATCGTTTACTTTGGTTATACTTACAAAATGAAACCGATTTTTTTTCTTCGGATAAAAAATTAAAAGTATTACATATTGCTCCTGAACAATGCTTTCTAGACATTTTCAGAAAACAAAAAAACTTAGAGTATATTACTTCAGATTTAGAATCACCAATTGCTGATGTAAAGGCTGATATTTGTGACTTACCTTTTAAAGACAATGAGTTTGATGTTGTTTTTTGCAATCATGTACTAGAACATATTCCTGATGATACCAAAGCAATGCAAGAGCTGTATCGCGTTTTAAACACTGGTGGCTTTGGAATCTTTCAAATTCCGCAAGACTTAAATAGAGAAATTACTTTTGAGGATGACTCTATTACCGATCGTAAAGAACGTGCCGAAATATTCGGTCAATACGATCATGTACGCGTGTACGGTCGTGATTATTTCAACAAACTCCGTTCAATCGGTTTTAAAGTTGATGAGGTTGATTTTACAAAAAAAATCGCTCCAGAAAAACTAGAACGATTTGCTTTAATGAAAGGCGAAATTTTGCCTGTATGTTTTAAAGGTTAGTTTACAAACTCTTGTAAATTATTATCATTGTCGTTATACAATAAAACCACTTTTAGTTCAGGATGCTTTACTAAAAAATCTTTTGTTTTATCTAACCCCATAGCTAAAAAGGCAGTCGCATAAGCATCTACATCAGCACAATCTCCTTTTAAACGCACAGATACACTTAAAAGATTACTTTCAAAGGCTAATCCAGTTTTTGGGTTTACTGTATGTACAATTTTCTCTCCATTTTTATTCATTTTATATTTCCTGTAATTTCCTGAAGTAGCCATAGACTCACCATCTAATTCAATTACTTTTTGAAGTGATCGTGTACCATCAACATTTGGTTTTTCAATAGCTACCTTCCATAATCCCCCTTCCTTTCTTCCTCGAGCTCTTATTTCCCCACCTATTTCAATCAAATAATTTTTAACATTCTTGCTTTCCAAAAACCACCCAATAACATCAATACCATATCCTTTTGCAAATGCATTTACATTAAATTCGATGTTAGAACTCTCTCTGTATACCTTACTATTTTCAAGCTTCACCTTATCAAACCCTACCCCATCCATAAGCTCAGCGACTTCTTCTGAACTTAAATTTTTCTTTTCTTTCCCCGATCCAAATCCGTATGCATTAATTAAACGCCCTATAGTAGGATCAAAATACCCATCAGTTTCGTTATAAATTCGTTTTGCTTTCTCAAATACATCTATAAACATACCATCTACAACCACTGTTGAATCACCTTTATTAATTCTAGAAATATCAGAAGTAGCTATATAAGTCGACAACGATTTATTCACCAAAGCAAACAAACTATCAATAGACCCCTGATAATCAACTTCATTCAAATAAGTAATATGGTAAGTTGTACCAAAAACTAAACCTTCAAGCTTTGTTTCTTTTATTTTATTTTCTTGCGCACAAGACACAAATAAAAATATAACAACATTCGCTAAATAAAATATATTTCTAATCATCTTTTTAATTTATCACAAAAATAATTCATTCTCACTTCATAAAAGATTGTTAATTATATTTTTTATGTACGCATTTTCATAAATTTGCGTTGTTATCACATAATTATAAAACAATACAAAATGAAGAAAATATTTTTATTTATTGCTGCTTCTCTTATACTAGCCTCATGTGCTTCTACTAAAGAAATGGAAGCTTTGAAAGCAAAGCATGAAAAAACAAAGGATGAATTATTAACTGTAAAAACTAATTTAACGAAGTGCTTGATCGAAAAAGAAAGCTGTCAAGACAAAGTTTCTTCTTTAAAGAGTTCTGTTGGTGATTTAAAGAAAGACAAACAAAACACGCTTCAACAAGTAGAAAACTTAACTGTTTTAACTAAAGGTGCTAATGACAACATTAAAGAAACATTAACTCAATTAAGTAAAAAAGACAGGTATATAAATAGAATTAGAGCTGCTGCGTCTAAAAAAGATTCATTAAATTTAGTTGTCGCCTTTCACTTAAAAAAAGAACTACAACAAGGTATTGATGATGAAGATATACAAGTAAACGTTGAAAAAACTGTTGTATTTATTTCTATCTCAGATAAACTATTATTTAAAAGTGGAAGTTACACAATCTCTGATAAGGCATCTAAGGTCTTAGAAAAAGTTGCCACTGTTGTTAACGGTCAACCAGAAATGGATGTTATGATTGAAGGTCACACTGATGACACTCCTGTTTCTAAAGGTTCTAGTATAAAAGACAATTGGGGGCTAAGTGTTTTACGTGCAACATCAATTGTTCGTGAATTACAAAACAAATACAAGGTAGCACCAAGCAGATTAATTGCAGCTGGTAGAGGTAGCTATGTACCTTTAACTACAAACGACACAACTGAAAATAAAGCAAAAAACAGAAGAACAAAAATCATCATTCTTCCTCGTTTAAATCAATTCTTTGAATTATTAGAGCAAAAAGCTGAATAACTTACTATAGTAAGCAAAACAAAAAAAAGACCATTCATATGAATGGTCTTTTTTTTGTTTTGCACTAATTTTAAAAAGAACATATTACTCATTTACTTTTTAATAATTTAAAACAGAAAAACAATAGTATTAAATTAAACTAACTCGCTATTTGTTAACCAAATAATTAGTCGTACATTTGCAAACCTTTTTTAAGGGTAAAATCATATATTAATAAACAAAAACTAATCGTGTAATTATGAACACATTAAGTTACAAAACAGTATCAGCAAACAAAAACACTGTTAACAAAGAGTGGGTTTTAGTTGATGCGGACGGGCAAACGTTGGGTCGTCTAGCTTCTAAAATAGCAATGCTAATTAGAGGTAAGTACAAACCAAATTATACTCCTCACGTAGATTGTGGAGATAACGTGGTTGTTATCAACGCAGAAAAAATTGTTCTAACTGGAAAAAAATGGACTGATAAGTCTTACATCCGTCACACAGGATATCCAGGAGGTCAAAGATCATTAACTGCTACAGAAATGTTCGAAAAAGATCCTACAAGATTAATCGAAAAAGCAGTAAAAGGAATGTTACCTAAAAATAAATTAGGAAGCGCTTTATACAAAAACTTGTATGCTTATGCAGGTACTGAGCACCAACAAACTGCTCAAAACCCAAAAGCAATTAACCTTAACGATCTTAAATAATGGAAACTGTACACAAAATAGGTAGAAGAAAAACAGCAGTTGCTCGTATTTATCTTTCAGAAGGTAAAGGAAACATTACTGTAAATAAAAAAGAGTATAAAAACTACTTTACAACAGGTACTTTACAATACAAAATCCAACAACCTTTAATGTTAACTGAGAACTTAGAGTCTTATGACATTAAAGTAAATGTATATGGTGGTGGTATTACAGGTCAAGCTGAAGCAATTCGTTTAGCAATTACTAGAGCATTAGTAGCTATTAACGAAGAGCACAGAGCTGTGTTGAAACCAGAAGGTTTATTAACTCGTGATCCTAGAATGGTTGAACGTAAGAAATTCGGTCAGAAGAAAGCACGTAAGAAATTCCAGTTCTCTAAACGTTAATAGTATTAATGCTTTAGATAAAGCATTGCTTATTTATTTTCAAAAGAGACTGTTATTTATAAATTAATTTTTAACAGTTTAGTATCTAAATATTTCAGACTTACTATAACTACTGAAATATTGTGAAAACAGAACGTAAACACATTTTATTAAAATGGCAAACATTCAAGAATTATTAGAAAGTGGAGTGCACTTCGGTCACTTAACTAGAAAATGGAACCCAAATATGGCTCCGTATATTTATACAGAACGTAATGGTGTTCACATCATCGATTTGTATAAAACATCTGCTAAAATTGATGAAGCTGCATTAGCTTTACAAAAGATAGCAAACTCTGGACGTAAAATCTTATTCGTTGCAACTAAAAAGCAAGCTAAAGATATCGTTGCTGAAAGAGCGAAGAACATAAACATGCCTTTCATTACTGAGCGTTGGCCAGGTGGTATGTTAACAAACTTTGTTACTATTCGTAAAGCTGTTAAAAAAATGGCTACTATTGATAGAATGAAGTTAGATGGTTCTTTTGATGCTTTATCAAAAAGAGAAAAATTACAAATTAATCGTCAGAGAGCTAAATTAGAAAAGAATTTAGGTTCTATTTCTGATATGACTCGTTTACCTGCTGCTATATTTGTAATTGATGTAAAGAAAGAACACATTGCAGTTGCTGAAGCTCAAAAATTAAACATTCCAATTTTTGCTTTAGTTGATACAAACTCTGATCCAAGACCAGTTGATTTTGTAATTCCTGCAAATGATGATGCTTCAAAATCTATTGACAAAGTATTATCTTACATTACTGATGCTATCAATGAAGGCTTATCTGAAAGAAAAGCTGACAAAGAAAAAGTAAAAGTAGAAAAAGCACCTGCTAAAGAAGAAACTAAAGCAGAAGCTGTTACTGAAGCTCCAGTTAAAGAAGAAAAAGCTACTACTGAAACTGCTGCTACTGATGCACCAGCTAAAGAAGAAGAGGCTAAATAATTTTAATTTAAAGGTTTCATTTATTTGAAACCTTTAAATTTTTTACAACAAAATATTTACAACTAAAAAATACCAATAGAAATGTCAGTAAAAATTAGCGCTGCAGACGTAAAAAAATTAAGAGAAACTACCGGAGCCGGTATGATGGATTGTAAAAATGCATTAGTAGAAGCTGAAGGTAATTTTGAAAAGTCAATTGATATTTTACGTAAAAAAGGACAAAAAATAGCTGCTAAAAGAGCAGATAGAGAGTCTACTGAAGGTGTTGCTATTACTAAAATTAGTGATGACAATACTTATGGTGTTGCTATTGTATTAGCATGTGAAACAGATTTCGTATCTAAGAATGATTCATTCAAAGATTTAGCTGCTGAATTTGTTAATGTTGCTTTTAAAACTAAAACTAAAGAGGAATTTTTAGCTGCTGATTTTGGCGGTCTAACTGTTTCTGAAAAGTTAATCGAACAAACAGGTGTTATTGGTGAAAAAATCGATATTACTTCTTTCGAAAGATTGGAAGCGCCATTCGTAGGTTCTTATACTCACGTTGGTAAAATTGCTGCTATGGTTGGCTTATCTACTTCTGTAGATAATGCTGATACTTTAACTAAGGACTTAGCAATGCAAGCTGCATCAATGGGAGCAATTTCTTTATCTTATAAAGGTTTTGACCCTGCTTATGTAGAGTCTGAAACTGAAGCAAGAATTGCTGCTATCGTAAAAGACAATGAAGAATTAGTTCGTTTAGGTAAAACTTTAAAGAACGTTCCTCAATATGTATCTAGATTACAATTAACTGATGATGCATTAGCTAAAGCAGAAGAAGCTGCTAAAGAGCAATTAAAATCAGAAGGTAAACCAGAAAAAATTTGGGATAAAATCTTACCTGGAAAAATGGAAAGGTTTATTTCTGACAATACAACTTTAGATCAAGAACAATGTTTATTAGATCAAAAGTTTATTAAAGATGAAAAGAAAACTGTTGAAGAATATGTATCTTCTTTTGGTAACGTAGAGGTTAAAAACTTCGTAAGAGTTACTTTAGGATAATTCTCAACTACATTTTATAATAAAAACCACCCATTTTTTGGGTGGTTTTTTATTTTATAAAAATTCAAACTCAAAAAAAATACGTAGTTTTGCATAACTTTCAAAAAGACTATGCAATACAAGAGAATCCTTTTAAAATTAAGTGGTGAATCATTAATGGGCGACCGACAATACGGTATTGATCCTAAAAGACTTAAAGAGTACGCCCAAGAAATAAAGCAGGTAGTAGATAAAAATATTGAAATTGCCATTGTTATTGGTGGTGGTAATATTTTTAGAGGTGTAGCTGGAGCCAGTAATGGTATGGATCGCGTACAAGGTGACCATATGGGTATGTTAGCTACATGTATTAATGGCTTAGCTCTACAAAGTGCTTTAGAAGACGAAGGAATTCATACTCGATTGCAAACAGCAATAGAGATTAAAGAAATAGCTGAACCATACATTAAACGTCGTGCAAACCGTCATTTAGAAAAAGGACGTGTTGTAATTTTTGGAGGAGGAACAGGAAATCCTTATTTCACTACAGATACAGCTGCCGTATTAAGAGCTATTGAAGTTAATGCTGATGCTATATTAAAAGGAACGAGAGTAGATGGTATTTATAATGCTGATCCAGAAAAGGATAAAAACGCTGTAAAATACGATACTATCACTTTTAAAGAAGTAATAAAAAAAGGATTGAAAGTAATGGATATGACTGCCTTTACTTTAAGTGAAGAAAACGGACTTCCAATTATTGTTTTTGACATGGATACTAAAGGAAATTTACTGAAATTAGTTTCTGGAGAGCAAATTGGAACAATAGTTGACAACAAATAAATTTAAATAACCTCTTGCATATTTTAGAGGTCAAAAAATACTAGTAAGATGAACGAAGAAATTGATTTTATTTTAGATTCAGCCAAAGAGGCAATGAATAATGCTATAGAACATTTAGTAAAAGAACTACGTGCTATTAGAGCAGGTAAGGCTTCTCCTTCAATGTTAGCTAATGTACAGGTTAATTATTACGGAGCTGCAACTCCTTTAAGTCAAATAGCAAATGTAAGTACATCTGATGCAAGAACAATTACTATTCAGCCTTGGGAAAAAAACATGTTACAAGAAGTTGAAAAAGCAATTATGGTTGCTAATTTAGGTTTTAACCCTATGAATAATGGTGACATTATTATCATTAATGTACCTGCATTAACAGAAGAAAGACGTAAAGAATTAGCTAAACAAGCTAAAGCTGAAGCTGAACATGCTAAAGTAGGAATTCGTAATGCTCGTAAAGATGCCAATAACGATATTAAAAAAACTGACATTTCTGATGATTTAAAGAAGGGTGCAGAAGAAAGTATTCAAAAACTTACTGATAGTTACACAAAAGAAATTGATGATAAGCTTTCTATAAAAGAAAAAGAAATAATGACTGTTTAGTCCTTTTTAAAAAACATAAAAAGAAAGAGTGCTTTTTAAGACACTCTTTTTTTTATTTAGATTACATCATTTACCATAACATTGTTAAAAATTATTGAATGACTTTTTGGACTAAAATAGCAGGGTTTATATTACGTAACAGATATCTTGTATTATTAGCTGTAGCTATTATAACAGGGCTTTTGGTTACTCAAATGAAATATATGCGCTTCTCATATACAGAAGCAAACTTACTGCCTAAAGATCATGAAGCAAATATTCAATACGACAAATTTTTAGAAATTTTTGGTGAGGAAGGTAACTTGGTTATACTAGGTGTAAAAGACTCAACTATTTTTACGCCTGCTAAGTTTAACGCATGGAATAAACTTGTAAAAGATTTAGACAGTGTAAAACAAGTAGACTTTTCAATTTCAATTGCTGATGTTAAACAATTAAAGGCAGATAGAGTAAATAGAAAGTTTATTTTAGAACCGCTATTTAACAAAGCACCAACCACAAATGAAGAAGTTAATAAAATTAAAAAACAATTATTTGAAAACCTTCCTTTTTATGATAATCTATTATATAACGGTCAAGGTACTTTACAAACAGCTATATATATAAACAAAGATATTGTAAATACACCTGCACGTCGTAATTTTATTGCTGATATATTAATCCCTACTGTTGAAAGTTTTGAAAAGGAACACAATATAGATGTTAGAATGTCTGGGATGCCTTACATAAGAACAATAAATTCACAGAATATTATTGATGAAATGCAACTTTTCGTATTAGGTGCATTAGGTATTACTGCCTTAATATTCTTTTTCTTTTTCCGCTCTTTCAGAGCTACTTTTATTACACTATTAGTTGTTGGTATTGGTGTAATTTGGGCCTTTGGCTTTATTGGTTTATTTAGATATGAAATCACTGTTTTATCTGCCTTAATACCACCATTAATTATTGTAATTGGTGTACCAAATGCTGTATTTCTTATAAATAAATATCAACAAGAAATAAAAAAACACGGTAATCAAGCAAAGTCTTTACAACGTGTAATTTCTAAAATTGGGAATGCCACTTTAATGACAAACATTACAACAGCATCAGGTTTTGCAACTTTTGTTTTTGTGAAAAGTCAATTATTAAGAGAATTCGGAATCTTAGCCTCAGTAAACATTATAAGTATTTTTATTCTAGCTTTATTAATTGTTCCAATTATATACAGTTTCATGCCACGTCCTGAAAAAAAACACTTAAATCACTTAGAAAAGAAGTGGATGGGGAATGTAGTTTCTTGGATGGAACGAATGGTAAAACAACGACGTATAACTATATATATAACAACCGTTGTTGTTATTATATTAAGTATGATTGGTTTATTTCAAATTCGTGTTTCTGGTAGTTTAATTGAAGACATGCCTAAAGGAATGCAATTCTATAAAGATATTAAATTCTTTGAAACTGAATTTGGAGGAATTATGCCTTTAGAAATTTTGATTGACACAAAAAGAGATAAAGGTGTCATGAGACTTTCTACCCTAAAAAAAATGGAAAAGTTGAATGAAACTATTGAAAGTTTTCCTGAATTATCTAAGCCAATTTCAGTTACCAACTTAGTTAAATACTCAAAACAAGCATATTATAAAGGAAATCCAAAATATTACCAACTACCTACGAGCCAAGAAAAAGCTCATATTTTTGCTTTTACTAAGAATTCTGACAGTAATTCAGGTATGTTAAAAAACTTTGTGGATAGCACTGGTCGTTACGCACGTATCACAACTTTCATGAAAGATATTGGTACCGATAAGATGGACATTATTCAAGAACGCCTAGATGCAGTTATAAAGAAGCAATTTCCTGAAAATAAATTCACGGTTTCTATGACGGGTAAAGCGTTAGTTTTCTTAAAAGGAACGAATTACCTGATTAAAAACCTAGTTATTTCGCTATCACTTGCCATTTTATTAATCTCAATATTTATGGCATGGATGTTCCGTTCGTATAAAATGATTTTCATCTCATTAATACCAAACATGCTTCCGCTATTAATTACTGCGGGATTAATGGGATTCTTTGGCATTCCAATAAAACCATCTACTATTTTAGTATTTAGTATTGCTTTTGGTATATCTGTAGATGACACAATTCACTTTTTAGCGAAATACCGACAAGAACTACTGGCTAACAACTGGAAAGTGAAACCTGCTGTATATTCTGCATTACAAGAGACAGGAGTAAGTATGTTTTATACATCAATTGTATTATTTTTTGGATTTCTAGTATTTACCCTTTCTAGTTTTGGAGGAACAATCGCTTTAGGAGGACTTGTATCTGTAACTCTCTTACTTGCTATGGTATCTAACTTACTATTATTACCCTCTCTCCTACTTTCTTTTGAAAAGAAAATAGCTAATGAAAAAGTTTTAAAAGAAACTAATTTTAAAATACTACCTCCAAAAGAAGATAACTAAAAAGTTTATTGGCATTTTAAATATCTAGATTGCTCAATTCTTAGTAATAAAGTATATTTGCTTCTCAATTTTTAAAAGATGAAAAGAAGTAGCGTTAAAGAATTATTACATTCTGATAAATTTTTACAGGAAGTACATGTAAAAGGATGGGTTAGAACCTTTAGAAGCAATCGTTTTATTGCTTTAAATGATGGTTCTACCATTAATAATATTCAATGTGTTGTCGACTTCGAAAATACGGATGAAGAACTTTTAAAAAGAATTACAACAAGTGCTGCTGTTAGTATTACAGGTACTTTAGTTGAAAGCGAAGGTAAAGGGCAAAGTGTTGAAGTTAAAGTTACAAAACTAGAGATATTAGGAGATTCAAATCCTGATGAATACCCTATTCAACCAAAAAAACACAGTTTAGAGTTTTTACGTGAAAATGCACATTTACGTATTAGAACAAATACATTTAGTGCTGTAATGAGAGTTCGTTCTACATTATCTTTTGCTGTGCATAAGTATTTTCAAGAAAACGGATTTAACTATGTGAATACGCCAATTATTACTGGATCAGACGCTGAAGGTGCTGGAGAAATGTTTCACGTAACAAATTTTGAAGCAAACAAAGCTCCATTAAACGAAGAAGGAAATATTGATTATTCTCAAGATTTCTTTGGTAAAGAAACAAACTTAACTGTTTCTGGTCAATTAGAAGCTGAAACCTATGCAATGGCTTTAGGAAAGGTATATACTTTTGGACCTACTTTTAGAGCTGAAAATTCTAATACAACACGTCACTTAGCAGAGTTTTGGATGATTGAACCTGAGGTAGCATTTAATGATTTAGATGCTAATATGGATTTATCTGAAGACTTTATTAAATCTGTTTTAGGTTATGTATTAGAAAATTGTAAAGACGATTTAACCTTTTTAGAAAATCGTTTAATTCAAGAAGAAAAAACAAAACCTCAAGCAGAACGTAGTGAAATGAGTTTAATTAATAAATTAAACTTTGTTGTAGATAACAACTTTAAACGAGTTAGTTATACTGAAGCTTTTGATATTTTACGCAACTGTAAACCAAATAAGAAAAAGAAATTTCAATTTCCTATTAACGAATGGGGTGTTGATTTACAATCAGAACACGAACGTTATTTAGTTGAAAAACACTTTAAATGTCCAGTAATCTTATTTGATTACCCAGCAACAATTAAAGCGTTTTATATGCGTTTAAATGATGATGGAAAGACTGTTAGAGCTATGGATGTTTTATTCCCTGGTATTGGTGAAATGGTTGGTGGATCACAAAGAGAAGAGCGTTTAGATGTTTTAAAGTCTAAAATGGCTGAATTAAATATTGATGAAGAAGAATTATGGTGGTACCTAGATACTCGTAAATTTGGTACAGCAGTACATTCTGGATTTGGTTTAGGTTTTGAACGTTTAGTTTTATTTACAACAGGAATGGGTAATATTCGTGATGTAATTCCTTTTCCAAGAACACCACAAAACGCAGAGTTTTAAAAAAATAATAAAACTTACATATAACAATCGTCATTCCTCACAGAATGACGATTTCTTTTTATCCTATTTCATATATTTGTAAATATGCTAAAACAAAGTTTACATTATAAGTTACTTCAAAAATTATCTCCTCAACAAATTCAGTTGATGAAGTTAATTCAATTGCCTACACAAGCTTTTGAAGAACGTTTGAAACAAGAAATTGAAGAAAACCCTGCTTTAGATACAGGTAAAGAAGAACCTGAGAACTTTGAAGATACCCTAACAAATGCAGATGATTATGATGAGGGGAGCGACAAAATTGAAACTGATGATATAAATATTGATGAGTATTTAAGTGATGATGAATATCCTAGTTATAAAACACAGGCGAATAATTATTCGGCTGATGATGAAGACAAACAAATACCATACGCTTCAGGTACAACCTTTCATCAATCTTTAAAAAACCAATTAAATACTTTTAGAATTAACGAAGAAGAACGTTCTATAGCAGAATTTCTAGTCGGAAGTATTGATGATAGCGGTTATATTCGTAGAGCTATTATTGATTTAGTTGATGATTTAGCCTTTACTCAAAACGTTTTTACAACTGAAGAAAAAGTAAGAAGTGTTTTAATTAACGTTGTTCAAAGATTAGACCCAATAGGAATAGGTGCACAAGACTTAAAAGAATGTTTAATCATTCAATTAAAGTCAAAACCTGAAAAAGAAACAAGAGTATTAGCTATTGACATTCTTGAAAACGCATTCGATCATTTTGTTAAAAAACACTACAAAAAACTTCTTGAAAAGTTTAATATAAACGAAGAGCAACTAAAAGAAATTATTGCTGAGATTAGTAAATTAAACCCTAAACCTGGTAGTTCTTATGCTGGTAATAATAAAATAGCAGAACAAATTGTTCCTGACTTTTCAATACTAATTATTGATGGTATTTTAGAACTTACGCTTAACTCTCGTAATGCTCCTGAACTACATGTTTCTCGTGAATATAACAACATGTTAAAAGGGTATAGTGATTCTAAAAAGAAAAGCAAAACTCAAAAAGATGCCGTAATGTTCATTAAGCAAAAACTAGATGCTGCTAAATGGTTTATTGATGCAATTAAGCAACGTCAACAAACCCTACTAGTTACAATGAACGCAATTATGCAACGTCAAGAAGCATATTTTTTAACTGGTGATGAGCGCAAGTTAAAACCGATGATTTTAAAAGACATTGCAGATGAAATACAAATGGATGTATCTACCGTTTCTAGAGTTGCTAATAGTAAATATGTATCTACTCCATACGGTACAAAATTAATTAAAGTATTTTTCTCTGAATCGATGAAAAATGATCAAGGAGAAGATGTTTCAACACGAGAAATAAAAAAAATATTAGAAACTGTTATTCAAGAAGAAGAAAAAAGAAAACCACTCACTGATGAAAAATTATCTAAAATATTAAAAGAAAAAGGGTATCCTATTGCTAGAAGAACAGTTGCAAAATATCGTGAACAATTAGATATACCAGTAGCAAGATTAAGAAAAGAAATATAATGCGTTGGCAAAAATTTATATCTACTCTTTTACACCCAATTGTAATTCCTACAATTGGTATTATTCTTTATTTTATTTTAACCCCTATTAATTTAAGTCGTCATCAACAATATACAGTATTGGCTGTAGTTTTTATAACCACCTATATTATTCCAATATTTCTCTTAATTTTATTAAAAAATATTGGATCTATAAAATCATATCAAGTACATGGTATTAGAGAACGTAAAATTCCAATGTTTTTCATGATGACTTTGTTTTATATGCTAGGTAAGTTCTTTTTAGAAACTAGTGCTATTAAAGACCTTAGTTATTTGTTTTTTGGAGTTGTATTTGGCCTAGGATTTGTTTATATACTTTTTATGACGAAAACTAAAGCTAGTTTACATTTGTTGTCTATGGGAGCTACTACTGGCTACTTTTTAATCTTTCAACAAATACATAACGTATACACTTTACCAATAGTTATAATCTTTTTATTACTTTCTGGGCTACTAGCAAGCTCAAGGCTTCATTTAAAAGCACACACTACTAAAGAAGTGTATATTGGTTTTTTTATTGGTTTATTTAGCCCTTTTTTAGCTTTATATATATTATAACAAATAAAAGCTTAATCCAAATCTTATAATACTTGAATTAATATTATATCCATTTAAAGAAGTGTTTTTTAATAGAGGAGAGAGCCCATAATATACATGAAAATTGAATGTTCCATATCCAGCTGATAGTATTAAGCCTGTCTGAAATTTATTGAACTCTTTTAAGTTTGAAAAGGTAAAGTTTACTCCAGAATCAGTATAACTAAAAGTATTATTGAAATTATAACTTAATTTAATTCCTGTATAGAATCTCCAAAAAGAATAACTATTAACAGTTGAAGACCTCCATCTGAACTCAATAGGGACTTCAATGTTATGAATTTTTAGTTTATTTGCCGTAATCGCATCATCTATTTGAAAAACATTAGGAGCTCCTTTTACTACTTTTAAACTATGATTAAATGAATCAAAACCATAACCAACACCAATACCAATGGCTTTTCTACCATTTCTGACAAGAGGAATATCTTTTATGTAACCCCCTGAAAAACCATAGGAGAAACCACTCTTTTCTATTCCTTTTGGTTGATTTTTTAAAATATTATAAGAAACATTTATATACAATTGATCTTCCCAATAAGTATCTCCAAGTTTTAAAGAATCTTTTTGTGCATAGCTACATATAGACAAAAGAACTAAAGATAAAGTTATTATGTTTTTCATATTAATTAACTAACGTTAAAAGAAGTTTATATTGTATAAAAAAAGAGCAATCAAATGATTGCTCTTTTTTATTTATTTTTAAAAAGTAATTACTTTTTAATATCACTTGCTTTGTGAGTAGATAAACTTAACTTAAGAGCATTTACGTCTCTTAGTTTCTCACGTATATCAGCTAAAGTACCAACACTCGATTCTTTATCTGCTTTAATAGAAGTTGTCATGAAAGGAACATCAGACTCTGCTAATTTATCTCTTTCTAAGAAAATAAAAGAAGGTACATCATCTGGTGTAGCAATCTTATCATTTAACTGAATTCTATTAAAACTTGTACCATATTTAGCATCTTTTGCTTTACCTACGTAAATTGTACTTACTAAACTTTTACGTTCAAGTTTTTTCACTTCACTTGCACTAGGTAAACGAGGAGCCTCTATTGCTAAATCACTCTCTCTCATTACCGTTGTAACCATGAAGAAAAACAATAACATAAAAACAATATCAGGTAGTGAAGATGTATTCACTGCTGGCATCTCTTTTTTCTTCTTATTAAATTTAGACATACTTAAATTGTTTTAATACTATTGAACATTCGTTGGTTCAGAATCAGATATAATTTGAGGATAACTACTCTTAATGTCTTCAACTTTTTTCCTTAACGCTTTATCTTTTCTTGCACCTGCTTTAAAAGCCTTGTCTAATTCAGTAAAACTAATACCATATTTATCTTGGCATAATTTATTACGCAATTCGGCATATGCTTTTAACAATTCGTTTTGAACTGAGACATATGTACCAAACTCAGTACCTCTATCACTTTCAACGGCAATAATTGCTTTGTTAGGGTGATCTGATGAGCTAGGATCTTTGGCACCTTTACAATAGTTACAAGCTGCTCCTGCATCTTTTCCTGGCATAGGATTACCTACTCCACCTCCATTGTCTATAAACTTTATAGCAGCATCTTTTAAATCTTTTAACTCCATACCCTCATTCTCAACGAATAACTGGTTATTTCTGTTAATACTTATCTGAAAGATGTTTTTCTCTTTTACAATAGGAGGTATAGCATCTGTTCTTTCAGCTAACTTTTTAGGGATACCTGAATCAACATCCATTGTAGTTGTTACAAGGAAAAAGATAAGTAGCAAGAATGCAATATCTGCCATCGAACCTGCATTAATTTCTGGGTTTTCTCTTCTTGCCATAATAACTTACGATTTAACGATTCCTTTTAATAAATCTACTACGAAGAAAGCTCCTGCAATAGCACCTAAAACTATGGTAAATCTAATTCCAGACCCTACCCATTTAGAAATACTTCCTGCAGCTACTAACTGACCTCCGTCTGCTCCTATTACTTCACTATCTGAAGCCATAAAATAAGACACCACAAAAACAACACCTAAGGCTAATATACCTAGTAAAGTTTTCTTTAATGCTGCTGGGTTCTTGAACATACTTAATAATGAAATTACCACAGCTACAATTACTATTACAATTAGCAAATAATATGAATAACTTACTAAAGGAGAAACAGCGTCAGAAAGCGCTTGAGTTTCTTCTGGATCTATTCTTACAACGTTTACGAATAGCGCGATACCAATTAATGATATTGCTGCTACAAGTAATGTTAATATTTTATTATTCATACGATTAATTATTTTTTATACTTAGCTAATAAGTCGATTAAAGATATTGAAGCATTTTCCATGTTATTTACAATACTATCAATTTTAGAAACGATATAATTATAAAAAATCTGTAAAATAATTGCTGCAACAAGACCAAATACAGTTGTTAAAAGTGCAATTTTAATACCACCTGCTACTACTGCTGGAGAAATATCATTTGCTACTGCAATTTTATCAAAAGCTTCAATCATACCAATTACAGTACCCATGAACCCTAACATCGGTGCTAAAGCAATAAATAAAGATAACCAAGAAACATTTTTCTCTAATAGTCCCATTTGTACTCCACCATAACCTACGACAGCTTTTTCAGCAGCCTCTAAACCTTCGTCTGCTCTTTCTAATCCTTGATAAAAGATAGAAGCAACAGGTCCTTTTGTATTTCTACAAACTTCTTTAGCAGCTTCTACACCACCTGAACTTAAAGCCTCATCTACACTAGCTACTAATTTCTTAGTGTTAGTTGTTGCCATGTTTAAATAAATAATTCTTTCAATTGCAATTGCTAAACCTAAAATTAAAGCTACCAATACGATTCCCATAAACTGAGGGTCCCCTTCAATAAAACGTTGTTTTAACTCTTGGTGAAAAGTTTTCTCAATTACAGCATCTTGTGCAAATGTTGACTGAACAGCTCCTAAAAACATAAATCCTGCAACAGTTAGGAAATTTACTACTTTTTTCATTTTGTTATAATTAATTTTAAATAGTTAACGGGTTAAAAATACAAATTTTACTACAAAAAACTTAATTTTTTACAAATAAGTCATTCTTTGCTTGTAGTTAATGCACTTTTTATTTTCAGAGTGCCAAGTAACAAAAAAATGTTGGGACATTAAAAAAAACGATGATATTTATAACATTTTTTTCGTTTTCCATACAATTTCAAGTAGTTATAGTTGTTAATTTAGTCTTAAAAAATCAATTTAATTGATTTCTCCTCTTAACGATGTTTCAAAATAATGCTTAAATTCTTCTCTAGAAAATTTTTCTCCCAATAAATACATCATTTTTGCTATAGCTGTTTCTGTTGTAATGTTTTTTCCATCAACAATTCCGATGCGTTTTAAATCAGAGCTTGTTTCATAGTGTCCGAGAATAACACTTCCTCCTGCACACTGAGTCACATTAACGATATATATACCCTTATCAATAGCTTGCTCTAACAATTCTATAAACCATTTTTTTGTTGGTGCATTTCCTGAGCCATAAGTTTCTAGTATTATACCTTTTAAATTGGGAATATTTATAAAACTAGCCACAACAGAAGCTGTTATTCCTGGAAAAAGTTTTAAAATAGCAACATTATTATCTAATTTTTTTCTAAAAACAAGCTTATTTTCTTCTTTAACTGGCTTAAATAATACTGGGTAATTAAAATTTAAATGAACACCACTTTCAGCTAAAGGCGGATAATTCATTGAAGCAAAAGCTTCAAATTGCTCTGCATTTATCTTTGTTGTTCGATTCGCTCTATATAATTTATACTCAAAATACAAACCTACTTCTTGAATTACTGGCTTTCCGTTTTCATAAGTTGATGCAACCTGTATCGAGGTTATTAAATTTTCTTTAGCATCTGTACGCAAATCACCTATCGGTAATTGAGATCCTGTGAAAATCACAGGCTTCTGTAAGTTTTCAAACATAAAGCTAATTGCAGATGAAGTGTAAGACATCGTATCTGAACCTGTAAGAACCACAAAACCATCAAACTTATCGTAATTGTTAGAAATAATTTCAGCTATATCAATATAATAATTAACATTCATATTTGATGAATCTATTGGCTCATCAAATGAAATTGTAGAAATATCACAATGTAATTGTTGCAACTCAGGGATTTTACTAGATATCTGGCTAAAATCAAAAGCCTTTAATGCTCCTGTTTTATAATCCTTAATCATACCAATGGTTCCTCCTGTATATACTATTAAAATTTTAGGTTTATTTGACATTATGACACTTTTATTATAAGTAATTTAATTATGGAATAATTTATGTTGTAAATTTATCGTACAAAAATGATACAAAATTTTAAAACTAAATAAATTATGATAGGTTTTTATATTCTAATTGGGATTATCTCTTTATTAAGCTGGGTAGTTAGCAATACACTTAAAAGAAAATTTAAAAAATATTCGAAAGTTCACTTACGAAACGGCATGAATGGTGCTGAAATAGCTCAAAAAATGTTAGATGATCATGGTATTTATGATGTAAAAGTTATTTCTACTCCAGGAATGTTAACCGACCATTACAACCCACAAAATAAAACTGTTAATTTAAGTGAAGGTGTTTACAATCAGCGAAACGCTTCGGCAGCTGCTGTTGCTGCTCATGAGGTTGGACACGCTGTACAACATGCTAAAGCATATAAATGGTTAACGATGCGATCTAAATTAGTTCCTATTGTTAGTATTTCTTCTCGTTTTTCTCAATGGATGGTTATTGGAGGAATAATTTTAGGTGCTGGAGCTGGACAACCAGGAATCGGGCAAATGGTTGCCATTGGTGGTTTAGCTTTTATGGGAATGGGAACTTTATTTAGTTTTATTACTCTACCCGTAGAATATGACGCTAGTAATAGAGCTTTGGCTTGGCTAGAAAACAAACACATTGTAACTCGTGAAGAACTTGCTGGGTCTAAAGATGCTTTAAAATGGGCTGCAAGAACATATTTAGTTGCTGCATTAGGTTCTTTAGCAATGCTTTTATATTGGGCTCTACAAGTTTTAGGTGGTAGAGATTAATACTATAATTCTTTAAAAATATTTTTATAGAAACAACAATTATGAAAAGACTCTTAATAGAAATTAAGAGTCTTTTTTTTTACTGGAAACCATACCGTAATTACAAAATTATTTAATAATATAGATACAGATATTTGTTCGTCGGAAAATTAACCCAATTCGTCAGATTTTGATTTCTAAACTTACATTAATGAAGCACTTTTGAAGTGTTAAACCATAAAAAGCGATATGAGATTTATAATCACTACTTTATTATTATTTTTTGGAGTTACTACTGTATTTGCACAACACAGCATTTCAGGAAAAATTACTGATCAAAAAAAACAAGTTTTACCCTACACAAATATTATACTTTATAAAATTGGCAACGAAGCAAATCCAAAAGGATCAGTCTCTGACGATAACGGAAATTACTCTTTTAAAGATATAGCTAATGGTAAATATAAAATAACCATTTCTACCTTAGGCTTTAAAACAGAAATAGGCAAAGAGTTTGAATTATCAACAAATAAAATATTCAACTTTATATTAAAAGAAGATAATCAAACATTAAACGAAGTAGTTATCAAATCTAAAAGACCAGTTATTAAGCAAACTGCGGAAAAATTAGTAGTTGATTTAGAGAAATCTGAAATGCTAAATTCTAGCCTACAAGATGTAATGCGAAAAGTCCCTGGTGTTTTGGTTACAAATAACGGAATTTCAATTGCAGGAAAAGGTGGGGTTAGAATTCTTATCAACGGAAAAACTACAGAATACATGGATGTGGAAACTTTATTAAGAGATTTTCCTGCCGATAATATTGCCAAAATTGAAGTTATAGAACAACCCGGAGCGGAATATGATGCTGCTGGTTCTGGTGCAATTATTAATATTATTTTAAAGAAAAATGTACGTTTAGGAACTCACGGAAGCGTTACAGGTTGGGTTGGTGAAGATGAAGGTTTTGAATACGGAACAAAAGTTTCGATAGCTAGCTACAAAAACAAACTAAATTGGCAAACAAGTTTCGGGCATTCTAAACCAACTTGGAGAGATGATTTATTTTTAGTTAGAACTGTTGGTAATGAAACCTATGATCAAACTACAAAATCACCTTATAATCCGAATCGTTTTAATGTAAGTGTAAATGTAGATTACTATATTAATGATAATAATTCAATAGGAATTGGAGGGCGATGGAATACTAGAAAATCTAATAGAATTACAAGTAGTAAGACTATAATTTCTAATGTAAATTCTACAAACACATTGTTTTCAGAAAATAGTTATGATAGAGATCGTATTGATTTTAACATAAGTCCTTATTATGAATACAAGTCTGACACGGATAAACTAGTTATTGATTTTAACTATATAAATTACAAAAACGACAATACTAATACGTTATACGACATTACTGGTAGCACACTTCCTTTTCAAGATAGAAGATATATACAAGATGGAAAATACACTATAAAAACGTCTAAAATAGATTATTCTAAAACCTTTTCTGATAATTTAAAGGTAAGTATAGGTAGTAAATACGCAATCGTAAATACTGATAGTGACTTACAATCATTATTTGAAAACAACTCAAACGGATTCGATTTAGATCAAGAAAGTAGTAGTCAGTTTTTAGTTGATGAAACTATTTTCGCAATATACTCTAAAGTAAATGCAACCTCAGGTAAATGGTCTTTTTCTGGTGGATTACGTTATGAAGACAGTAAGACTGACGGAATATCGAACTTTATAAAAAACGGAGTTCCTACATATGAAATTAAAAGAAGACCAATTCAAAAACTATTCCCAAGTGCCTCTATAAGTAAAAAAGTAACAGAGAAGTTAGGTACAAGTTTATCTTATAGCTATAGGGTTCGAAGACCATCATATGGGAGTTTAAATTCGTTTGAAGAGTATTTAGATCCGTTTTCTGCAGAAGAAGGAAACCCTAATTTAAAACCTGCTTTCACTAATAATTATCAATTTAATTTAACTTATGATGGGCAGCCCTTTTTTACAATTGGCTATAGCGAAACTGATGATGTAATTTTTGATTTAATAAAACAAGACAATGCAACAAAACAAATAAGACAGCAAGCTGTTAATGTAGAAAACTATACTAATTGGAACTTTAGATTATTTGCTCCATTAAGTTTTATAAAAGAAGTTGAAGGTTATACGGGCTTTATTGTAAATAATAACATTTATGAATCAGCTACTCATGGTGTAGATTTATCTAAATGGAATTTATTTTGGTTTATTCAAGCAAGCTACAAACTCCCTTTAGATGTAAACTTTGAAATGAGTGGGAATTACGGAACTGGTGCTTTAGAAGATCAAATACAAGTAGGTTGGCTAGCAGGCTTAGATTTCTCTTTTGGTAAAAAATTTATTAATGATAAACTAAAAGTAAATCTTGGATTCAATAAAATACTGAATAGAGGTTTTAATGGAACAATTGATTATGGAAACGGTTCTGCTAAAGTAGAAAGCAATGGTTCACGTCAAAACATTCAATTACGTTTAGTATATAGTTTCGGATCTAAATTTGGTAAGAAAAAATCGAAACGTAATTCATCTAGAGAAGAGGAAAATAGAATTCAAGACAATAACTAATTATCATTATGAAAAACATATATATATTAAAACAAATTATTCTCTTTACATTTTTTATTACCATTCTTTTAATAACTAATAATTTTGTAAAAGATTATTTACTAAGTAATAATATTACCTCATATAACACTTACTTATTTACAAGAATAATTAGTAATTTACTACTAGCTACGGTATCCTTTATAGTAGCAAAAAAACTAAACTTATTTAAACTTGGTGGATTAACTAAAATAGAACCTAAAAAACCATGGTTAATCATTTTCCCTCTAGTCTTTTTAGTTTTATTAAACGGTTTGTTTTTAGATTCGATTCCAAGTTATAGTATTTCAAACCTGCTAATGTTAGCTATTTACTGTATAAGTATTGGCATTTCAGAAGAGTTAAGTTTAAGAAGTGTATTACTTCCTTTATTTTCTAAATATTTCGGAGACAATAAAAAAGCACAGATAAAAGCTGTTTTTATAGCAGCTTTATTATTTGGTTTATTACATCTAATTAAATTTGACAAAGGAATTTATGGAGAAATTTCTCAAGTATTTTTCGCATCATTTATTGGAGTAATGTTTGGTGCAATTTTATTAGTGATAAAAAGAATTTACCCATTAATTATCATACACGCTGTTATAGATTTTGTTGCAAAATTAGATTCAATTGGGAAACCTATAAAAGAAGTTATTACCAATCCTATGGATTTAGGAAGCGCTGTACTAAGTATATTATTAACTTTCCCTTGTTTAATTTATGGTATATATGTTCTAAAAAAACGTCTAAATTAAAATCATTTATTAATGCGCTATAGTTATTCAATAATAATAAAAAATTATTCATTCTAGATTAATTCATAGCTATTATGAAATTTTGTTTTATATTTTACATGAAAAAGAAATTAAATGAATATCAAACCTAATAAATCAGATTGGATAATACTATCCATAATATATGGTGTTACCATTGTATTAAATTGTGTAGATTATTATAGAATTGGAAATAAATTAATTGAATATTTTATCGATTTACCAAGTTCTACAATAATATCAATTTCTATAATTCTTATTTTTATTCAAATACTAGTACCACAGTTTTTAATAAAAGAAAAAAAATACTTTCTATTTTTTTTCTTTGCTTTATTCCTATTAACATTTTTTGGCACTTTAGATAATTTAATAGGAAGACTTAGTGCTGGAAAAACACTTAAAAGTATACCAAATATTTATTTATATCTACAAAATGGTTTATACAACGCTACAGATATGGTAGGTTTTCCATTAGGATTAATTCTAATAAAAAAATTCTATGAAGGGCAAACACAAATTTCTAAATTTGAAAAACAACAAAAAGAGAACGAACTAAAACTTTTACGATCTCAAATAGATCCTCATTTTTTGTTTAATAATTTAAACACCTTAGATTCTTTAATTGATTCTAACCCAGAAAAGGCTAAAGAATACATTAATCGTTTATCATTAATTTATCGCTATTTAATACAAACTAAAGATGCTGAAGTTATGGAACTATCAGAAGAATTAAAGTTTGCTGAAAACTATGTTTTCCTAATAAAAACACGCTTTGGTAATGATTATAGTTTTTCTATTGATAAAGAAACCTTAACAAAAGATAGATTTATTCCAACTGGCGCAATTCAAACTCTATTAGAAAACGTAGTAAAGCATAACAAACCAGAAAAAAATGTTGCCATCAGAACATTTATCACCATTGAAGAAAATGTTTTAAAAATAGTAAATAAAAAATCTAATATTATACCAAAAAACGATTCTCTTAGTACTGGTTTAAACAATTTAAAAACTCGCTATCAACTACTTTCTGATAAAAAAGTAGTTATTATAAATACTAACAAAGAATTTAACGTATCAATTCCTATTATTAATTTAAGTGAAGAAAATTAACCTTATGAAAATTTTAATTTTAGAAGACGAAATACCAGCTTATCAAAAATTAGTAAATTATTTAACCCTTTTTTTTGACGAAGAAATATCTCACGATTTAGCACGCTCAAATAAAGAAGGGAAAGAATTAATTTCTAAAAATAAATATGATTTTATTTTATCTGATATTCAATTATTAGATGGAATATCTTTCGACTTATTTGATGATGTTTCTATTGACTGTCCTATAATTTTTTGCTCTGCTCACGATGAATATTTATTTAAAGCATTCAATACAAACGGAATTGCATACATTTTAAAACCATATTCTAAATCTGATTTTAATAAAGCCATAGAAAAGTACCAATCTTTGTTTAATCAAGGTAAATACAATGCTTTAAACACAGATACATTATCTAACTTAAAATCTGCTTTACAAGAAGAAAACACTTCTTATAAAAAACGTTTTGTTATCAAAAAAACATCTGGAATTCAATTATTAAATATTGTAGATATTAGCTTAATTGAAGCGTCTGGAGATTTTTGTATTGCTATAGATAATTCAGGAAAAAGATATACTATTTCTCAATCTTTAGGAGGTATTTTTCAGCAATTAAACCCAACCAAATTTTTTAAAATTAATCGAAGTGAAATTGTAAATATTGATTTTATCGAAAAAATAGAAAGTCATTTTAAAAACCGGCTCTTAATCACAATGAAAGGTGTAAAAGAAAAACCAATGACAAGTTCTTCTATTACTTCTGATTTTAGAAAATGGCTAGAAAATTAACCAATAAAAAACTCCTTTTTGATTTCTCAAAAAGGAGTTTTAATATATTACTTGCAAAAAGATTAATCATTTAGCTTTAAAACTGCCATAAATGCTTCTTGTGGAATTTCTACATTACCTACCTGACGCATTCTTTTCTTACCTTTTTTCTGCTTCTCTAATAATTTACGTTTTCTAGAAATATCACCTCCATAACATTTTGCTGTTACATCTTTACGTAATGCTTTCGTTGTTTCTCTGGCAATAATTTTTGCTCCAATTGCAGCTTGAATAGGAATATCAAACTGTTGTCTTGGTATTAGTTCCTTTAATTTTTCTACAATTTTTTTACCTATCACATAAGCATTGTCTGCATGTAATAATGCAGAAAGTGCATCAACAGGGTCACCATTTAATAAAATATCTACACGAACTAATTTCGATTCTCTCATACCTATCGGTGCGTAATCAAAAGACGCATATCCTTTAGAAACGGTTTTTAATCGATCGTAAAAATCGAATACTATTTCTGCTAAAGGCATATCAAAAGTCAGCTCTACTCTTTCTGTTGTTAAATATGTTTGATTTACTATCTCTCCTCTTTTCTCAATACAAAGCGACATTACTTGTCCTACAAAATCAGATTTTGTAATAATAGAGGCTTTAATAAAAGGCTCTTCTACTTTCTCTAATCTCGATGGGTCTGGTAAATCTGTTGGATTATTTAGCAATACAATTTCCTCAGGATTTTTCTTCGTATATGCGTGATAAGAAACGTTAGGAACCGTGGTAATCACAGTCATATTAAATTCACGTTCTAAACGTTCTTGAATAATTTCCATATGTAACATTCCTAAGAATCCACATCGAAAACCAAAACCTAAAGCTACTGAACTTTCTGGTTGAAATACCAAAGAAGCATCATTTAATTGTAATTTTTCCATCGAATTACGAAGTTCTTCGTAATCTTCAGTATCTACAGGGTAAATACCCGCAAAAACCATTGGCTTTACATCTTCAAAACCATCAATAAGGCTTTCAGTTGGGTTTTCAAAATCAGTAATAGTATCTCCTACCTTTACTTCTTTTGCAACTTTAATACCTGTAATTAAATACCCTACATCTCCTGTTTTCACTTCTTGCTTTGCCTCTTGCTCTAGCTTTAAAGTACCAACTTCATCTGCTTTATATTCGGTACCCGTTGACATAAACTTAATACGCTGATTCTTTTTAATAGAACCATCAATTACTCTAAAGTAAGTTTCAATTCCTCTATAAGAATTGTAAACTGAATCAAAAATTAATGCTTTTAAAGGTGCATCAGGGTTTCCTTGTGGTGGCGGTACTTTAGCTATAATAGCAGCTAAAATATTACCAACACCAAAACCTGTTTTTCCACTTGCATGAATTACATCTTCTGGTTCACAACCTAATAAATCTACAATATCATCAGTTACCTCTTCTGGGTTTGCCGATGGTAAATCAACTTTATTTAATACAGGAATAATTTCCAAATCATTATCTAAAGCTAAATATAAATTAGAAATTGTTTGTGCTTGAATACTTTGTGCAGCATCAACAATTAGCAATGCTCCTTCACAAGCTGCAATAGAACGAGAAACTTCGTAAGAAAAATCTACGTGACCAGGTGTATCTATTAAATTTAAAATATAATCTTCACCTTCGTGAGTATAATTCATTTGAATTGCATGCGATTTAATGGTAATACCACGTTCACGCTCCAAATCCATACTATCTAGTAGTTGAGATTTTTTTTCTCTCTCAGTTACAGCTCCAGTATAATCTAATAACCTATCGGCAAGTGTACTTTTACCGTGATCAATATGTGCTATAATGCAAAAATTTCTAATTTTCTTCATTCGTCGTATTTCTAACCTCTTATGACTGCAAAGATACTTTATTGTAAAACGTTGTACAATTAAAAATTTATTCAATAAAACTCTATTCCAAAAAAGACAAATTTAGTCTAATCTAAATTAATTTTTAGATTAGACTAAAAATTAATTACATTTGCCTAAAAATAATTAAATACCATGTTAAAATGAGCGACACCTGTATAACTCAAATAGAAAATTATTGGAAAATAAAAACTAAAAATGCTACAAATTTATTTAATCAAGGAAACTACCACGAAGCATTAACCAACTATAATGATGCCCTTTACCGAGCAGAGGTACTAACAAAAAATACAAAATTTTGTAAAGGTGTTGGCATTCCTTTTATTCAAGTTTATATAATTTCATGTAATAACCTTGCCAACACCTATAAAAAACTAAATGAACCGGAAAAAGCTATTAAAATGATAAAAAAAACGGTTTATTATTTATTGTATTTAACAAAAAATAATCAGAGTAATATGCAAGAAATTCAATCAGAGTTACGAAAAGCAACCATCAATTATTTTAATCTTACAAAGACTATTAAATACACAGATAACGAAGAGTATTTAATGTTTGTTTTAAAAGAAAATTATAAAAACCCAACCCCTACTCGTAATACTCGTCACAAAAACACTAAAAATGCATAAAAAAATAACCATAATCATTGGTAGTTTACGTAGAGGTTCTTACGCACGCAAAATAGCACTAAATGTACTCGATATGTTTCCTGAAGATTTCGAAGTAAAAATTATTGAGATCAGGAACTTACCATTATATAATTTCGATTATGACGACCCATTAGAAACCGATTTCCCAATACCTAAAGAATATACAGAGTTTCGAAACACCATAAAATCCTCTGATGGAATTCTATTTGTAACCCCAGAAAATAATCGCACAATCCCAGCTTGCTTAAAAAATGTTGTTGATATTTGCTCGAAACCCAATCATGATGTAGCCTGGAAAAACAAACCAAATGCAATTATAAGTCATTCGGTTGGAAAAATGGGCGGCTACAGCTCACAAAAAAATCTTCGCTTAGCACTATCTTACTTTGATATGCCAACTGTTCAACAACCTGAAGTCTTTTTAGGTAACTCCCCGACTTATTTTGATAAAAACGGAACTCTTAGCGCGGTTCGAACCAAAAAGTTTTTACAAGATTATATCAATAGATTTAGCCAATTAGTTAAAAAATAAGAATCAGTAAAACAATTCTCCATAACAACGTCAAACTTGTTGTGGCGAATTTAATTTCTATAAATTGTTACAACGGAATCAATAAAATTAAACCCTAGTAGCTTTAGAACCTAAATAATTAGCTGTTATCCCTTTACCCAAAATAAATATCAGAAAATAAAACTATATTTCTGTTCATAAAGACAAACCAAAGATGAATACGAACGAAGTTTATCCCAAAAAATATATCCTTGGACTATTTTCTTAGGAAATAATGGTTATGTAAATTTACATAACCAAAGCTATTTCTTCTACGAAAACGCAACCTTACCAATCTAAAAGTCGTTATTCAACAATCCCATTTATTCTACAAAATTATTTAATTCCAATTACGAATTCAAAGTTCGTTTCAAGATAGAAAAAGGCAACTTTCAGTGATATGAAAACAACAATTAATCAGCTTTACATCATTTAATTTGTATGTAGGTCGTTAATAAAAAGTTTTCTAGAAACACCCCACTTGACTCGAAAGAAAACACCTACAATAACGAAAGATTAATGCAACCCCAGTTTAGTTTAAACGAAAAAAATAAAATAGAAAACTAAATAAATCAAATTTTGATTCCTTTTTTCATTCTTAAAAATAAAAACTAACTTTGCCACATGGTAAAAATTGGAGATATAGAACTTCCTGATTTCCCGCTATTATTAGCACCGATGGAAGATGTGAGTGACCCACCGTTTAGAGCTTTGTGTAAAGAGAACGGTGCTGATGTGGTTTATACTGAATTTATTTCTTCGGAAGGACTGATTCGTGACGCTGCAAAAAGCGTAATGAAATTAGATATTTACGAAAAAGAACGCCCTGTTGGAATACAGATTTTTGGTGCCAATTTAGAATCGATGCTAAAAACTGTTGAGATTGTAGAAAAATCGAACCCTGATATTATTGATATTAACTTTGGGTGCCCTGTTAAGAAAGTAGTCTCTAAAGGTGCTGGTGCAGGAATTTTAAAAGATATCGATTTAATGGTATCACTTACTGAAGCCATGGTAAAACACACCAATTTACCGGTTACCGTAAAAACTCGTTTAGGTTGGGATCATGATTCTATTAAAATTGTAGAAGTAGCTGAACGCTTACAAGATGTTGGTTGTGCTGCAATTTCTATTCATGGACGTACTCGTGCACAAATGTATAAAGGTGATGCAGATTGGTCGTTAATCTCTGAAGTTAAAAATAATCAAAGAATGCATATTCCTGTGTTTGGTAATGGTGATGTTACTTCACCAGAGAAAGCAATGGAAATGCGTGATAAATACGGATTAGATGGCTGTATGATTGGTAGAGCGGCTATTGGATACCCTTGGTTTTTTAACGAAGTAAAGCATTATTTTAAAACAGGTGAATATTTAGCAAAGCCTACAATTTCACAACGAGTAGAAACGGCTCGTAGACATTTACAAATGGCTATTGATTGGAAAGGCCCTGTTTTAGGAGTTTTTGAAACTAGAAGACATTATACAAATTATTTTAAAGGAATTCCTCATTTTAAAGAATACCGAATGAAAATGGTAACGTCTGATGATGCAAAAGATGTTTTTGCTGCTTTTGATGAAGTGGAAGCTAAGTTTGGGAATATGATTATTCCAGAAATTAGGTAAATCTATTTCTCAATAAATTTCTTAGATATTCTTGAACTTGCTATTCTAGCTGCTATATAACCTAGCGTTAAGATTGTAATAATAATAGTTAATAAATTCATCCATCTAAATTCAACAGGATATGCAAAATTTTCGGTAATCATGAACAATTCGTAACGCTGTTGAATTAAAACCAAAATAATACCTAAAACCAATCCTACAATCATACCTACAATTGTTAATAAAAAACCTTGTAGTACAAATATTTTTTTTATCTGATCAATACTAGTTCCTAAGCTATATAAAGTCTTAAGATTTTTACGCTTGTCAATAATCATCATAATTATTGACCCAATTACGTTAAACAAAGCAATCGCTAGTATTAACGTAAAAATTAAGTAGGTAATAAATCTTTCGGTATTAATAACTTTGTAGTGTAGCGAATTTAACTGAGCCCTTGTTTGCACGTTAAAAGCAGCTCCTAAATGATTTTGTAATTGTTCTTGAAAATCATCTAAATCGATCCCTGATTTTAGCTTAAGCGCTATTCCTGAAATTTGATTTTCATCATAGTTCAATAATTCTTGCGCTAAAGACAACTCTGTAAAAACATATTTATTTTCAAATTCTTCTGCCCCAGAATAGGCGCCAATTATTTGAGTAGACACAGATTTATAAGCATTATTTGCATTTACAAAACCCTTTCCTGGTTTTGGCACTAAAATCTGTAAAGGCTCACCAAAATTTAAAATACTTAACGACAATTTATATGAAATTCCGTAACCTATAACAGCTGTATTTTTAAACTCAGGATCAATCCAAGTCCCCATCGTTAATAGAGAATCAGTAGGAATAACGTTTTTATAATTTTCATCAACTCCTTTTATGTATGCTACTTGGCTTTTATTTTTATATTTTAAAAAAACACGCTCTTCTATAATTTTTGAAACTGCACTTATTTCAGTATCCTGAATTAATTTTTGATGAACTTCCTCTGAATATTTAAAAGACTTCCCTTTAACCGTTGTTATTTTTATATCAGGATCAGATACGCTAAGCATAGCCTCGCTAAATGTTCTTAATCCTGAATATCCAGATAAAATAACGAACAACGCTAACGCTCCTATAACAACACCAAAAACAGCAATAAATGTAATTATATTTATTGCGTTTGTGCTTGTTTTAGAAAACAGGTATCTTTTAGCTATGTATAAAGAAAATTTCAAAATTATTAATAAATCTTAGTTAGCAATGTAAACAAAATTCATTAACGTTTTTGACGACGTGGTAAAACATCAGGATTTTTAATTGGATCTACATCACCTCCTTTTAAAGAGTTATCAATATCTTCAATATAATCTAAACTATCATCTCCAAAAAATAACAACTCTGGCATTCTTCTTAATTGATGTCTTGTTCTTTTCGCCATTTCATAACGAATTGATGATGTATTAGATACCACACCTTTTATAATTTCATCTCTTTTATCAGAAGGAAAAACGCTTAAATAAACTTTAGCTACTCCTAAATCGGCAGTTACCGAAACTTTAGATACCGATATAATCACTCCCTTCATTCCATCTTGTGCAGCACGCTGTAAAACATCTACTAGATCTTCTTGTAATACTCCTGCAATTTTTCGTTGCCTATTCGTTTCTTCCATGCTGCAAATTTAAGGAAAAATTACGGAGTGTAAATTTTATTTTTTATTGCGTACATTACTAACCCTACTCTGTTTCTAACATTTAGTTTGGTAAACAAACTATCTCGATAACCATCAATCGTTTTTGGACTTAAAAACATCTTCTCTGCTATCTCTTTATAGGTTAATTCCGAACAAGCTAACTTCATAAAAACCAATTCATTTTCTTTAAATGAAATGCTATTTTTACTGTTTTTTCCTGATACAGAATCTAATAATAATGTGGTAACATTTCTTGTATGATAAAAACCATTGTCCATCATTTCTAGTAATGCTCTTTCTAGCACTTCTTTTCGAGTGTCTTTAAGTAAATAACCGACTGCACCTGCCTTTAACATTTGTAAAATTGTATTATTAGCATCTTCAATCGACAACGCCATTACATGCACTTCTGGATGATGCGTTACAACCCATTCGGTAGCATCAATACCATTCATTATAGGCATGTTTACATCCATTAAAACAATATCTGGAATGTTTTTTGGTGATTCAGAAAATTTATCGACAACTTCTTTACCGTTTTTACACGTGTACAATACTTTAAATTTACTAAAAGTATTTACCATTCCTTCAATAGCTTGTGATAATAGTGTATGATCATCTACAACAACAACTGAATACTTCATAGTTACATAGGTTTTATAGGGAATACCCTATACTTTTTAAATATAATAATTTATTATTAATCTTGTTCCTTTTTCTGGTTCTGATTTCAATGTAGCTTTTGCGTTTATCAACTCTGCTCTGGCTTTAATATTCTGCAAACCAATACCATTAATACAATTTTCTTTCACTTTAAAACCAACTCCATTATCTTTTGCTATAATATCGATATAATTTTCATTATAATGTAAAAAAACATCGAGTTTGGATGCTTTTGAATGTTTTATCGTATTAGAAAAAAACTCTTGCAACATTCTAAAAATTATAATGCCGTGTTTTTGGTCTATTTCTATTTCTTCTCCTGTAATAGTTAAACTCGACTCAATATAATTTAAACGATTAAAACGCTCAATCTCTAATCTTAAAGCTTCCTTTAATTTTATATTATTAATAAAATCTGGGTTTATAGACTTCGACAAGGCTCTTATTTCCGTTAAACTTTTTGTAATTATTTCGGTTATTCCATGCATATTATCTGGCGTTGCATGTTGTAACTGTATTTTAGCTAAAGTTAAGAGTTGCCCAATATTATCGTGCAACTCCCAGCTAATATTCCGTAGTGTTTCTTCTCTTATTTCTATCTGTGTTTCTGCGATTTCTCTTTCAAAACGTTTTTTTATAAGGCTCCTTTCTTGTAACAATTTATTTTTACGTCTCTGAAAAACAACAAAAAGCACTATCAAAGAAATAGTAATAAAAACTATTATAAAAGTTGATATCAATACAATTAGCTCACTTCTTTCTTGCTCCATAATAATCCGTATATAAAACAAAGGTGTGTTAATATAATTATAAAGTGCTGAATATAAAACAACTCTCTACTCTCTAATCCAATTATATAAAAAACCGCTTGAAAAGGTATTGATGTTAAGTAGTATAATAAAAAACCTACCGTTATCCAAAAGGACACTTTCCCTTCATAAAATATAATCTTACTAGAATTCAACAATTCTTTTAAATAAAGAATCATAAAAGAACTTACTATAACTGCCCCTATTATTACTGTGTAGTTCTGCAAATCAACAAAAACAAAACTTAAAAAATAAATAATATTAAACATTACAAGAAAAAAACTTATTGACTTATGAGATTGATTTTCATAAGTTAATTTCCAATAAATTATACCTAACAAATTAAATTCAAAAAAAGTATAAAAATTATATAATTGAATTGCATTTATTTGATACCCCCTCAAAACCTGCCCTAAAGTTTCGACTAACACAACCAGTACAATGTAATAAAAGAAAAAATTATAAAAAGGGATCTTAAATTTTTTTCTACTAAAAAATGCAACTACACCAGTTGTAATCTCAAATAAATAACTAAAATCTGTAAGTAAATTCATTAAATATTAATATGGAGGTGAAATTTGACCTCTATTACCGAATCCGCTATCATCACTCACAATTATTACATCATCATCTCCACCTCTCAAATTAGCTTCTTGTTTTTTTACAGTCTTTAAACTATAATTATAATCTTTTCTTTTTCCTTCTTTATAATCTCCTTCGGTATCGTAAATCCAATTATAACCATGCTTCTCTAACATTTCTTTAAACGTTACTAACTTTCCTTGCTTGGCACTCTGCAAAGGATCATATAAAACATCCGCCCCTTTAATAGTTGTAGATGGCACATAAATTAAACCACTATATTCTTTTCCATTTTTCTCATGCTTCTTTGCACTAGCAATAAATGAAATTCCTGTCATTTTTACATTTGCTTTTTTACTCAAGTTTTCAACATGTCCTAAATATTTTTTAAACTGAATAAAATCAAAGGTTGTAACACGAGAATCTTCATATCCTAAAGCACCTTCTAAAGGCTGTATTCTTGTAGTGTCATAGCGTTTTAGCATATCAATAACCTCCGAATAGCTTAACATTTCTTTTGTTCTTCCTTCATCTTTGTAACAAAAAATTCCTTTTTCATTTGCATTTTCTAAACACTCTTCAGTTGTACATTCCTTGCAAAAAATGCTTCTGAATATTTCAATTAATTTTTGAAATATATTTTTTTTACTCATAATAAGTTTGGTTTTAATTCTACCCAAATATACACTCTTGTTTCCCTTAATAACAAATCCTTTTTTTAACAAGCTAAGTAAATCAAGCGTTTACATAAAAAAATCAGGAAAAACACCCTAGATTTAAAAGCTAATAACCTAGAAGGTTTACATCGCTTTTACTCTTGTTTTCTTTGTAAAAAAAAAGCTAACAAATTAGTTTGTTAGCTTTTTTTGCTTTGACAATTATTCTCAAACATTAAAGAGGAGGAGAAATAGTTCCCCTATTTCCAGTACTACTCTCTAAATCTTTCATACTTTCTCTTTTTAGAAAATTTTGTTGTACTTTTTTAGAAAGCTTGTTTCTGTTTTCATAATCTTCTTTACTATCATACACCCAATTGTAACCATAATCCCCTAACATTTCTTTTACTGTAACTACGTTACCTTCTGAAGATTGCACCGGGTCAAAGTTTATGTTCTTACCATTAATTTCTGTAGTTGGCATAAATACCATCGTTTGATAATTAGGTACTCCATGTGTTGTATTTTCAGGATATGATGCCGATACAAAGTTAATTCCTGTTATTCTAATTCCTTTTTCTTTTGATAATGTTTTTACATACGCCAAATAGTTTTCAATAGTTTCTATACTAAAGTAATTCATACGAGTATCTTCATGCCCTAATGCTTTTTCTAATATAGGTTTTCTTGTTTCATCATAATGTTCTAACATAGGTACCAGTTCTTTGTAATTTAGGGCATTGTAAGGGCGAGATACTTTTGCACCCACCTCTTTTGATGCTTCATCTAAACTATCTTGACTACAAGATGTAAAAATCATGGTAGCCAATGTTGCTACTACTAAAAATTTGTTTTTCATAAAAATTATTTTAAAAGTTTACAATTATTTTTTTGACTCACTATTCTTTCTAACAGAATACTACATACACAAAACATATACACCTTATATATTTACAAGATATAATTGTAATGTATGCTTAGATAAAAAGTCTGTAGGAAATTTTCATAGCAAATCCTAAACACCAAATATAAGTATTATTTTAATGACGTAATAATACGATATTACGCTAAAATAAAAGATTTATAACGGTTAGTGAGTAGTTACCTATATTCTAATTAAAACATCTTTAAAATGTTTGATTAAGCACAATCGAAACCTATTTTAACAGACTAATAATATTATAACAAGCAATATAAATCACATCAATATTCTTAAGATCATATATCTACTCATGAGTATTTAACTACTTAGCGCTGTGTATTTAAGTTAAAACTACAAAAAAACACCTACTTCTTTTTACATACCCAACCCCTCATTTACATCTAAATAAAAACAAAACTCTAAAAATATTTTTCACATAATTAATAGCTGCATTTCACTGCAGGAAAACCACTTTAAAAAATTACAGCTTATCACTTATGTTTTATAGTTAATCACACTACCTAAAAATTAAGTAATTGATAGAATTTTACACCTAGTTATTTCGAAATGCTAAAAGGCGAAAACCGAAAAGCCTAAAAATAAACAGAGTAGGTAAAAAATAAAATAACTATGTCAAATATATCGAGATATAACCCAGGCCAAGAACTTTCTAGTTTAAACTTCGGTAATTTAATTGGAGGCCCATTAAGTGCTGTTGTAGAAGCACAAATTTTAGCTGCTGAATCTACCGTAAAATACATTAAAGATGTTGGTTTTGATGAAAATGGAGATCCTGAGTATGTAACCTTTACATATCCGAAAGAAATTTCTCCGTATCAATCAGGTACTCCACATAGCATAAATGCAAAAGTAGACAACCAAGGTAAGGGATATAATGTAACTCCTAAAATTGAAATCATTGGAGACGGTTATGGCGCCGTAGCAGAAGCTGTTATGGTTTCTGATGGTACAAATACTAGTGGTTTAAAAGTTGAAAGGGTTGTTATAACTAAACAAGGCTTTAACTATACTAATGTTAGTGAAATTAAAATATTACCTGTAGGTGGTACTGGCGCAAAATTTAATTTTAATGTTGCAAATATAAATACAGGAAATATTAGTAGTGTTACTATTAACGGAGCAAACTCAGGAGCAAACTATACGCATCCTCCTATTTTAAACGTTAAATTAAAACCTAGCAAAACAGGAAATGGTTCTGGCGCTATACTTGAAGCGGTAATTAACAAAGCTGGAGTGGTAATAGGCGTTAATGTACTTCAAGAAGGTTCAGAATATAATTCATCTGATTATGAAATAGAAGTTATTAACCCAACCTTTATTACTAATGCAAGTACATCTGTTCTATTTACTTCTGGAACCCCATCTACTGCTGCTCAGTTTTTAGATATGAAACTGGAAGTACCTTTATTAACGATGGTTCCAATTCCATACATAAGAGTTGAAGAAACTACAATAGAATTTAACGCAAAAATAAACTCTGTAGAAAAAATAAACTCTGAACGAGAAATTGATTTTAAAATTGGTTTAGAGTATGAAAATGAGAACAAATATTCTAGAAGTAGAAATAGTAAAAAGAAAGGTGTCAAAAAAAGCTATAAGAGTAGCGGAACAAGTAAAACAAAATTCAATGTTTCTGCTTCTTACAAAAGAAAGGATAGCAGAGGTACAGAAATTGACAAAACCTACACTATGGGGATTAGTGTAAAAGCTGTACAGGATGAAATACCAGCAGGTATGGAAAAAGTATTAGGTATTTTAGAAAATGCTATTATTTCACAACCATCTGCTTAAAAAATTAAATTATGCCAAATCAAGTTTTAAATTTAGATTTCAGGTCTTTGATAGGCGGTCCTTTGACCGCCTCTATCGAGGCTCAAAGTGATGCTGCACTAGCAACCGTTAGTTTTATTAATTCGGTAGGAAAAGATAAAGACGGTAAACCAACCACTGTTACCTTTAATTATGGTGATGGTAATGAAACAAAAGCATTTAATGTACCATTACTAACTATTATACCTATCCCTAATATTACCATAAAGGATATTACTATTGATTTTAATGCTAAAATTTCTTCTGTAGAAAAGCAGGAAAGTTCTTTAGCTTCAAAATTAGGTTTCGGACTAGAAATTGGTGCTGCTTATGGTGGATTTAGTGCCAAATTAAACGCTAGTTATTCTAGACAACAAAAATCTAGTAGAAGTGGCGAAAGAAAAAAGGAATATAACATGCATATTGTTGTAAAAGCTGGTCAAGATGATCCACCACCAGGTATTGACACGTTAGTAAACTTTTTAGAAACATTAGTTACTCCAGTAATAAGTACAGGAAACACAAACCCTACGAACCCAATAACACCATAAACCATGGCAACTTTAAAAGAATACTTAGGAACCATTGTTGCAGACATTAATCACGCAAGAAGTATTGCTGATATTGAATCTGCAAGAATGGCAAAACAATACGCAGCAGATGATATTCTACAATACTATTCTATACCAAGAATGAAAATGCAAGATGTAGAGTTAACAATCCCTGTAGGGATATCAAAAAGCAAAGAAAAAACAACAATTGATTACGAACCTATTGATAACAATTCCTTTTATAGTAAGACCTATTCATCTCTAAAGAATGTTTATAAAACAACATCTTTTGACACTTACCACTCTAAACAACTGTCAAGTGCAATAAAACATGAAATTCAGTCACTAGAAAAGGTATTAAAACTACGAGCAGATCAAAAATCTTCCTTAAAAGAATTCTGTAATCGGGTTGCAGAAATCGCTACAAAAATTATAAACACTCCTATTAAAGAATCTAAAAGCTACATTAAACAAATTCCTGAACCGTCGTATATATCAACATACCTCGTAGATCAACTGCAAAATGAAATAACACTCCCTAAAAAACACATAGAAGATACTGAGGTTATTACAGAATCTGATAAATTAAGAGAACTAAACCCTAACAGTATTATTCAAATAAAAATGAAAATTATTGAGCAAGGTATGGAATGGCATAAAATGGAAGACAGCAATGGAGAAATGGTTTCTAAACTAACTGTAGAATAATGATAAAATCATATATAAACACCTATGAAGGCTTAAAAAAATCGATTAATCAAATTCCAGATTTAGTAAACCTTTTAAGAGATAAAAATAAAAAATTTATTACTGACTTTGAACTTTGGTTAACTAATACAGAAAATTTCTTAAAAAAAAACAACTTCTCTGAATGCTCTGAAATGGCAGGGTTAAGAAGTAGGCTCTACTTAGTAAACTTCGAAGATATTAGAACTGTAAACAAAAAAAAGAAACAAATGGAAATTGGAGGGGAAATGGTCTACTCTGCTCAAAACCTAGTGTATAACCTAATTCAGCCTATTGAAGATAAAGTAAAAGAAGCCAAGGAATTAGCGAACGAGTTAGTCTCAATTGCTTACAAGAATAATATTATACAAATAAACCCTAATGAAGATTACACAAATTACATACACAGTTTGTGGAACCATCTTAAAACTCATGAGCAATTAAGTAAATATGCTCTTAGAATTACAAGTCTTATAGGTAATACTGATGCATTACGTTTTTTTGCTGAGGAGGTAAGTAAAGGGTAAATTATAAATCTTTTGTTTATTTTTACCCTATGAATATGGATAAAA